>CAIWOY010000230.1 GCA_903914415.1 uncultured Phycisphaerales bacterium | reverse complement strand
TCAGAAATAACCGCACGTTACGGACCGGGGAGCATGGGCCTCCGGCCCGTGCGAATCGCTGCCGAAACGGGCCAGAGGCCCATGCTCCCCAGGCGATTATGTTCACGTTCTTGTGAGCCACTACACTAGGCGTCAGCCGGTAGCCCGAGCTGCCCGGCGGTTTCGAGGAAAAGTCGCTGCACCTCCGCCAGCGACTGCGGAATGACCGTTACGTCACCCAGTACCGGCATGAAGTTTGTGTCGCCGTTCCAGCGCGGCACCGCGTGGATGTGCAGGTGCCCCGGCAGCCCCGCGCCCGCGCAGCGCCCCAGGTTGATCCCGATGTTGAAGCCCTGCGCGCGGAGCGCCGTCTCCAGGACCCGGCGTACGTCGCGCGTCCGCCGCATCAACTCGAGCAGGGCCGGGTCGGGCAGGTCGTGCAGCTCGGCCGCGTGCGCCAGCGGGGCGATCAGCACGTGCCCGCTGCAATATGGGAAGCGATTGAGCACGACCAGCGTCAGCGCGCTGCGCCACAACACGTGGTCCTGCGCGTCGGCCTGCGGTGCCGCAGCCGCGCGACACAGGAAGCACTCCCCGGCGCCGCCCGGCGCCAGGCCGCGGATGTACTCCATGCGCCACGGCGCCCACAGGTTGTTCTGACACTCCGCCATCGCGCGCCAACTCGCCCGCGTGCCTCGCCGGCGGCACCCCGCGCCGCGCTCACGGCGCGTGCGCCGCCTCCACGTTCTTCAGGACGCGAATCTGGCGGGTCGCCCGGTGCTCCACCCCCTTGTCGGTCACCACCGCCAGCTCCAGCGCGTAGTCCCCCGGCTCGACGATCGTCTTCTGCCCGTTCAACCCGCGCCCGATCTTCGTACCGTTCAGCAGCCACGTGAAATCCGCCGTCCGATACCAGTCGGTCGGGCACTCCGCGCCGTACACGAGCAGCAGCGGCGCAAACCCGATCGCGGAGGACACGCTGATCCCGACCGGAGTGCTCGCCGGCGCCCGCGCATCGGACTGCACGCCGCGTTTGGGCGTCGGCGGACCGGTCCGCGCGGCTTCGGGGACGCGTGCCGCCTCGGCGCCCGCGCCTTTCGCGCCTGCGGTCGTCGCCAGCAAGACGGGTCGCCGCTGCGTCAGCGTCGCCTGGCGCGCCGCCGCGTTCGCGGACGCTTCGGCCGGCGACCCGCTTTCCGTCTCCTCCTGAAGCCGATTCATGTCGCCCGCCAGCAGCGCCAGGCCGCTGGCGTTCCCGTCGATCGCCTGCCGCTGGAAGAGCACCTCCGGCGGGCGGGACGGCTGCGCCCCGCACACGCGGGCGAAAAAGTCCGCGGCCATGTCGGGCGTGCGCTCGTGCCCCAGCTTGTTCAGATAGACCCAGGCGAGCTTCTTGTACCCGTGGCTTTCATACCAGGTGATCGCCTCGCGCGACTCCAGCTTGCAGACCGGAATGTCCAGCTCGGTACTCAGGATCAATACGGGGTGGCGAATCGACCGCGCCGTCGCGGGGGCGTCGAGCACAGAGGCCGAGAAGTCCGACTGCCGCGCCACCAGGCAGGTGAACCGTTCCGGGTGCCGGTTCAGCATGTAGTGGGCCATGTAGCCGCCGGACGACCAGCTCGTCGATAAGACGCGGCTGGGGTCGGCGTGGGTGGTCTCGAAGACGTGGTCGAGGATCGCGAGCGTCGTCAGCTCATCCGATTTGAACGCCCGGTTGATCGAATGCAGCGGGAATTCGCCGAAGATGAAGTCGAACGCGGTCAGCTCGGGCGCCACGACGATGAACCCGTAGCGGTCGGCCTCCTGCTCCCACTCCTTCGCCTGGTACAGCGCGATGTCGTAGGGCTTCATCCCGTGAAAGGTCACGACGAGCGGCCAGCGTTTCTCGGCCCGCGTGTGCTCGTCCGCCGAGACGTATTCCACCGGCAGATACAACCAGTACGGCCGTTTCGTGGTGGGCTCGACGATCCGCGCCAGCTTGCCGTCGCCGCGCGGCTGCGGCACGATGCACCCGGCGGAGGGCAGGAGGGCCAGGACGCTGATGGCGCGCAGCACTCTCCAGGCCGCGCTGCGACCCGCGTGGCCCTTCGTCTCTCGTTCCGCAGCAGTTCTGCGCAAGCGTACCGCCTCTCGTGCCGGCGCGCCCCCGAAATCCTCACCTCCATTCTATCGGCTGGCCGGCCCTTTCGGCCACCCCGTTCTGCCCGTAAAGAGGCACAGGCCGGCGAGGTTCCTCGCCGGCCTGTGTCCGGAGAGCTCAGCCCTTCACTATCACCGGCCTACGGCGCCGCCGCCCGGCATCTCGCTCGTACGGCGCGTCCGAACCGCCTCCTGGACGATCAGCGCCCGCTATGGCGGACAAGTCGTCCCGAGCAGCGCGACGAACGGGTCGATGTCCGCAAACGTAACCCGCCCGTCGTGGTTACAATCCGCGCTCAGCCACGGGCAGCCTGGGTGGGCTTGGTTCCAGCGCGACTCGCCGTAGAGCGCCTCGACGAACGGGTCGACGTCCGCGAAGTTGACGACCGTGTCGCAGTTGGTGTCGCCGGCGCAGCCCGGCTGCGGGCACGGATTCGGAGCACAGACCGAACCGTAGCCGAACCACGTCCCAGGGCATTCCACAGCTAACGTAATCGCGCACGAGCCATCCGGGTGACAGCAGGCCCCCTGCGGCTGCACGCACGGATTTGGGCTGCAGGCCGAGCCGAAGCCGAGCCACGTCCCGGTGCATTCGGCCGCCAACTTCGTCGCGCACGAGCCGTCCAGGTAGCAGCATGCCGCCTCTGGCTGCTCGCACGGGCTCGGATCGCACACCGTGAGGTCGCCGCGGTACCTGCCACCGGCCGTCGCACAGGCAGCCGCCAGCTTCGTTTCACAGTGGCCGTCCGGGAAGCAGCAAGCGCCGCTGTCGCACTCATCGGGCACCCAGTTGGCGTTGAGGTCGTTCGCATGCAGGCCCACCGCGCGCAGGAGGAAGTTGCACGGAAGTCCCCAGGAATCCATGGTCGCCAGGTTCGACATCGGGGGGTTCGGGTTGAACGGGGGCGCGGCGTACGCCAGCCAGGTCTCATGCGCCAGCGTGCCGTTCTGGTCCATCGGCGCCGGATAACCGTACCCGATGATGACCGCCGCACCGACGAAGAAGCTGGTCGTCGGGAGGTTTACGGTCGGATTCAGCGGCACGGTCTGAAGAACGTCCGTCGCGATGGCGTCGGCCCGGATCGTGGCCGCTTCCTCTTGCAGCAGGACCGCATCCGCCGGATTACCGTCGCCGTCAGGATCGCTCCAGATGAACACGCGGAAGTCCTCGCCGGCGTAGACACCGGAAGTGGCCACAGGGAAGAGCGGCGAACCGAAGCACGTCTGGATCCCCGTGATCGTGCGGCTGTCCGAGCCGGATACCGTGAAGTGCTGGATCCAGCAGATCTCGCCGCCGTGGCTCAGGCCAACCATGCTCTCAGACGAACCGTCATCCCACCGGTAGACGTGCAGGGCGTCGCCGAGCTGGCACTCGTCCGGGATGCCGTCGGGCTGGCAGTCGACGCTGACGCCGTTGATAATGTCGCAGTTATCCGGGCTGCCGTTGATATTGCAATCCGCCGCGCCTAAGGCCATCGCGCAAGTGTCGGGCTGGCCGTCGCCGTCGCAGTCGAGCAACGGGCAGGGCACAAACCAGCCGAGAAACGCACCGTTCTGGGCCTGGCACTCGTCTTGGGACAACTGGGCGCAGTAGGGTGCTACAGGCAGGCAGCATGCGCCCGGCGTGTAGCCTGAAACAACGTCGACGGTGTAGTCCTCCGTCGCGCCTGAGATGTAGTAGCCGCACGGGACGGGGTTCTCGTAGATGGGATTCCCCGCACCGTCCAGCCCGTCCGTCACAATCACGCGCAGCCGTGTCACGCCCAGCGGCGCGTCCGGCGGAACGGCGAGGTCGAAGTTAACATCCCGATCGCACGGGTCGAACGAAATGTAGCCAGAGTCGTAGACCCACTCGGCATCGTTGCTGAAGACGCCGTCCTGGTTCCAGTCCGCCCACACCCAAACGAACCTCTGCTCGCAGTTCGTGGGCGTGCAATTGCTGATCGAGACCAGGGCGGGATACGTAACGCCCTGCGTGAGGTTGGTCGATATCGTCTCGACATTGGTGAAGGTGAAGTTGTTATAGGTATCGCATGTCACCGTGCTGTTGTCGATCGAGCCCAACTGGAACCGTGTCAGCGTCGTGTCCATACTGCTTGGATGCGAATCACAATACCACTTCTTGGCGATCACATGGATCGTGTACGGGCCCGCGGCGTCGTGCGCCGCATCGAGCGCCACGGGGATGTAGTACGTGCCAGGCTGGAGGCCGCCCCAACTGAGGACGAGGTTCCCGTCCGGGCAGCGCGGCTCATAGCCCGCCGCCTGGGTGCCCGACGGCGACCCGGTGCAAGGGCACGCCCTTATCAGGTTGAGGTAGACATTGCCGAACGGCACGCCGTTGAGACCGCTGCCGCAGTAGTCGAGGTTCACGTCCCACAATGGATACGTCGAATCCAGGGTGATGGCGAGCTACACCTGCGGCGGCTTGGGTATCGCGGATGGCCACGAGTACTGCATAACACAGAAGCTCGTCGTGTCATCGGTCGCGCCCCGGTTGTCGCCTGAGAAGGTCTGCACCACGTTTTCCACCAGCGTCACCGGCGTCACCGCCGAGCAATTGTCATTCCAAGGAGGACAGATGAACGTGGCGCAATCCTGAAGGTCGTGCCAGATTCCGCCGGCGCTGGTGCACGCAGCGTGCGAGAGGTTGCCCGCGCACTGATAGTTGACGCAGCAGGCCGCGACACAGGAGGCACCTTCGCAGGTCGTGTCCAGCCCGCGGTAGATGCCCCCCTGGCCTTCGCAATCGCTCTGGGTGGTCACGAAGCATGTCCCGTTGGGGAGGCAGCAGGCACCGGAACCGCAGGGCCAAGGATCACAACCGCCCGGCTGCCAGGAAAAGCCTTGGGGCGCGCAGTGGATATCGTACGACTGCCGCAAGCAGTCAAACTCGGTCAAGGCCGTGCACGTGGCACCGTGGCAGCAGGCCCCCACCGGCGTGCATGGTCCGTAGACCGGAGTGAGGTGGATGCAGGCGCCGTTGGCCACCATGCTGCTCACGCAGGTGCCGACCGTGCCGGCGCTGTTCTCCACGCCCGCGCACCCATGCCCGTTCTGGTCGGGGTAGATGCTCACATCTTCGTACCGAAACTCGATGGCATTCGTGCTCTCGTACAGCACCGCCTGGAAGGTGTTGTAGAACGGGGGGTCCATGTGCCCGCTCGCGTTGTTCTCCACGTAGGTCCACTGTACGATGAAACGCCGGGTGGGTGCCGTGCCCCGCGTTTCATACTGCACCGCGCCGGTGCCAGAGTTCAACTCCTGCCACAGGGGACCGATGAGCGGGAAGAACTGCGGGCTCGTGAACGTCGTCGGGATACCGTAGCAATGCGCGTATGTGTATATCGGGTTGGGGGCGCCAAAGAGTAGATAGCCGTTCGACGACACGCCGACGTTCGTGTCCGTGAGCCCATAGAACATGAACGGAAACGGCATTGTCACCGCGGCGCCGCCCTCATCCACCTCGGCCTGCGTCACGTGCGTGCCCGTCGCCGAGATGTCCTCAAAGGGGTTAGTTGCGGTTGATGCGGAGTACCACACGACCTCCGTGGCGCACGTGCTCGGGTAGTGGCTCCGCGTGCCAGCTGCCGCGATGCAATTCGCGGGAATCTGCATCTGGCAAGTGCCGTCCGGCATGCAGCAGCGCACGGGTATGCTCACCGGGGCAAAGGTCAACTGGTACTGCACACGTTGGATGGAGCCCCTCGGACTTGGACCCAGCGCCGTGGGGTAGGCGCTGTCCGACGAGGCATAGCACTGCGTGTATGTCGACGACCCGGCCGAGTTCCACTGAAAGGTCGGAACGGGTGAGGCACTGGTGGCCCGCTGTCCCTGCCAGCAGATCAACAGGTTGTCGGTGGAGTCCCAGATGAAAGGCTGATCGAAAGTGAACACCTTCCAGCGGGCCGCCGACACATCGACAACGCCGCCATGGTTGGCGCTGTCCCAGACGAGGGTTCCGCTCTGATCCCATGTTCGAGGGCTGGCACTCCTGAAATCGATGAGCGCCGTTCTTTTCATCCAGATCTTGACATCCGTGAACGTCATCGCGGACGGCGTCACGATCTGCATCGCAATCTCGGTTATCTCGGGCGGATTGCAGCCGCTGGGCAACTCCGAGTTTTTGACGATCGACATCGAGCGGGAGTGGACGTAGGTACCGTTCCAAGGGGCGTTCGAGGAGTTCCCCTGCGAGCTGCCCGACGTGGTCAGCACGCCGGTGCAGTCATCCCCCAGAGCCCAGCTACTCATGAGCAGGACGCCGAGCACGCTCATTCCTATCCGCCTGATCATCGGGCACCTCCATGACCCTCCTAACAGTCCGCCGCAGAAGTCGTCTTGACAGTAGCAGCTAGGTATACTAGAATGCCGGCCATCTTGGAAGTTGCAGGTCACGGAGGACGCGGCCATGGCGCTGGGTCGGCGGGAAGCGGAGCGGCAG
>CAIWOY010000229.1 GCA_903914415.1 uncultured Phycisphaerales bacterium | reverse complement strand
TGGACATCGAATAGCGTCAGGCCTCCGTGCCTGACGAGCGCGGTAGCGTCCCGCGCCCTCGCGCGGCCGCCGATCTCGACTCCCCTCCCTCTCAGGGAGGGGCTGGGGGAGGGTCGAGATGCCCGCACGCCGACAGCAGTTGGCCCAACGCGCTCAGCCGCTCGCGCAGCGCCGCGTCGCCCGTCTGTTCGGCCTCTGCGAGCGCGTCTTTCGCGGCCGCCGCGAGGCGCGCGCCGTTCGCGCGGCAGAGTTTCGGCCACTCCGTCTGCGACAACGCCAGGATCGGCGCCCAGTCGGCCAGCTTGCTCACCGCCTCGCGTGGGTTATCCAGCCGGATAAAGCGGGTAGCTTCGCGGAGCACGTCGTCCCCGAGCTTCCCCTCCAGCCGCGCGCGCCCCGTCCCCGGATCGAGCCGGTCCAGCGCCTCCACGCACCGCCCCACCTGGGCGGCGTCGCGACGCCGCAGCGCCTTGTCAAACAATGCTTCGAAGCCCTGTTTGCCCACCGTGCGGCCGGGCTCGGCCCGTTCCAGCTCCGTCACCAGCCCGAACAGGCTGTCCCACTCCTGCTTCTCGGCCGCCTCCTCGATCGCCCGCTGGACCAGCGCCGTCACATCCCCGACCGGGCAACGGAGCTGCAGCGCGCCCAGCATCGTGCGCTGCGCTGCGGTGTAATCCCGCGCACGCACGCTGGCGTCCGCCTGCTTCAGCAGCTCCGGCCCCCGGCTCTCCAAGACCTTGCGACCCGGCAACTCGTCCCGGTATGCGTTGTCGAAGCGGTCCGCGAGGCCGCGCGCCTCCGGCCACCGCTGCTGATCGAGCGCCTGCTGGAGCACGGATTCCCACGTCCGCCGCACGCCCGGTGCTTCGCCCTTCGACGACTTCGTGGCCCCGACCAACTGGCCCGCCGCCTCCAGCGCCGCGGCCGCGCGCGCAAAATCGGACTCCTGCGCCGCGGACTCGGCGGCCGCCCGGAGCTGCTTCAAACGCTCGCGAATCTGGTCGATGCTCGCACGCCCGGACGGGGCGACCCGGTCAAGCGCCACCGCGTAGTCCGCCACATTCTTGTTGGCCCCCAGCTCGATCGCGGCCTGCAACTGGAGCGTGCGCAGCCGCACGTCCGCCTCGGCTGGCACAAAACGCGCGACGCCATGTTGGCTATCCAGGACCCGGTCGATCGCCAGGCGCGCATCCTCCCAGTTTGTCGGCGGCTCGGACCGCGCCGCCGCACGTTCCAGGGCCTCCGCCAGCGCGCCGACGCGTTGCGTCAGCTCGGTCTGCTGGTCCCCTCCGGCGCCCGGCAGCCGCCCCATCTGATCCAGCGCCGCCGCCGCCTGGCGCCACCGACCGCCCTCCAGCGCCGCCGCGAAGTTCTGCGCGCCGATGCCGCGCACCAGCTCGTCCGCACTCCGGCCTTGTAGTGCGGCCAGCGGTGCCGCCCACTCGGCATAGTCCGCCGTCGCATCATCCCGCAACCGGCGGGCCAGCTCGGCCGCGAGGGTCTGCTCGGCCGACGCGAGCCCCGGCTGCGTGCGCCCGTCGAGCGCGACGTACTCGCGGAGTCGCTTGACCGCCTCGTCGTAGTCGTGCCCGTCGCAAGCGCCGCGAATCGCGTCCGGCAGCCGCGCCAGCCGGATTTGCCGCAGCGCGTAACGGCCGCCGACCCACAGCAGCACGACGCCCACCCCCGCCAGCACAACCTGCGTGATCCGCCGGCGTCGTGCCTCCGCCACGCGTGCCCGCGCGCTGGTCGCCACCCGGGCCTCCGCGGCCGCCTGGGCCAGATACCGCTGCTCGACCTCGGCCCGCGCCGCCGCGATGATCTCCCGCGCGCGCGGCGTGGCGTACTCGCCCGCCAGCCCGTCCAGCCACGCCAGGACCTCGCGGTCCGGCTGCCCGGTCGCGTGCAGGCCCTCCAGCGCCGGCACCAGCCGGGACAGCTCCATTCCCTCGGCCAGTTTCTGGAGGTCGGCGGGGGTCGCGCACGACTCGGCCTCCCGGTACGCGCTCGAAAACCGCTCGTACGCCTGCGCGAAATCGCGCGCCTGGTACGCCCGCACCGCCCGCTTCATCAGGCTCCGTAGCCACAGCACCTGCGATTGCGGAATCGCCTCCAACAGCGC
>CAIWOY010000228.1 GCA_903914415.1 uncultured Phycisphaerales bacterium | reverse complement strand
GTCACACCCTCAGACGGGCGACCTCCGACGCAGGCACAGGGCATCCGCGCAGGTCTTGCCGCTTCGGCCGCGTACGCGCGTCGATTGCGCTCTCCTTCCTGGGCCGCCGCGGAGAATTCGCCCGTGCGCCAGGCCGATGAAAGAGGTGGCAGAACGACAGGCCGGGTCGAGTAGCGGCCGCATCGCACCGCTGGCGCGGCTGCCGTCGCAAGCACAGCGCGACGGCGCGGCGTGTCCGCGGTTGCAGACTGAGAGAAAAGGCAGGCTATGTCCACCACTCTGGCTTCCGCCAACAGCGCGACAAGTACCGGAAAGACCCTGCCGCCCGAGCTGCAGAAGATCGTCGCCCGGGTGACCGAGATCAGCTCGCTGCCGGAGATCACGACCCGGATCGTCGAGGTGGTGGAAAACCCGCGGGCGACGGCGCGCGACATGCACGACATCGTACGGTCGGACCCGGCGCTCGTGGCGAAAATCCTCAAGGTGGTCAACTCGGCCTTTTACGGGCTGCCCGCGCAGATTGCCAGCCTGGAGCGGGCCATCGTCATGCTCGGGCTCAGCGCCGTGAAGAACCTCGCGCTGGCCGCCTCGCTGTCGCGCATGTTCCGCGCCGACGCCGTGTGCGACCAGTTCGCCGCCCGCGACCTGTGGCGGCACTGCGTGGCGGCGGGCGTAGCGGCGCGGCTGCTGGCCAACGCGGTTCACTCGCCCCAGGTGGACGAGGCCTTTGTCGCCGGATTGGTCCACGACGTGGGCCTGATCGTGGCCCAGCAGCTCTTCCCGGCCAAGCTGCGCGAAGTGGCCACGGCCTGCCTGAGCAATCCGCAGGACTTCTGCGCGACGGAGATCGCGGTCATCGGCGCCGACCACCAGGCGTTGGGCTGGGCCCTGGCGAGCCGGTGGAAGTTCCCGCCCGGCCTGCGGCACGCGATCGCGTACCATCACGAGCCCTGGGTATTGCAGCCCGAGCTGCGGCGCGTGGCCGCTACCGTCTACGTGGCCGACACGTTGATTTGCCAGGCGAAGCTCGGTTTCTGGCTGACCGCCAACCGACAAGCGCTGCCCGACGAGACTCTGGCGCTCATCGAGCTATCGCGACCGGCGTTGGACGAAATCGCCGCGTCCCTGCCCGGTCACATCGAGGAAGCGGAGCAGATCTTCGCCGACGGATAGGCGTTCCGGCCGCAGGCGTCACGCGCGCGGCCGGCCAACGTCCTTGCCGCGCCACGCAAACCAGATAGTCCCGGCCAACCCACACGCGCAGGCGACCAGCAGGTTGACCGCGGGCCCTTTCATCCACAAGAACGCCCCGCCGAACGCCGCCACGGAGACGATGACGTCGCGGATCAGGTAGTACACGCCGAACGTCATGGCTTTGCGGCCCTCGGGGGCCAGGTCCAGGATGAGGGCCTTGCGGGTAGGCTCGCCGAACTCCTTCAGGCCGCGCAGGACAAACGCACCGACGAGCGGCCAGAACGACTGGCAGCGCCACAGGGCCAGCGGAAACAGCGTGAAGAAGACAAACGTGAGCACGACGAACGGTTTCTTCCCAACACGGTCGGCGAGATGGGCGACGGGGATGTAGCAGAGCACGGCGGTGGCCATCTCGATGGCCGAGAGGTAGCCGAACTGCAGTTCGCTGACCGGCCGGGCGATCGCGCGCGTGCACCACACGACGACGAACGCATCCGGGATCTGCTCGCAAAAGCGAATCAGCACGTCGGAGATCAGTAGATTGCGCAGCCCCGGCGGCATCTCACGCAGAACCGTCAGCGCGCTGCTCCGTGGCGGGGCCGCTGTGCCGGCGGCGCGATCGTCCGCAATCAGCGCCTGCTGCATGACGATCGCGACGAGCGCCATGAGCAGCGCGACGCCGAAGCTCAACCGAATCCCCGTTTGCAGGCCGAAGTACGTGATGAACACGCCGCCGGCGACCGGGCCCAGCGCCATGGGCACGCGCCGCACGAGCGAGACCAGTGAGACGCCCATCGTGCGTTTCGTCGCCGGCAGCACCTGGGCGAGCAACTCCATCGTGGCGGGCAGGGAAATCGCCGACCACGACAGGAACAAGATCGCCCCGCCGATCACGGCCGGCCAGCGCGGCACGAGGACGACCAGCAGGTACCCGGCGATCGAGACCAGGTTGAATACGAGGAGCGACCGCTTGGTGCCGAGCCGCTCCGACAGGTACCCGCCCGGCAACGAATAGCACGCGGTCGCCAGGTTCCTAAACCCCGCCAGCAGCCCGATCGCCAGCACGCCGCCGCCGAGGTCCAGCAGGTAATCCGGCAGGAAACGGTCGGCCATGCGTTCGCCCAGGCCGACGAGCACGATCATGCCGAGCAGGCCAACGACGCTGCGGCGGAGGCCGAGGAAGGCCGTGATGCGTTGTCCAGGTGTCATCGCGTGCCGGCCAGCCGGGATCGCTCACCGCAGAGGCGCAGAGAGCGCCGAGAACGCAGAGGGGGGCTGGAATTCCTCGTGAACAAGGTGGTTCCGGTTGGACGATGCGGAGGCTGAAGCATCGTCCCGGTTGACCGCAGTCGCGGCGACCGGAGTCACTGGAGCCCTCTCACAAGCGAGCGGCGCGACGCATCCTCGCCGGCCGAGGGCACGTCGCGCCGCAAAGTCCAAAGTCAGGTGTGCTCAAACGCGCTCAACGCAAGGCAGCGCCGTCATTCCCTCGGCACCGGAACGAGCGCCGCGCTCCCCGACTCCGGCCCTGCCTTCGGCATCTCGCCCGGCCCCGAAGGCGTGCCAACCGCCGGTCGGGGCGGAACCACGATGATCTCGACGCGGCGGTTCTCCTGCTTCCCGGCCATTGTGCTGTTATTCGCCCTGGGGAACCACTCGCCCTGACCACCGGAGATCATGCGCTCCGGCGTGATCCCCATTCTCATCAGTTCGCGATACACGGTCATCGCGCGATTGGCGCTCAGGTCCAGGTTGTCCTTCCACTTGTCTTTCGAGTGCTTGATCGGATCCGAGTCGGTGTGGCCGAGCACCCACACGGATTTCTCCGGGAAGTTCGCCTGGATTTCCGACACGACCTGCGCGAGCTTCGCACGCCCCTCTGCTCGCAACGTGGCCTGGCCCGCGGCGAACAAGAAGTCCGTTCCCAGGCTCGTCCAGGCGTACCCCGGAGCAAACTCCCAGCCCTTCGGGCCCTTTTCCACCGGCTGCTGGTTCAACGCATCCAACTGCTGCCGCAATGCCCGCGCCTGCGCGATCGCCGCGTCACGGTCGGCGATCGCCTTGGCCAGCCGCTCCCGCAGGTTCGCGTTCTCCGCGTCCAGGTCCTGGACTTTCTTCTGCAGCGTCTCGATCTGAATCTGATCCGGACTCGTGCAACCCGTGGCAAACAGAGCAATCAGCACACCACAGGCACCCACCGTCATCCGCCGCGCCATCCTCATTGGTGCTCTCCTTTTCACTCTATGGCCCAGGCCACCTTGCCTCTTGGCTGCATCGCAATCCGCGGGCGCGTACCCACACCCGCCCGCAACACCGGAGAATAGGTCGCTCGCGGCCCGAACGCAAGCCGCCGCCGCCGGCAGTTGACGAAATCCAGTGCCGCGACTAGTCTGCCGAGGTGCGTGTGTGGCCGGCTGCGGTGCTTCGCCGGCGGGGTGAAGCCGGCCAGCCGGCCGAATCATACGGGAATGCGCCCATGACGCCCAGCCGTATCTGTGCCTGGACGCTGATCGCGTGGTTGTGTCCGCTGGGGCCGGCGGCCGACGACTTTCTCCCGCCGCAGCCGTTGTACGAAGCCGGGCTGGCCAAGTTCTGGCAGCTTCGAATCCCGCTGGAGAAGGACCAGCGCGTGCAGGACGCGTACCTGGTCGACGACCAGTTGTACCTCGGCACGCAGGACGGGTACGTCTACGCCGTCGACGCCTACACCGGCGTGCTGCGGTGGGTCCAGCCCATCGCGCGCTCCGGCTACCGGGTACGGCGGCCGTGCCACGCCGAAGATCGGGCCGTTTTCGTGACCCCTCACGACATTCAGGTTTACGATCGGCGGACCGGGGACGGGATCTCGCGCCGCGAGCTGCGTTTCCCCTCGGCCACCGGACCGGTCAGCGATGGGGAGCGTCTGTTCGTCGGCGGACTGGACAGCCGGCTGCATGTCTTCGACATCGACGCGGAGCGGGCACTCTGGCAGGTCATCGTGGACGGGCCCATCATGTCGACGCCGACCGTGTCCGGCGACTACGTGTACATCGCCAACGACGGACATTCGGTGTACGCCTGCACGCGTGCAATGAAGACGTTTCAGTGGGAGATCGTCACGAGCGGGCCGGTCAGCGCAGACCTCGTCGCCGACGAGAACGGCGTCTACGTGGCGAGCCAGGACCAGTCGCTGTACCTGGTAAACGCGGAGTTCGGGCAGATCAAGTGGCGCGTGCGCTTCGCGTCCCCGCTGCGCGACCCGCCGTTCGTGACGCCGACGACCGCGTACCAGTACGCGCTCGGCGAAGGCGTCGCGGCCCTCGAAACCGGTCCCGGGTTCGACGTGGAGAACAAACGTGTGCGCTGGAAGCTGCCGCAGGGGCGCCAGATACTGGCCGCCGGCCAGGACGTCGTCTACATGCTCGCCGGCGACGGGAGCCTCCTCGAGGTCGCAATCAAGGACGGCCAGGTAAGGCACACGGTCCCGAGCGGTGGTTTCGCCCTGGGCGTGCCGGTGCCCGACAACCCGACGATTTTCCTCGCGGCGACGGACGGACGCGTGTTCTGCGCTCGGCCGCCTGGCATCCCATTCCCGCGCCGGCAGGACGTGCTGAACGCCCTGCGGCCCCCAGGCGCCGGCCAGGGCGAGGGTGCGGCGACGCAGCCGACGTCCCAGCCGACCACGCGGCCGGCGACGAAAGCCCCGAACCCGCTGGAGGCGGGCAGCCGGGGCGTGCCGCTGGGCGGTAAGTCGGACGTGACGAAGGGGTTCAAGGGCAAAGAGGGCACGGAGTGAGGTGCGGTGTCTGAGGGCGTGAGATACGTCGTAGCGGGCTGCCGAGAACGGCGGCCCGCGTGCGTTTTCTGGAGCGCGCATGGCTAACTCACTGAACATCCGCCGGGCGCTCATCAGCGTGTATGACAAGACCGGCGTCGTCGAGTTCGCCCGCACGCTGCACGACGAGTTCGGGATCGAGATCATCTCGACCGGAGGGACCGCGGAAGTGCTGAAAAAGGCGGGCATCCCGGTGACGCCCGTCGAGGACCTTACCGGCTGCCCGGAAATGCTCGACGGCCGCGTGAAGACGTTGCACCCGAAGATCCACGCCGCGCTCCTGGCCGACCGCGACAATCCGGAGCACATGCGGCAGCTTGCGAAGCAGGGGATCGAGCCGATCGACATGGTCGTCGTGAACCTGTACCCGTTCGAGCAGACGATCGCCAAGCCCGGCTGCACGTTCGAGGAAGCGATCGAGATGATCGACATCGGCGGGCCGTGCCTGCTGCGTGCGGCGGCGAAGAACCACAAGCACGTCATCGCGGTATCCGGGCCGACGGCGATGACACACGTGCTGTCGGTGATGCGGGGAGAGCACGCGACCGACACAATCGGTGACCTGCACCGGAGCTGCGCGTTCGGAGCGTTCTGGGACACGATGACCTACGACGCGCGCGTCGCCACTTGGCTTGGCCCACGAAGCGACCAGTCGCCGATCTTCCGCGTACACAGGCTCTTTAGTTGGGGGTCGTTGCGCTATGGCGAGAACCCGCATCAACCCGGCGAGCTGGTTCGGGTATATGAGCAACCCAGCTCGCTGGACCTGACGGCGGCTGACGCAATCTGGCGCGGCGAGACCGAGATGTCCTTCAACAACTACGCGGACGCCAGTGCCGCGCTCGAGTTGTGCGCCGAGCTGACGCGGGCGGCGACCCCGAGCGGTAGTGCGAAGCTGGGCTTCGCACAGCGTGGCGCGGAAGGTAGTGCGAAGTTCCACTTCGCACAGCCACATGCGCAGACCGCGCACCTGCAGCCCGTGTCCGACGAGCTCGCGTACCGGCGCAAGCTCCCGCACTGGCAGATTGCCGGGGCAACGTACTTTGTGACCTTTTCGACCCCCGCCGGTGACCTTAACGAGCGGGAGCGCGACGTCGTGCTCGCCGCTTTGCGCTACTGGGACGGCCGGAAGCTCGACCTGCACACCGCGGTGGTCATGCGCGAGCACGTGCACGCGCTGCTCACGCCCCGGCCGATCGTGCCCGGTCGCCCCGACCGCTACAACCTCACGGAGCTGCTCCAAAGCGTCAAGGCCCACAGCGCACGGGACATTAACCGGCTCCGCAGCCGTCACGGGCAGGTCTGGCTGCGCGAGTCATACGACCGCTGGATGCGAACCGCCGAGGAGTTCCTCGAGACATGGCGTTATATTGCAGAAAACCCGGTCAAAGAGGGGCTTGCGGCGACGCCGGAAGCGTACCCGTGGTGGTACGGCAACGAGACCCTCGGAGCGCTTGACGAGGGCCCCAGCCAACCGCGCCAAGGTACCGGCGAAGATAATCTTCGCCCTACCGTCCGTCGTAGCGGCGAAGATGCTCTTCGCCGGACCATCTGTGTTGCAGGCGAAGAGGATCTTCGCCGTACCTCGCCCCACGCAGTTTGCTTCATCAAACATACGAACGCCTGCGGGGCCGCGGTCGATGCAGAACCGCTGGAGGCGTATCGGAAAGCGTACCTCGGCGATCCGAACGCCGCGATGGGCGGGATTCTCACCGTGAACTTCAACGTCGATGCGGCGTTCGCCGGGGCGGTAATGGAAACGTACGCACGGTGGGGGAAGGCGGCCAGTGCGGGCGGGTTCTTCGTCGAGGTCTGGCTCGCGCCGTCGTTCGACGAAAATGCGGTCGAAGTCATCCGCACGAAGAAGGACTGGGGAAAACGCGTGCGGCTCCTGGACGTTGGCGACATGAGCATTCCCACGGACCCAAGCGAAATGGACTTCAAGCGCATCGCCGGCGGGATGCTGATGCAGACCCGTGACCTCGTCGGCCTCAACGAGGAGCAGTGGAAGGTCGTCACGAAACGAGCGCCGACGGCCGCGGAGATGGACGACCTCCGGCTGGCCTGGCTGATCTGCAAGCACACCAAGAGCAACGCGGTCACGATCTGCCGCGACGGGATGCTGATCGGCAACGGCGCCGGGCAGATGAGCCGCGTGATGAGCTGCCGCATCGCGACCTGGCTCGCAAACGAAAACGGGCACGCCGATCAGCTCAAGGGAGCGGCCGCCGCGTCGGACGCGTTCTTCCCCTTCCGCGACGGCCCCGACATCCTGCTCGATGCCGGCGTCACCGCCCTCATCCAGCCCGGCGGCAGCAAACGCGACGCGGATACGATCGCGGCCTGCGACGAGCGCGGCGTGGCGATGATCTTCACCGGCACGCGGCACTTCAAGCACTGAAACCGCCGAGGCGCAAAGAGCGCAGAGAACGCGGAGACGAGACTTCGGGTTGCAGGCGCAGGTTCACGTCTTGCGCTGCGAAAGCAACCGCACGTCAACCCGCTGGTCCCCGGCCCCCAACTTGAAGATACTCTCTGCGTGCTCTGTGCTCTCAGCGCCTCTGCGGTTCCTCCGCTTCTGGCCGCAGCCGCAACAGTTCGCCGGCCTCCTCCGGCGTCAGGTCGCGCTCGATCGTGTACTGCTCGCGGAGCCACTTGCCCAGGTCGACGAACTGACAGCGGGAGCTGCAAAACGGGTAGCGCACCGGCAGCGGCCCGTCGTAAACGACTTCACGCCGACAGGTGGCACACTGGTATGTGGACATCGAGGCGCGTCCTCGACAGGGAAGCTCGTACCGTTGCGCTCTCACGTCAATTGTACACAAGCCCCCGCCGGACGCCCCCGGTGCCCGTGCGCAGCGGCTTCGGCGCGCCTCACGCGTGCAGCTTCATGTACTCTTCGAGCTTGGCCTTGGCCTCCCGCTCGATCTGACGCACGCGCTCCCGTGTCAGGCCGACCTCTTCGCCGATCTCCTTGAGCGTCATCGGCTTGCCGCGCCGCTCGCGGAGCCCATAGCGGAGCTTCAGCACCAGCGCCTCGCGCTCCGTGATGCGGCCGAGCAGGTTGGAAACCAGCTCGGAGTCCGACTCGTTGAAGGATGCCTCGAACGGGGCCGGCGTCCGCGTGTCCTCCAGCGCCTCGCTGAGGCTGCCCTCGCCGTCGGCTGAAGCACTGCCCTGCATCCGGGACGAGCAGGCCTTGATGGCCTGCAGGATCGCCTTGGCCTTGCGGTGCGTGATGCCCATCTGCTTGGCGATCTCGTGCATCATGGGCGGACGCTCCAGCTTCTCCTCCAGCGCCCGCGTCGCCAGCTTCATGTGCCCGATCTGCTCCATCAAATAGCTGGGGATGTGGATCATCTGCTGCGAGTTCTGCACCGCCCGCCGAATCGCCTGGTCGATCCAGTACCCGGCGTAAGTGCTGAACCGCGAGCCCATGTCGGGGTCGAAGCGGTCGACCGCGTTCATCAGCCCCACGTTGCCTTCGTTGACCAGGTCCTCAAGCGGCAGCCCCCGGTTGCGAAAGTGCTTGGCCACGCTGATGACGAGCCGCAGGTTCGCCTGGATCATCCGGTCGCGGGCCTCGGCCGCCTCGCGCTGGGCACGCTCATACTCCGCCAGACCGAGCTTTCCTTCCGCGAAGCGCTGCTCCGCCTCGGACTTCGCGCGGACTTGGAGGCCCAGCGCACGCTCCTCCTCGGCGGTCAAAAGCGTGTACCTCTTGATCTCCCTCAGGTAGTCGCCCAGCACTGTGTCGAGCTTCGTGGCCATGCGCTCGTTCGCCGTCACCGCGTAGAGCCGGCGTGGCCAGCCGTCACGTCCCCTGGACCGCCGCACTCAAGCTCATCGCCCGCTGAACCTATCGGCCCGTGGCGGGCCGCAGTTCATCCTGTGTACATGATACCCCGCGTACGCCGACCAAGCCAGACTTTATCAGGCATCGTCCGCCGGCGGCTCGGAAACGCGCCCGGACTCGATTATCGCCCGCTCGTCTTCGACCGGCCCCCCAACCGGGTATCCGACCGCGCGTAACAGGCGCCCGACCAGACCGATCGGCAGGCCCACGACGTTCGAGAAACTGCCGTCGATCCGCTCCACCAAGCGGTCGCCGACCGTCTGGATCCCGTAGGCGCCCGCCTTCCCGGCCCAGTCCCCGCTTTCCAGGTACTCGCGGCGCGCCGCCGGATCGTCGCGCATCCAGACCCGCGTGACCTCCGACCGGGTTAACCGCCGCGGCAGCCGCCCCATGCGGAGCAGGCACACGCCGGTTAGCACGTCGCTCACGTGCCGGGCCTGGAGCTCGAGCATCCGGCGCGCATCCGCCTCATCACGGGGCTTTCCCAGCATCTCGCCCGCGCACGCTACGACTGTGTCAGCCCCCAGGACCCAGCACTCGGGATGGCGGTCGGCGATGGCCCGCGCCTTGAAGTGCGCCAGCGCGAGCACCCACTCCTGCGGACGGACCCGGCTGGCGTCGAAGGGCGGCTCCGCGTACGGGCACCGCTCCACCACGAAGTGCGGATAAACGCGTGCGAGCAGTTCCTGCCGCCGAGCGCTGGCCGAAGCTAGAATGAGAGTATCCGCAGGCACGCCAGGCAACCGGTGAGACTTCGTTGACCCGATACACCACGCGAATTAGACCAGTTTCGATGTTCGCCGTCAAAGGCGCCGCCGAGCCCGCGTGCGGCGGGACAAACCGGCCTCGGCACCGGTTCGGCGCGCACCTCTCGATCGCCGGCGGGATGCACCGCGCGCTCGAGAAGGCGCTCCACCTGCACTGCGATACGGTCCAGGTCTTCGTGAAGAACCAGCGGCAGTGGCGCGCCGCGCCGCTCGACCCCGCGGACGTCGCCCACTGGCACGAGCTTCGTGACACGCCCGGCTTCGGCCCGCCGGTGGCCCACGCCACGTACTTGATCAACCTGGCATCCCCGCGTCGGACGCTGGCCGCCCTGAGCGAGCGGGCTCTTACGGAGGAAATGCGGCGGTGCGCGGTGCTCGCCATTCCGTACCTGGTGCTCCACCCGGGCTCGGCCGTCGGCTCCGCGCGGAAGCCGGCCATCACGCGTGTGGCCCGAGCACTGAGTCGCGTCTTGGCCCGCTCGCCGCAGCTTCCAATCATGCCGTTGCTGGAGACCACCGCGGGCCAGGGCTCGACGCTCGGCGACACCTTCGAAGAACTGGCGGAGATCATCGACCGAGTGGAATCGCCGCAACGGGTTGGCGTGTGCGTGGACACCTGCCACGTCTTTGCCGCCGGCTACGACATCCGCCGTCCGGACCGTTATCAAGCCCTGACGGACCTGGCCGCCCGTACCGTCGGGCTTGCGCGCATCCGCTGCTGGCACGTGAACGACAGCCGCGCCGAGTGCGGCGCGCACCTCGACCGCCACGAGCACATCGGCCGCGGCCGCCTGGGACGGGCGGCGTTCGAGAATCTGTTGGCCGACCCGCGATTTTTTGACGTGCCCATGATCCTGGAGACGCCAAAGGGGGTGGATCGGGCCGGCCGGGATTGGGACCGTGTAAACGTGCGCCGGCTGCGCGATATCGAGCGGCGCTGCGGACCGCCGCGCGCTTCTCAGCGGCCTCCGGTATAATGCATGGTCTGGGTGATCGCCCCACCGTCACGCGGGCTCTGGCACGGTGGCTGCACCGCTGCCGGGCGCGCTCGGGTTGGAGCACGCCAGAAGAGGTCGTTCCATGTCAGACGGCGAATTCACGTACCGGACGGCGGCAGAGGAGACGTGGCGGATCTTCCGCATCATGGCGGAGTTTGTGGAAGGGATCGACGTGATGTCACACGTCGGGCCGGCGGTGTCGATCTTCGGGTCGTCCCGCATAACCGCCACCGATCCGTACTACGACGTCGCCGAACGCTGCGCGCGCCGGCTGGTCGAGTGCGGCTTCGCGGTGATCACGGGCGGCGGTCCGGGCATCATGGAAGGGGCGAACAAAGGGGCCGTGGAGGCCGGCGGCAAGAGCGTCGGGCTGAACATCGCCCTGCCGGTCGAGCAGGAGCCGAACCGCTACCAGAACATCGCGCTCGACTTCCACTATTTCTTCGTCCGCAAGGTGATGTTCGTCAAATACGCGGTCGCGACGATCTGCTTCCCCGGCGGGTTCGGCACGCTGGATGAGTTCTTCGAGTCGATGACCCTCGTGCAGACCCGCAAGTCACCGCCGCTCAAGATCATCCTGATCGGCAGCGAGTTCTGGGGCCCGCTGGCCGCGTGGATGCGCGCCACGCTGCTCGAGCGGCACCACGTCGTGTCGCCGGAGGACCTTGATCTCTTCATGATCACGGACGACGTGGACGCCGCGGTCAACTCGATCTGCACCTTCTACGAGCAGAACCGGGCCATCGCCGGGCAGCCGTCGACCGCCGACGAGTTGATGCGCCATCCGCCGGAGCGCGTCACGGCGGAGGGTACGATCTACGGCATTCCCTCGACGTGGAAGAACCGGCCGCGAGACCCCGAATAGCCGTGGGGCTGCGTTCTCATCCAGCCCACTACGGCCTAATCGCCTGCCAAGCACCGTCAGGGCCTGGTGGTGGGCGCCTTGCGGTCCTTGTCCTTCTTCGGCTCGGTCTGCGCGTCGCGGATGTCGCGCAGCAACCCCGCGATCTCCGTCAGTTTCTCGTTTGACGTGCGCAGCTCCCTGATCATCTCGTTGAACTGTGCTCCGCTGTCAGGGATCTGGCCGTAGGCGGCGTGGGGCGAACTCAATCCGTGCCACAGCAGCAGCCCCGCCAGCACCGTGCCCAGCGCCAAGGCGTAGCTTGACCAGGACGGACGTTGTACGTGGCGAGTCACCATTGTCGACTCCTCGGTTCCCCGCTACACGGGTTTCCCGGCGGGCCGCGCCCGCCTCACTTCACGATCGGTAGCTCCAGGCTGCTGGGATGATCCGCGTCGTGAACGACCTGCACGTGCGCGGTCCGCGCGTCGCGGCCGGATTCCGCCGCCAAATCGCCGCCGGCATTGTAGTTCTTCTCGACGTAGGGCGTGTTCGGGCTCAGGACGATGAGGCGGAGGCGGCTGCCGGCGGAGACGCGGCGGGAGAAGAAGTTGAACGTGTCGAACACGTAGCGCTCGACCTGGCCGGGCGTGACGAGCTTGGGCTTGGCGAGGGATTCGCGGTAGCGGGCCCGCTTCCAGTCCGCGGCGAGCCAGATGCTGCTGCCATCCGGGAGGATTTCGTACAGGCCGACCCACAGGTCGGTGTCGGGCACGTCGAGGGCGATCCAGAGCGTCAGTTTGAGCGCGCCGGTGATCTCAAACGCCTCCGGCAGCGCGGGCGTGTGGTAGACGAGGCCGCGGCCGGACAGGCTCATGGCCAGCGTTTCGTTTGTGTATGGGTTGGCGATCGTGCCCGATTCCTGGTCCGGCGGCGTCAGCGGGTGCGTGTCCAGCGGGTCGTACGCGTAGGCGTCCGCCGTTTCGCCAGCGGGGCGCGCCGCGGTCAGCGATCCGGATGCAAACACATCGTCGGCACGGCCGGTCGAATGCAGATATAGCGAGCGCGTCTCGTTTGCGATGGACTCGAGCGCGTCTGCGTATTTCCACTGCTCGGCGCCGGGGCCGGGGACGTAGTAGGCGACGCGGCTCTTCAGGAAGTCGGGCTTCGGGCCGCCCTTCAACGTCCAGTCGTACCACGCCACGTGCAGCGCGCTGAGGTCCACCACGCTGGCCTCGCCGAGCTTGAGGCTCTTGAACTCGCGCTTCGGCGTGCGTGTGCCGGCGTGGTCCCAGGGGCCGATGATGAGGTAGTGCTGCGCGCGGGCGGCGGGGGTGCCGTGGCGCATGTGGCGGCGGTAGTACTCCAGGGCGCCCATCTGGTCGGCGTCGTAGTGGCCGGTGATCGTGAGGATCGGGATGTCGATGTGCGCGTACTGCTCCGGGCCGGGGACGGCGGCGTTCCAATAGGCGTCGGGCGTGCGGTGCTGGAGCCAGGTCTGGAACACGGTCGAGGTATTGCCGACGACGGCATCGAGCGTGTTGAACGGTTCGTGCTTGTCGTACAGCGCCTTGAACCGGCTGTCCCAGAAGGCGTCGTCGTTGTAGAGCCGCCCGTTGCCGGTCGTGCCGCTGGTGAACGTGAGCCACTGCAGCGCATACGGCGTGAAGAAGCCATTGAAGCACGGAAAGTCGACCCCAGGGTGTGCGGCGGCGGCCGGCACGATGGTCGCCAGGTGCGGCGGCAGCTCCTTGAGCGTGGCCCACTGGTTAAAGCCGCCGTAGGAGCCGCCCCACATGGCGACCTTGCCGTTGCACCACGACTGCGTCGCGAGCCATTCGACCGCGTCGTAGCCGTCCTGCGGGTCGTGCACGAGCGGCTCAAACTCAGCGCCGGAGTTGCCGCGGCCGCGCGTGTCCACGGCGGCGAAGACGTAGCCGTGCCGGGCAAAGTAGACGCCGCGGTCGTGCAGGCCGTCGGCGATGTACGGTGTCATCGAGAGAATGGCCGGCTGGGGCGACGGCATGTCGTGCGGCTTGTAGATCGTCGCGTTGAGCGTGACGCCGTCGCGCATGGGGAGCTTGACGCCCCACGTGAAGTCGATGGCGGGCTCGTTGGCGTCGGTGGCGACACACAGTGCCGTCAACGGGAAAACACCGAGCAGAGCCACAAACGCGCGTAGCAACCGAGTTGACATGGTGGTTCCTCGCGGATCGACGAGCAATATGGTACGCGTCGGACTGAATCGGAGCCCAGAGCGCCAGCGACGGGTTACCGCGCCGCGCGACATTCCCGCGAAACCTCGCGCTTGCGCTTGGGGCTCTGATCGCCGGACGATCGCGGGCGGTTACTTTTTCGCCGGCGCGGCGAGCTTCAGGCCCAGCTCGTCGAGCTGCGCCTGGGACACCGGACTCGGTGCCTCGGTCAGCGGGCAGAAGAACTCCTGCGTCTTCGGGAAGCTGAAGGTGTCCAGCAAATTGTCCAGCCCCTGCAGCAGCATGACCATCCGGTCCACGCCCATCGCGAAGCCGCCGTGGGGCGGCGGGCCATACTGTAGCGCCTTCAGCAGGAAGCCGAACTTGAGCTGCTGCTCCTCCGGCGTCATGCCGAGCAGCTTGAAGACCTTCTGCTGGACGTCGCCGCGGTGGATACGGATGCTGCCGCCGGCCAGCTCAGTGCCGTTGACGACCACGTCGTAGGCCTTGGCGCGGGCCTTGAGGGGGTCGGTGTCGAGCAGCGGGAGGTCCTCGTCGAGCGGCGCGGTGAACGGGTGGTGGACCGCATAGTAGCGGGCGTCCTCCGCGTGGTACTCGAGCAACGGAAAGTCGATCACCCACAGGAAGTTCCACATGCCGTCCGGGATGAAGCCCCGCCGCCGGGCCACTTCCTCACGCAGGCGGGCCAGGAACTTGCAGACGTTGTCGGTGCTCTTGTCCGAGGCGAAGAAGATCGCATCGCCGGGCTGCGCGCCGGTGGCGGCGACGAGCTCGGCGGTGCGCTCGGGGTTGAAGAACTTGGCGACGCCGGTCTTGAACGCCGGCGGGCCGCTGGGGCCGGCCTCGACCTTGACGTAGGGCAAGCCGCCGGCACCGATGCCACGGAGGATGTTCTGCAGGCTGTCGTCAGCCTTCTCGATCTCGCTCTGCGGGATCGCAGCGCCGCCGGGGACGCGGATGCAGCGCACGGCCCCGCCCGCCTCCAGCGCCCCCGTGAACACCTTGAACTCGGTGCGGCGGGCGATGTCGCTCACGTCCTTGATGCGGAGGTCGTAGCGCGTGTCCGGCCGGTCGACGCCGTACTCCAGCATTGCCTGCTGATACGGCATGCGTGGGAACGGGGGCGTCAGGTCCACGCCGAGCACCTCTTTCCACACGCGCACGAGATAGCCCTCGGCGACGCGGATCACGTCGTCGATCTGCACGAACGACATCTCCACGTCGAGCTGGGTGAACTCCGGCTGGCGGTCCTTGCGCGAGTCCTCGTCGCGGAAGCAACGCACGATCTGCATGTACTTGTCGAAGCCGCTCATCATCAGCAGTTGCTTGAAGAGCTGCGGCGACTGCGGCAGGGCGTAAAACGTCCCCGGGTGCTTGCGCGACGGCACGAGGAAGTCGCGGGCGCCCTCGGGCGTGCTCTTGGTCAGGAACGGCGTCTCGATCTCGACGAAGCCGAGCTTGTCGAAGTAGTCGCGGATGATCTTCACGGCGCGATGCCGCGTAATCAGGGCCTTCTGCATCACTGGGCGGCGCAGGTCGAGGAAGCGGTACTCGAGCCGCAGCTCGTCCTTGACGTTAATCTCGTCATCGACCGGGAACCGCGGCGTCTCGGACGTACTAAGCAGGTCGATCTCGTGGACGTTGACCTCAACCGTGCCGGTCGTGAGGTTGGGGTTGACCATATCCGCCGGCCGCGGCGCGACCTGGCCGCGCACGGCGATGCAGTACTCGGTTCGCAACTTGCCAGCGACCTCATGGGCGGTCGGGTCCGTTTCCGGGTTGAACTTGAGTTGCACGATGCCCGCGCGGTCGCGCAGGTCGATGAAGACCATCCCGCCGTGGTCGCGGCGAATGTGGACCCAGCCGCAGAGGAGGACGGTCTGTCCGACGCGGTCGAGGCCGACCTCGCCGCAGTAGCAGGTGCGTTGGTTATAGGGCAAAGGCACGGGTTTCTCCTGTGCTTCACGGGGTCGTCAGACAAGCGCGGTATCGTACCGTCAGGCGGGCGGAATTGAACGGCCACGCCAACGAACTTAGCTCCGGTGCGCGATGTTCCATCGGAATGTCGCAACCAGGAATGTAGCGGCCGGCGCCCCTGCCGGCCGTCGAAACTCGCAAGCAACTCGGCCTTCGACGGCCGACAAGGGATCGGCCGCTACGGCGTCAATTGGTCGGCGCGGCGGCTCGACAGCCCCCAATACACATTCCGCGCCCCAATCAGCCACAGAATCAACAGCACCGGCGTGAGATACTGGGGCCGCCAGGTGAGAAACGCCGTGTCGGCAAAACGACGCCAGCCCGGGTCGGGGTACGGCGTGCCGGTCCACATCCATGCGCTGGTGAATGAGAGGCCATGCGCCAGGAACTCGGCAAACCAGTCGACGAGCAGGAGGATTAGACCGAAGGCGCCCCAGCGTTTCACCGTCCGCGACGCGCTTGCTCGTACGATCCAACTCCACGCGACAATCCTAGCGCTGGCGAGGCCGATGCCGGCGGCGGCCGCGAAGATGCTGCTGATGACCCGCCCCGGGAACGTCACGCCGCGCGTGTAGTAGGCGGCCAGTTCCACGCCACCGGCAATCGCGCAGACGGCGCCGGCGACGGTGCCCCAGCGCAAAAGCGGCCGTCCGCGCGTGCGCAAGCCGCGCACAATGAGCAAGACAGCCAGTGCGCCCAGCGACCAGTCAACCACGTGGCGCCAGCCAATACACCACAACAGGTAGGACGATGTCGCTCTCAGCGCCGCGCGCGGCGCCACCTCGCGCAGATACATGACGTGCCCATACATCGGCAGTGCGACGACTGCCGGCACCGCGGCCGCCAGCATCCAGACGACGAGCCCGGCGCGCACGCACCGCCGGTCCGCTGGCGTACCTTTCCATACTGCGAGCTCGCGGGATGAGGCGCTGACTGCGCCACCGCATTCCGGACAGCGCCCGTCGGGGCGTAGCGTGCGCAGGTTGTAACCGCAGCAGGCACACGGCAGGTCGATCGTGATCCGACCGTCGCCATCGAGGTGGAGCGGGTCCAATAACGAATCGGCAGACGGCTCGGTGTCCGAACCGGCAGCGACGTTCGATGGTGTGCTACTTTGCTGCACGACTCGTCCCCATAAGCATCTCCGCCATCATCCGACATACGTTGGCACTCGCCTGCGAGTCTTCGAGCAGCCGAACGACGGCATCGACCTGCTCCACCATCAGCTTCCGCCAAGTGGCGTCGGTCAGAAGTTGGCCGGCGACCGTCGCCACGGGGCCGAGGTCGCGGATGAACGGCATGAACTCCGGAACCACGCGGGCACCCGCGAGGACGTTCACGAGCGACAGGTGCGGCGTCGTGATGACGAAGCGGCCGAAGAGGCGATAGGGCCAGTACAGCAGGCGGCCGGCGTCGTACATCACGATCATCGGCTTGCGGTAGCACGCGACGTGGAGCGTCGCGGTGCCGGACGCGACCAGCACGAGGTCCGCGGCGGTCAGCAGGCTGGCGTTGTCGGCGATGACGAGGTCGATGGCGGCATCACACGTTTCGGTCGCGGCCCGCGCCCCCGCGCGGCTGGCCATATCAGAGCCCGGAGCGCAAGCGACGGGTCCCGCCATGCGCCCCTGCGCTTGAGCAGTGCGCGAGGAATCCACTGCTGACACAGCAGTGGCACCCGCCGGCCGCTCCAGTTCGACATGCATGCTCGCCGATGCCTGGTATGGGCCAGCCGCGCCGTGCAGCGCCTGCATCGTGTGCTTCGGCAGGATGTGCCGAATCTGTTGCCGCCGGTCTTCGGAAACGCACGAAACCGCCGCGTACACGTTTTGGCCCGCGGCCCGCAACCGGCGGACGACCTCGAGCTGCATCGGCAGCATGCGGTCGATGACGTGCTGGCGCGAGCCGGGCAGAATCGCCACGATCAGCCGCCCGGCAGCCCGCCGCCGCAGGAACTCGACCGTTTCCGGAATCGGACGCTCCTGCCGCAGCGTCTCGAACAACGGGTGACCGACATACTCGGCATGAAACCCCTTGGCCCCTTGGTCCCTCGGTCCCTTGGTCCCTCTGAAGTACCCCTCCTCGAACGGCAGGATACACGCCAGGCGGTCGATGTCGCGGACGATCTGCCGGTTACGGTAGGCTCGCGCGGCCCACGTCTGTGGCGCGATGTAGTACAGCACCGGAATGCCGAGCCGCTTCGCCCGGGCCGCCAGCTTCAGGTGCAACTCCGGCGAGTCCAGCAGCACAACCAGGTCCGGCCGCCGCTGACGCCAGCAAGCCTCGACCGCTTTGATCGCCTCGTACGCCCGCCCGACGACACCGAGAACGCCCGCCAGCATCGCGGCGTGCGACGCGAAATCGTAGACCGTCTCGACCCCCAGCTCGCGCAGCCGCGGGCCCGTCAGCCCGTAGAATTCCACCCCCGGCAACCGCTCCCGCGCCGCGCGCACCAACGCCGCGGCGTGCACGTCCGCCGAGTCTTCGCAGACAGAGATGAATACGTGGGCGTTACGGGACACAGAACGCGATTCCGGAAGCCGTTAGCGCGTTTCGCGAACGTCTTGCACGACATGCTCGCGGAGCGACCGTACCATGGCGAGCGCCGCGCTCCGATCTAGCGCCGGCTCGCCGCCTGGGTCTTCATAGCGGAACACCGTGCCATAAGGCGTCAGCATGTCGAGGTTCCCGAGCTGCGCGGGAAGGCCTTGCCCGGCGTCGGCCAGCAGGTCCATCAGATGCCGCAAGCTGTGCGTGCGCGGGAACGCCACGCTGCGGCTTGAAAGGAGGGCTTTCAGGAGCTTCTCCGCGGCTTGCTGGCAATGAAACCCGACGATGTCGTCGGTCACGCGCGCGGAGTGCAGCACCTCGTCGAGCAGCGACAGGTCAGCGTCCGCCTTGCGCACGAGCATGAGCGCTTGCTCACGCAGCTTGCTCATACAGCACCCTCCCCTCGGCGGCCGCCGCTGAATAGACGTTGCCCGCCGTGTCGCACCAGTACTGGAAGACCTCCTCGCTAACCACCAACAGGTCGATTGGTATGCGCAGCTCGCTCAGCACGCGGCCCAGCCGCACCATCTCGCCGACGCGGTCCTGAACGGCGCGCAGAACGACCAGCAGATCGACATCGCTGTCCGGCTGCGCATCGCCGCGCGCGTGCGAGCCGAAGAGGATGACGCGCGTCGGCTGCGCAGAACGGCACAGCAACGCGACCGCCTTCGCAAACACGTCGTCGTTCAGGCTCGCGACCACGACACACCTCCGCAGATCAGTATAGCCGAGAGACGCCGTCCATGAACTAACGCCGCGGCGTGCACGTCCTGGCGCCGGCGGCCCCGCTCCGTCTACTCCACGATGCTTGTTCCGCACTCAGGGCACCGGCCGCTGACATTGCCGGTCAGGTTGTAGCCGCACTCGGCGCAGAGATTAGTCGGGCGTCTTCGCGCGAGCATGCTCTTGGCGCCAAGACTCACCGCCATCGCGACCAGCCAGGGCACCCAAAAGGGCAAACGCAACGAGAGCGTTGACCAATCAAGCCAGAGAAAACTCGGTTTTTCAATGCCCAAAGACAAGGGAAAGGAGGGCGTCATCAGCCAGAAGCAGCTATTCTCGAACGTCGCCGTTTCCGCCGCCCACTCTCCCGTCGTGAGGTGTATCTGCCCCAAACCGAAGTGGAACAGGGTCAATGCCATTCGTAGTTGAAATTGCGAACGGCTCGGCACGTTACGCCACCTTCTCCAGAGTTCCTTTCGCGTGGACTTCCAACGCCGCGCGCAGCC
>CAIWOY010000227.1 GCA_903914415.1 uncultured Phycisphaerales bacterium | reverse complement strand
TCGTTTTCGACGAAGGCATCCACCAGGGCCGGGTCAAAGTGCTTGCCGCTCTCTCCCACGATCATGCTCCGGGCGATGTCGGGGGCAAACGCCGGTTTGTACACGCGTTTCGAGGTCAGGGCGTCGTAAACATCCGCCAGGGCGACAATCCGCGCGGATAGCGGGATGTCTTGTCCTGCGAGGGCGGTCGGGTAGCCGCTTCCGTCAAAGCGCTCGTGGTGCCCCACCGCGATGTCCCGTGCCATTCCCAAATAGGCTACGCTGGGGTATTGCCGGATGGCGGCCTCCAGAGTTTCCGCGCCGATGGCCGCGTGTTGCTTCATGATCTCGAATTCACGATTAGTGAGTCGGCCCGGCTTGAGGAGAACGCTGTCGGGGATGCCCACTTTGCCAATGTCATGGAGCGGGCTGGTCAGGTAAATGAGCCGAACGTACTCCTCGTCCACGATGCCCGCGAACTCGCGCCTGGTTGCCAGGTGCTGGGCCAGAATCCGCGAGTAGTTGCGCATTCGTTCGAGGTGCTCACCCGTTTCGGGATCGCGGGATTCGGCCAGCTTCGCCATGGCGAAAATGGCGACTTCGCGGGTCTCCAGGGACAAGATGCGCTCGCCGGCCCGAATGCGGACCCGGAGTTCCTCGGGGTGAAAGGGCTTGGTCATGAAGTCGTCGGCGCCGGCCGTCAAGCCTTCGACGACATCTTGTATGTCGTCGCGGCCTGTCAGCAGAATCACATATATGTATCCGGGTGACTCCGCCGCCCGAATCCTCCGGCACAGCTCGACGCCGTCCATCCCCGGCATCTCCCAATCCGAGATGACCATGCGGCAGGAATCCTGCTCGAGGATCGTCAGGGCCTCCTGGCCATCGCGTGCTACCACAGGCTCGTGACCCGCGCGCTGCAGTGCATGCCCGAGGACTTCCAGCGCAACTTCATCATCGTCCACAATAAGGACCTTCATCGTACAGCCCTTTCTGGCACCAGCCCGCGTTGCCCATCCGGATGGGCTCGTGGCCCGCCCGCATGAAGGCGTGGCTCAGGATTCTCAGCGCGAGGTCATCGTCGTCCACGACCAGGATCTTAATGGAACACCTACAGTGGCGCGTCCGGCGCGAGCGCACGCGGCTGATTCACACCGTGCGATACGCCAGGAGCATACTCGCTACAGCGCTTCAACTCGGTTCGCAGCTCGTCAACGCAGGACTCGGCCCCGCTCAGGCTCCCGGCTCGCCCCAGGCTCTCCAAACGCGCCGCCAGCTCATGCACGCGGCTGGCGGCCACGTAGCTGGCGGCCCCCTTGAGGCTGTGCGCCCGGCGCGTGGCTTCTTCGACAGCCCCGGCGGCAACGTCGCGCTCGAGCTGCTCGAAATCGGCCAGTGCCTTCTTCTGGAACATGCCAATCAGGTTTGTCACGAATGCTCGGTCCATTCCCCAGCGCTTGAGCAGCGTCTCGACGTCGAACGGCGGCGCGACGGCTGCCGATTGGCCCTTGCGGTCTTCCGTGACCGCTTCGGTCGCCGACGGCTCATGGCCTGCAGGTTCCTGAGGCCCCGCCGCGGTGCCGACGGCACCGTGCTTGGGCAGGTAACGACCGAGCATCTCCATCAGGCGCCTCGGTTCGAGGGGTTTGGCGAGGTAATCATCCATACCGGCCTCAAGGCACAGCTCCCGGTCGCCCCTGATCGCATTGGCGGTCAGCGCGATGATCGGCAGTCGATCCTGCCGGTCGCGCGGAAGGCCTGCTTCACGCTCGTGCTTCCGGATGGCCCGTGTGGCCTCGAAGCCGTCCATCTCCGGCATCTGGCAGTCCATGAGAATCAGGTCGTACTCCCCCTTGAGAGCCTCTTCCACCGCTTGTCGGCCGGTGCTCAC
>CAIWOY010000226.1 GCA_903914415.1 uncultured Phycisphaerales bacterium | reverse complement strand
GAGCAACTGCTCCTGCGGCAGCAAGGCATCAGCCACCTCCGCCAGTTGCTTCTGGCGCCGGCCCCGCTCGAGGCCAAACTCAAGAGTGTCACCGACGGCATCGTCCGCCTGTTCGAGGCCGATTTCTGCCGCATCTGGCTGATACGCCCCGGAGACCTCTGCGAGCGCGGCTGCCTCCATGCCGAGGTGCACGAAGGGCCGCACGTCTGCCGGTACCGTGACCGGTGTCTGCACCTGCTGGCGAGTTCCGGCCGCTACACCCACATAGACGGCCCAGGCCACCGCCGCGTGCCGTTCGGGTGTTACAAAATCGGGCGCGTCGCATCGGACGAGGAGCGCGGGTTTCTCACCAACGACGTGCAGAATGATCCGCGCGTTCACAATCACGACTGGGCCCGCGAGCTGGGACTGGTGTCGTTCGCGGGCTACCGGCTCCGCGCGCCCAAGGGAGACACCCTGGGCGTTCTGGCCCTGTTCGCCAAACATCCGCTCTCCGCCGACGAAGACGCCACGCTGGACGGACTCGGGAGCACCGTGGCGCTTGTCGTCCAGCAGGCCGCGGCGGAGGACGCGCTACGCCTGTCGAAAGCCGACTTGGAGCAAGCCAACGAGCAACTGCAACAAGTTAGCGCGCGGGCCGAACAGATGGCGGTGCAGGCCGAGGCCGCCACCCAGGCCAAGAGCGAGTTCCTGGCCAACATGAGCCACGAGATTCGCACGCCGATGAACGGCATCATCGGCCTGAGCCACCTGGCCCTGAAAACCGACCTGGACCCCAAGCAGCGCGATTACGTGACGAAGATCCAGTCCTCGGCGCACGCGCTGCTGGGCATCATCAACGACATTCTGGATCTGTCCAAGATCGAAGCCAGCAAGCTCAAGCTGGAGTCGACCACCTTCCATCTCGACCAGGTTCTCGAACGCGTGTCAACCCTGGTGACCCTCCAGGCCCAGGAGAAAGGCCTCGAACTCTGTGTGTCCCGGCCGCCGAATGTGCCGCTGGCGCTGGTGGGCGATCCACTGCGGCTGGGGCAGGTCCTCGCCAACCTCGCCACGAATGCCGTCAAGTTCACCGAGCGTGGCGAAATCGTCATCGCGGTCGTACTGATCGGCCAGGACGACGAACAGGCCGTCCTCAAGTTCTCCGTGCGCGACACCGGTATCGGCCTGACCGAAGAGCAGCGCTCCAGGCTTTTCCGTCCCTTCACCCAGGCCGACGGCTCGACCACGCGCAAGTACGGCGGCACGGGCCTGGGCCTGACGATCAGCAAGCAGCTCGTGGAACTCATGGGTGGCCAGATCGATGTCGAGAGCACGCCGGGACGCGGCAGCACTTTTGCCTTCACGATCCCCTTCGGCCTCCAGGCACTCGGCGCTCCCCAAGCGCCGGTCGTCCCAGTTGACCTGCGCAACATGAAGGCCCTGGTCGTTGACGACAGTGCCTCGGCCCGCGAGATCCTGAGCGACACCTTGCTCTCGCTCACCTTTCAGGTCACGGCGGTCGCGTCCGGCGAGGCCGCGCTGGCGGAGCTGGAACGTGCGGCACAGGCACACGAACGTTTCTACGACTTGATCCTCCTGGATTGGAAGATGCCCGGCCTCGACGGCGTCGAGACGGCGCGCCGTATCAAGAGCAATCGGCGTTTGCCCAAGATGCCGACCATCTTCATGGTCACCGCCTACGGCATCGAAGAGATCAGGTGCCAGGCCGAGGACCTCGGCCTAGACAAGTTGCTCACCAAGCCCGTCACCGGTTCCCAGTTGTTCGATGCCATCATGGAGGTCTTTACCAGCAAGTCCATCGCACCGCCGATCCCCGCCACGTCGCCTTCCTGCGACCTGGCGGCCGCTGTGGCCATCCGCGGCGCCCGCGTGCTGCTCGTGGAGGACAACGCGATCAACCAACAGGTCGCCCGCGAACTCCTCACAGGTCTCGGCCTCATCGTGCAGATCACCGCTAACGGCCGCGAGGCCGTGGAGGCCGTCCTGACCGGCCAGACCGCATTCGACGTGGTCCTCATGGACTTGCAGATGCCTGAGATGGACGGCTACGAGGCCACGCGCCGGGTGCGCGAGCGGTTCGGACCTGAGCAACTGCCGATTGTCGCGCTGACTGCCCACGCTTTGGAATCTGAGCACCCAAAATGCCTGGCCGCCGGCATGAACGACCATCTGCCCAAACCGGTCGATCCGGAGCAGCTCCTGGCCATGCTCGCCCGCTGGATCAAGCCCGACCCGAGCCGCCGGGCCAAGCCCTGGCCCCGTTCCCGCGCCGTGTCCGAGCCCCTCGGAGACTTTCCAGTCGCAGTGCCCGGCGTTGATCTCGATGCCGCGCTGCGAAAACTCGGCGGTAACCGGCCACTGCTCGTCAAGCTGCTGCGTGACTTCCAGCGGGACTTCGGCGAAGTCGTCGCCAAGATCCGCGCTGCCCTCGCCGACAACGATATCGAACTGGCGCAGCGCACCGCCCATACGCTCAAAGGCGTGGCGGGCAACCTCGCCGCGACGGACGTCTTCGCCGCCGCCACGGCCGTCGATGCCGCGATCCGAGAATCCGAGCAGGACCATCTGGGCGCGTTGCTTGACGATCTGCATACACGCCTGCAGACCGTCCTCTCCGGTATCCCCGCCCCGCCGTCGTCGTCGCCGCTCGCCGCGCCGGCGCCCAATCGCGCCGCACTCGACCTCCCCCGCGTCACGCAGGCCCTCGCTGAACTCGACGGCTTGCTGAAGAAAAACAGCCTCGGAGCAAAGGAACACCTCGGGCCGTTGCACGATCTACTGGCCGCCGCGGGGGTTGCAGAACTCCTGGCGCAACTCGAAAGCTGCGTGAACAAGTTGGATTTCAAAGGTGCCCAGGCGGCCGTGACCGCCCTCACGGAAGAGCTCAGCGTGGCCCTGCCATAGCGAGGAGCCGCCATGGATTCGGCGCTCTCTGCCCCTCAGACCGTCCTCATCGTTGACGACACTCCGGCCAACATCGAGATCCTCAGTTCCGTTCTCGGGGCCGAGTACGAAGTCCTGTTTGCGACCAGCGGTCGCCAAGCCCTCGACCTCGTCGCCCGCCAGATCCCCGACCTGATCCTGCTGGACATCATGATGCCCGCTATGGACGGCTACGAGGTCTGCAAGCAACTCAAAGCCAATCCCCAGACGCGTAACGTCCCCGTGATCTTCATCACCGCCCTCAGCGAGGAGGCCGACGAGGCCCGCGGCTTGGAGGTCGGCGCCATCGACTACATTTCCAAGCCCATCAGTGCCCCCATCGTCCAGGCGCGCGTGCGCAATCACCTTCAACTGAAGCGCTACCGCGACATACTCGAAGACCTCTCGGCTCGGGACGGCCTGACGGGCATCGCCAACCGGCGCCGCCTCGATGAGTTCCTAGCCCAGGAATGGCTCCGCGGCCGCCGCAGCCACAGCCCCCTGTCCGTTTGTTTGACTGACATCGATTTCTTCAAACGCTTCAACGACCGCTACGGACACGCCGCCGGCGATGACTGCCTTCGTGGCGTCGCGTTGGCCTTGGCCAGCGTCAGCCGCCGCCCGGCTGACCTTGTGGCGCGGTACGGCGGCGAGGAGTTCGTCTGCGTGCTGCCGGATACAGACGCCGCTGGCGCCGCCTTGCTGGCGGACAAGTTCCGCGACGCGGTCAGCGCGCTGGGAATCCCCCACGCAGACTCAACCGTCGCACAACATGTCACCATAAGCGGTGGGGTCGCCACGGCGGTTCCGACCGAAGAGTCCTCCGCAGCACAACTACTCGAAGCCGCCGATCGGATGCTCTACCAAGCCAAGAAAACCGGCCGAAATCGGGTCCTGACGCCACTCCGAGAAACTGTGCAGTGCTGACGCGGCGCAGGCAATTGCTGGAGCCCGGTTGTCCTCCGCCTGTGTCTTGAACGCACGGTAGTCAACCACGCCTTAGCAGTCCGTTGCAAAAGTCGCTTGGCGCCGCGGGCTAGGAATGCTAGGATTGGGCCTGTTTTGAAGGCCGGTCGGTTCTGGAGGATGGCGTGAT
>CAIWOY010000225.1 GCA_903914415.1 uncultured Phycisphaerales bacterium | reverse complement strand
GTCCACGTTCAGCTCGTCGCTGATCCGGATGGTTTCGACCTCGGCGGACTTGTCGCGCAGGTGGATGTACGCCACGTTGTAGCGCGGATCGTAGGTGAGTCTCACGGGCGTGCCTCCTCAAAAGAAGCGGACCAGCACGGTAATGACCAGCCAGCCGTCTTCCGGCACGGCAATCGCTTCCACCTGCTTGGTGGCGTAGGCTCGGCCACGCCACATACCATTATACGTGAAATTCCGGCGAAACCCAACGCGTCCGAACTTGGCGGGGAAGCGTTCGCCGCCTTCGACGGTGGCCCGGACCTCGTCCGCGGTGGCGCCGCGCTCGGCGAGGCGTGCCTCGGCATGCGGATGCAGCGTGATCTTCATCGCGTCGCCTCCTCGACGATGCGGATTTCGGCGTCGTCGGCGGATGCGGGGCAGTATAGAGCAGGCGCGCTTAGGGGGCGAGGCGGCGGGGCGGGGGCGGTGAGACGAAGTGCAACTTCGCCCGTACGGGCGCGCGGGAGACGCACCCGGGGCGGAGGGCGGCGGTATAATGGGACGCAGGGTCGTCGGAGCGTATGGAGTCCGCGCCTGGAGCCGGGGCGATGACGAACGTGAAGTGGGGACCATGCCGCGCGGCGCACGCCGCGGTATCTGGGGCGGCGCGTATACGGCAGCAATCCGAGGGAGCGCAGACCCTGTAACCGCGCAGATTCCCCCCGGGGCCTCGGACACGCGCTAAGGTCCGTTATGTCCGACGTGCCCCCGAGATGGTCCGCGCCGCCTGCGCCGCGATTGAAGCGCATTCCTCCCCGCCCGTTGACAGGGCGCCGAAAAAGGCCTCCAGTAGGCCACAGAAAGGGGCAAAGGCATGAAACGAGATATGGACCTGATTCGCAAACTTCTGCTGGTCGTGGAAAACTCGGACGCACTGAGGCTTGAGGCCAGCAGCATTGAACGTGAGGACCCCACAGCCGTGGGTTACCACTTCGAGCTGCTGCACGATGCCGGCTTTCTACTGCCGCGCACTTCCGTGGGCGAGACGTCGACGGTAATGCACGCGGCAACCGGCGAAGTAATGCTCGTAAAGCCGCAGTTGTCGTGGAATGGGTGCGAGTTTCTCGACAAGGTTCGCGATGATACCGTATGGAAGCACGTCAAGAGCAAGGTCTCCGTCTTTAGCTCCGTTTCGATCTCAATAATCTCCGCGGTCGCAACCGACTACATCAAGAGCAAGCTCGGGCTCGGAGCGTGAGGCCATGACGACTTGCGTAGCAGCCTACCTCAGAGTCAGCAGCCGCAGGGACGCGGACGGACGCTGCCGTCAACGTGCCGACTCGCAACGGACGGAGCTACAAACCTGCAGCGCTGCCCACAGAATCAAACCGGCGTGGTATGAGGAGTACGCCCCCGGACGGACCACACGCCGCCCGCAGTTACAAGCGCTGCTCCAGGACTGCGAGGACGGGCGCTGCTCACGCATCATCGTTACGGACCTCTCGCGTGTCTCCCGGTCGGTTAAGGACGTGCTCTGCCTGATTCAAACCCTCACGGCGCAAGGGGCCGCGTTAACGGTGGTCTACGTCGCGCCGCCCAACGCCAGGACGCCCGGCGCCGGCGAACTGCGCTGGGGACCGCTGTACAGCAAACGCGTCAACTACGGGGGCATCGTCGCCCGCGGCGTGGGCGGCGCCGAGGGCGCGAGATCAACGCCGGTCGTTCCCCCGTCGGGCACGTCCCCTTCCTCCTCTTCGACCTCCTCGATGGTGGGCTGCCCCGCCGCAGCGTCAATCCCGGTGGCCTTTCGCCGATGGCGTCGTTTGCGACTTCGGGTAATCGCAATGTCGCCGGCCTCCATCAACGCGTCCTTTGACAGCACGTCCCGGATGGCATCGAACACATCCTGGATCTCGAGGCGCGCAGGGGCGGTACGGTTGAGCTCTCGACGAATAACGGTCAGGACGTCCTCGGTAAACAGGACGCGCACGACCGCAGCAGGGCTAAGCGCCTTCTTCTGCGACCAGTAGGCGTCGAGCCGATCCTCCAGAACGGACTCACGACTGAGTAGGGCGAGCTTGTCCCACAGAGCCTCCGCGTTCGTCGGCGTTTCGTCGACTAAGTTCGCCTCGAAGGCGAGGTCATGGGCAATCCCCTCGGTTTCCGCAAAGCTGAGGTGGTAAAGCCGCCAAGCTACCCCGTTCGTGAGCACGACCCAGCGGAGCCCTGCCCGGGAGGCGTAATTCTCCGCCTGCTCGATGTGCTTCTCCTGGAGCGCTCGGCTACTCGCAGCCTTGCATTCGACGAGCACGCGCACCGTGCCGTCCAGCTTGAGCGCAAGATCACAATAGCGGTCCTTGATGGCAAGTTCCTTGGAGATTTCGCCTTTGAGGCTATCGTATCCAAGGACCTCTTCGAAGAACTTGATAACGAACATCACCGTATCGGCCTCGTTTGCCCCGCGATCGCGCGCGTCCCTGAAGGCGTTCGCGAAGCGTTGCAGTTGAGCCTGTATCGCTTTGTCCACGGCCATGACTGCGCGCTCCCTTTACATGTACCCGCGAGGTGATCAGTGGGCCGTCCCACCGTCGCTAGTTTACGGCGCGAATGCCCCATCCGCCAGCGAGTCGGTGGCGGGAGCCTCCATGCAACCGCGTCAGGCTGCGCGCGGCGGACCAAGAGTGCGTCACGGCGCGGCCCACGAGCGACCAGCCTGGCGGGCAAGTTCTTGCCGCGTGTCCGCGGAGCTGACGCCGGCGCCGCCGCAAACGCGGACAGTGCCTGCACTGCGGCTACAACCTGGCCGGCCTGCCCGAGCCCCGCTGCCCGGAATGCGGCACGGCCTTTCCCGCGGTGGGCGGTTCCGGCGTGCCCGCGCCGCCGCGCGCTTGACCAGACCGCGGTAGCGGCATACAAGACGTTCGTATGGCCGCTGCGAAACCGATTGAGCTGGTCGTGATCACGCCCGAGCGCAAGGTGCTCGAGACCGCCGCTGACGAGGTCGTCATCCCCATGCACGACGGCGAGCTGGGCGTCCTCAGCGGCCGGGCGCCACTGCTGTGCGAGCTGGGCATCGGCCAGTGCCGCTACACGCATGGCGGGCAGACCTGGCGGATGTTCATCGACGGCGGCTTCGCCCAGGTCCTCGACAACCACGTCACCGTTCTGACCACGCAGGCCGTGCCCGCGGAAAACATCAACGCCGAGATGATCGCCACGGCCGAGCGGGCGGTCGAAGAGCACCGCGGTGTCGAACCCGACACGTGGCTGGCGTACGAGCGGGCCCAGCGCCGGCTGAGCGTGCTGCGGCGGCTGCACGTCGGTTCATAGACGCGGTCGCGCTGAGGGTCGCGGCCGTCCCCTGCACTAAGTTGATCCGCGAACTTTGCGCGCGGCGGAGATTCCGTGGCGGCCTACGTCGGTCCCGGCGCGCCGGGAGGGCCGACGCTACTGCTTCTGTGGACCGCTATTCGAGCAGCAGGACGTGGACGACGCCGGGGCCGTGGACGCCGGTGATCAGGATGCCCTCGATGTCGGCGGTTTTGCTGGGGCCGGTGATCAGGTTGATGTTCGCCGGCAACCCGGTGCTCGCGAGCCGGTCGAAGTAGTCGAACAGGTCGCCGACGATCTGCGTCCGGTCGAGCAGGGCGATGTGCACGGGCGGGATCAGCGACGCGCCGCGTGCCACCGCCGGCCCCGAGACGCAGACCAGAGTCCCGGTCTCCGCGATCGCCGCGACAATCCCCGTTACGGCGGCGTCGCAGTTGAACAGCGTGTCGTCGTCCCACTTGCTGACCGCCGAACAGCCCGCGGTCCCCAGGGCGTTCCCCAGCGCCGCAGCGCGCTCCGCCGTCAGTGCGGTACCGGACTGGGGCTGCACCAGCACCAGCCTGGCGGACAGGCTGGCCACGATGTCCTTCACCGTCGCGAGCCAGTTCGCCTCGGTCACGCGGTGCACCACGCAGCCCGCCGCGATCGCCTCCGCCGCGAATCGCGCGACCAGTTCTTCAGCGGGCCGAACCGCGCGCAGCGCCGTGTTGGACTGATCCGGCAGCGGCGTCGGGCGCGGGGCGGCTTCGGTGCGCCGCCGCAACGCATGCAGGAAGGCGTCGAGCGGGCCGGCGCCGCCCGCGGCCTGCGCTGCCGTCGAGGGAGGTTGCGGGTCAGTGCTCATCGCGTAGCTCGTTTTCCCAGATGCTGCGAAAGCTCCGCACGGCCGGGCAGGGCAGATCGCGGGTGTCCGTCCAGGCTCTCAGCAGACCGGGGCCGTGCCGCGTCCAGCCGTCGCCGTCGTCCGGCAGGAACCACCGCATGAGCCGCTGTCCGAGGCGATAGGCCCAGGGGTTCTGCATGGCCCATTGCCAGAGGCGCAGCAGCGCGCGTTTGGCGCGCGGCTGCCGCGCGCTAGCGAGCGCCCGCAGTCGCACCAGCAGCTCCGGGATGTCGATCTGCACGGGGCAGGCGAGCCGGCACGCCCCGCAGAGGCTGGAGACGCGCGCCAGGTCGTCGTAGGCGTGCCCGTAGAGCAGCGGCGAGAGCAGGCTGCCGATCGGGCCCGGGTAGACGCTGCTGTAGGCATGCCCGCCGATGTTGCGATAGGCCGGGCAGGCGTTGAGACACGCCCCGCACCGCACACAGCGCAGCACCTCGCGCAGCGGGCCGGTCAGAATGTCGCTGCGGCCGTTGTCGAGCAGTACGACGTGCAGCTCCCCTGGCCCGTCCGGATCATCCGGGCGCTTGGGGCCGTTGATCAGCGTCGTGTACGCACCCATCGGTTGGCCGGTGCTCGAACGGGCCAGCAATTTCAGGAAAACCGGCAGATCGGTCAGCCGCGGAACGATCTTGTCGATCCCCAGCAGCGCCACGTGCACGCGCGGCCGCGTGATGGTCATGCGGCCGTTGCCCTCGTTCGTAATCAGGCAGAGCGTGCCCGTCTCGGCAACACCGAGATTCACGCCGGTGATGCCGAGGTCGCAGCGGCGGAAGATGTCGCGCAGGTGCCGCCGCGCGATCTGCGTCAGCTCCGCGGGGTCCTCGGTGTACGGGCACCCCAGCTCGCGCGCCATCGCGCGGGCCACCTGCCGGCGGTCCTTGTGGATGATCGGCGTGATGATGTGGCTGGGCCGGTCGTGGTCGATCTGGACGATGAATTCGCCGAGGTCCGTCTCGACGACGCGGACGCCGGCGGCCTCCAGGGCCGCGTTGAGCCCGATCTCCTCGCTGGTCATGCTCTTGCCCTTGACCGCGAGCGACAGGCTACGTGCGGCGGCAATCTGCGCGATGATCCGGCACGCCGCCACGCCGTCCGGCGCAAAGTGCACCTGGGCCCCGAGGGCCGTGGCCCGCGCGACGAAGCACTCCAGGTACCGCGGCAGGTTCTCGATCACGTGCTGGCGGATCTGCGCGGCCTTGTCCCGCAGCGCTTCCACATGCGGGAGCTTCGCGAACGACTCGGCCCGTGCATCGACCTTCCGCCACGCCGCAAGGTGCACGGCGTTGACCACCCGGCGGTCCGTGGTCGCGGCCGCGATGCGTGCCCGCAGGTCCCGGGCGAGGCTCATGTCGCGGCCTCCATCAGGCCGAGCGATTCGGCCAGGACCTCGGCGAGGTGCTTGAAACGGAGCGGCAGCCCCCGGCGATGCGCGCCCCCGGCCATCTGGAGCGCGCAAGCCGACTCGTTACAGATCACGAGCCTGGCGCCCGTTGCCGCCAGCTCATCCAGCTTGTCGCCCAGCATCGCCGCGCTGAGCTCCGGAAACTCCACCGCGAACAGGCCGCCGAAGCCGCAGCACAGGTCCGTGCGGGCGGGCGGACGGACCTCCAGGCCGGACAGCCAGGTCCGCAGGTCGTCCAGACTGTAGATCGAGCGGGCGTGGCACGGATAGTGAAAGGTCACCGGCTCACGGGCCTTCAGGTGGGCGGCGATGTCCACGTTCAGCCGGTCGCGCAGGAAAGTGCAGAATTCCCAGGTCTTCTCGGCCAGCCGCACGGACGCCGCGTGCGCCCCCGGATCGTCGGCCAGCAACGGCGGGCCGTGCTGCTTGACCAGCGCGGCGCAGGACGCCGACGGCGTGACGACGTGCGCAAACGGCTCGAACACCGCCGCCATGCGCCGAATCAGGACGGCGGCCGCGCGGTGAAACCCGCTGTTGAAAGCCGGCTGCCCGCAACAGGTCTGACCCACGGGAAAGTGCACGCGACAGCCGAAGTGGCGCAGCACGCGGACGAGCGCGTCGCCGGCGCGTGGGTAGAAGGTGTCCGACAGGCACGTGATGAACAAGGCCACGTCCATCGGATCAGTATTAGGCGCGCTGCACGCCGGGCGAGCAAGAAAAGCGGCGGCGGGGATGGCCATTACGGGCGCGCAATACCTGCATGGCGCGTGTGGTGCGCCGAGAACCTTGTGATCCGCGGCGGCGGGCGGCTAAGGCTGGCCGGTAGAAGAGCTGCTCGTCGATGACGTCGATACCGCGGGCGCCGCAGCAGCCGCCTGCGTCGTGCCACTACTGCCCTGCGTAGCGGCCAGGTAGCCGGTAGTGGACGTAAATGGGTCGCTGGTGCCGCAGAAAGGCGGGTACGTGCACGCCGGATCGACGTCCGGATTGGCGCCGGG
>CAIWOY010000224.1 GCA_903914415.1 uncultured Phycisphaerales bacterium | reverse complement strand
TCGGACCAGCCGCCTTCGGGGTCAACGGCGCTGTACGCCGCGAGCACGGCACGGTCGAGCTTGTCGTGGGCGAGCTTGAGCCAGGTGGGGCGCTCGTTGTAGAGGTGGGTGAGGGTGCGTTTCTTGAAGCGCGGGTCGCGGGCGGCTTCCGCCATGATCGCGGACCAGCGCAGGAGGGGGCGGGCCTCCGGCGGCGCGTCCGCGAACTTGTCGCGGCCGTCGATCACGCGGCCCCAATCCTCAATCCACTCGGGCGGGTTGAGCCAGCGTTCGCGCTGCTCGTTCAGCTCGCGGGCGGCGTCGCTGATACGTGCGTGCAGGTCAGCACCTGACTCGCCCGCGACAGGTTCCTTCCCCGGCGGCCACGGCAGCGGAAACGTCTCAAAACAGGTCGTCGGCGTGTAACGGAAGCCCGACTCCACCTCGCGAAGCTGAGTCCCCTTCCGGCGCGCCCACAGCTCGTGCACGGAGCTGTGCAGGACGCCGAAGAAGTAGTCGTCGGCGCGCGCGAAGACGATCACTGCGGAGTCCGGCAGATAGTCGCTCGGCATCCATGCAAAGAGCCTGTGTTTTGCGTGGCGCGTCGTCACGGCATAGCGCGGAACAGCGGATATCGCGCCCCTCATAGCTGGACGTGGGCGCTCATGTATCCACCACGCTCGGCGCGTATCGCGGTACTTTGTGCCAACATGCCTCTCGATGTGCGCGAAGGCTTCCGGGTACTTGGCGGCGTCCTCAAGCGGCGTCCCTGGCGGGAAATCCAGTATCCAGTTGCCCTCGAGCCTGCTGTTGACCTCCGCCCCGTTGAACCACGGGCGGCAAACGGCCAGCGACGAAGAGTCCGCGACATTTGGGCTGGCCAGAATCGAGCGCGCCGTGGACCAGTCGATCTCGAACAGCCCCCCTTTCTTGTCGCCCTCGTGCTGGATGTTGAGGTTTTCGCACAGGGGAGCAGCGCGTGTGAAGTCGGTACCGCTCGACAGGTCGGCGTTTATTTCGCCGACCGGTTTTCCGTCGAGAGTCTTTGGACAATCCTCGGCGGCGCCGAAACCGACCATCGACACGTGGACTGCAGCCCCGTCGAGGATCCAGTTGCGGTCAGACCACGCCATGAAGATGTCGGCGCTCTGCTTGACGCGGGCGAGCACTTCGCGATTGACACCGCCGCGGATTGCCTGGGTGGCCAAGAGCCCGACTCGCGCGGTTGGGCGCTCGGCGACACGGCGGCGCGCCTGTTCGTACCAATAGCAACAGAGGTCGCTGAAACTCGGCACGTCGTATGCCCCGAAGAGTGCATCGACGTACTGATCGCCAAGGCCCTGCCGAATCAGGTTCCCGCCGAGAAACGGCGGGTTGCCGATGATGAAATCCGCCTCTGGCCAGGTCGCGGGCTGCGGCTTCGTCGGGATCGTCAGGTCTAAGATCGCGTCGCGGCACTCGATCGTCTTGAGCGGCGCCAGGATCGGGTCTTTCGGCGCGACGAAGCCGTTCTCGCGCATCCACTGGAGGTAGCCGATCCAGATGACGACCTGGGCGAGTTCCGCCGCGTATGGATTGAGCTCGATGCCGTGCAATTGCGTCGGGCGCACGCGCGGGAACAGGCCCAGGCCGATGTCGGGGCGGGCGGCGTAGACGACGACCTCTTTTTCGAGGCTCAAGAGTTGCTGGATCGCGACGTAGAGGAAGTTGCCGGAGCCGCAGGCGGGGTCGAGAACGCGGATCGTCGCTAAGCGGTGGTGAAACTCCTCGATGGCCTTGCCGATGGCCTTGTCGGCGCGCGTCCGGGCGGCTTTGTCGGCCGCGGCGCGGCGTTTGGCGAGCAGCTTCTCGACTTGCTGCTTGACCGCGGTCCATTCCCGGCGGAGCGGCGCCATGACGACCGGCTCGACGATGAGCATGATGTCTTCGCGGCTGGTGTAGTGGGCGCCGATCTGGGCGCGCTTGGTGGGGTCGAGGCTGCGCTCGAACAGCGTGCCAAAGATCGCCGGCTCGACGGCGCCCCAGTCGAACTGGCCGGCGACGAGCATGGCGTTGATCTCGATGGAACTCAGCGGTAGCGCGGGCGCGTCGTCGAACAGGCCGCCGTTGAAATACGCGATCTCGTCGGTGCCGAAGTCGCCGCCGCGGCCCATGGTGGCGAACAGGTCGGTGAGGCGGGGCGTCAGCTTATCCGCCTGGCCCTTGTAGCGGCCCAACAGACGCGAGAACAGGCGGTCGGGGAGCAGCTTCACGTCCTCGGCAAAGAGGCAGAACATGCACTTCATCAGGAAGTGGGCCGCCGTGTGCGGGTCGTGCTGGCGCTGGCGGAGCTGGTCGGCGATCTTGGCGAACTCGGCGGCGGCGTTCTCGGTGAGCTTCGAGGTGGTCAGGCCGGGCTTGAAGGACTGCGGGTCGGTGAAGACGCGCCGGAGCAGGTCGAGCTTGGCCGGCTGGGCCAGCTCGGCGAGCAGGACGGTGTGGACCACCGTCGGCGTGTCGGTGAAGTTGGTGTGAATCTCCGTCCGCGCGATGTCGCTGACGATGAGGAGCGGCGGGTTGACGAGGGCTTCGCGGTACTGGCAGAGCTGGCGGTAGGCTTCGGTCAGGTCCTTGTACTTGTCTTTCCGCTTGTATTCCCACGCGAACTTGCCGCGCCACCACACGTCCGCGAAGCCGCGGTCGCCCTTGGAGCCCGCGGACGCCGGGCCGGTGACCGCGACGC
>CAIWOY010000223.1 GCA_903914415.1 uncultured Phycisphaerales bacterium | reverse complement strand
TTCCAGCTCGTGGCCGGCCGCGTTCCGGACGACGGCCCCCGCGCCCGCCAGCCCACCCTCGCGCGCTTCGAAAACGGGGTCGATCCCTTCGCCCTCGAACGCCGGGTCGAATTCCTGACGGTGACCGGGGTCGAACGGCTGCGGCACAAGCACGGCGGCCAGCTCCCGGCCCAGCTCACCCTCGACCTCGACGCCACCGACGATGAAACGCATGGCCAGCAACAACTGACCTTCTTTCACGAGGCTGTCCGGGAATTCGGTGGACGAGGAGTCGGGAACCGTGGCAATCTGCTCGCTGCCGCGACTCGGCGTTTCGACGGCGTCAACGTCCTTGCCGCGTTGCGCCGCAAACCGCGTGTTTTCAATGGGTTGCGCAATTTCGAATTCCCGGACACCTTCGGCGCCCCCGCCGGCCGTAGAAGGCCAAGGCGTTTTCCACGGCCGCCGCAAGGGTCAACTGGCGCCGCCCCGACTTCGCCGCGGGCAACGTGGCAACGGCGTGTCGCCGAAACGCCACAGAATACTTGCGGCGGGCCGGGCTGGCTACTCCGCTGCGGTTCCGGCCGGGGCGATGGCGGGGACTTCGGCGGGGGCCGGCGCGGCTTGTTGGCCGTCGAACAGGCGGATCTTCCGCCAGCCGCCGACGCGGTAGCGCCAGAGCAGCAGCAGGCCGAGGACCGTCAGGTAGGTCACGGCCATCAGCCAGGGGCCGTGGATGCCCCATTGCGGCCGGTAGTGGGCGAGCACGTATCCGCCGCCGATGAAGATGCCCCAGCAGCAGAGGCCGTTGAGGACGGCGGGGGTGCGGGTGTCGCCGGCACCGCGCAGGGACGAGATGAACGTAATGCTCATCGCGTCGAAGATCTGGTAGGCGGCGACCCAGCCCATGATGCCGACGCCGATGGCGGCGACGGCGGCGTCGCGCGTGAACCACCACATGAGCGGAGCGCGGAAGGCGAACAGCAGCAGGCCGATCAGGCCCATGTAGGCCATCGTCAGCCCCAGAGCAATGTGCGTGCGGCGGACCGCCTCGTCGGGCCGGCCGGCGCCGACCGCGAAACCGACCTGGCTGCAGAGGGCCATGCCGACGCCGATCGCCGGCATGAAGGCCAGGTGCGTGTATTGCAGGGCGATGTTGGTCGCGGCCATCGAGTTCTTGCCGAACCACGGGACGATGACGCTCAGGAAGACGAGCCACGAGCTGATGTCGATCAGCCAGGCCGTCGCGGTCGGTCCGCCCACGTGCAGGATGTCCAGGCACTTGTGCCAGTCCAGCGCGAACGCGCGGCGCGTGTGATACCGGCGGTTGCAGCGCGGCGAGCAGAACACGGCGAACAGCACGAGCACGCGTGCCCACCAGGCGAGCACCGTGGCCAGCGCCGAGCCGGCGATGCCCATGCGCGGGAAGCCAAAGTGGCCCCAGATCAGCAGGTAGTTGCCGATCGTGATGGTCGCGAGCGAGACCACGACCGCGACCAGGGTGACGCGCGGCCGTTGGAGGCCGTTAAAGAAGCCTTCGAACCCGGCGGCGATGGCGGCCGGCACCATCGACCACACGGCGATATGGGTATAAGTGATCTCGAGGTCGCGGACCGCCGCAGGCGAGTTCGTGACGGTCCCGAGCCACTCGTACAGCACCGGAACCAGGCGCGTGCCGGCGTAGGCCACCGGGACGAAGGCCAATCCGAGGTAGACCATTTGCCAGGCGTAGGCGGCGCCGCGTTCCGGCTCGCCGCGGCCGTCGGCCTGCGAGGCGAAGGTCTGGACGCTGGTGCCCGTGCCGGCGCCGATGCAAATGAAGGCCCACATCATGAGCGCGGCGGGCAGGATGGCCGCGAGGGCGTCGGTGCCGAGGCGCGAAACCATGGTCACGTCGATAAAGCCCATCAGCATGCGCGAGGTGGTGACGAGGACGAGCGGCGCGGCCAGCCAGAGCAGCTCGGCGGTCGCGGTGCGGCGCGAAGTAGCGAGGATGTTTGTA
>CAIWOY010000222.1 GCA_903914415.1 uncultured Phycisphaerales bacterium | reverse complement strand
CGCGCTTTCTGCCGGAATAGCCGGTTCTGGCCGCCTTCCGCGCTCCCCCTGCGCGCCCGCATCACCGTGCGGCAGGTCGCGTTCGTGTGCGACCTACCGGGCGCTGCCGCCCTGCCGCCAGCTTCGCGCGCTGCCGCGCGCGGCTCGGATGCGGCGCCCCGATCCGCCGCCGGGGCCGAGACTCATCGCCGACCCCGCAGACCTCTCCGCACCCACAAAGAACAGTCACACCCGGCTACCGCAGGCCGGACTGGCGCTAGGTGCCGCGCTGGGCGTGCCAACGGAGCAGGATTTCCGCGATGCGCTCGGCGGCCTTGCCGTCCCACAGGCTCGGGACGCGGGGCTGGATGCGGCCTTCGCGAATCCGCCGATACGCCTTGAGAATCTCGGTGGGGGACATGCCGACGACCTGGTTGGTGCCCTGCTCGACGGTGATGGGCCGCTCGGTGTTGGCGCGCAGCGTCAGGCACGGCACGCCGAGCACGGTGGTCTCTTCCTGGATGCCGCCGGAGTCGGTCAGCACGACCGCGGCGCGGCTCATCAGCTTGAGGAAGTCCAGATAGCCGAGCGGCTCGGTCAGGATCATGTGGGGCATGTTGCGCAGGCGGGGCGCGAGCCCGGTGCGTTCCAGGTTGCCGCGCGTGCGGGGATGCACGGGGAATACGAGCGGCGTGGTGCGCTGGATCTCCTCGAGTGCGTCCAGGATGCCGGCCAGAACGCGCGGGTCGTCGACGTTCGTCGGGCGGTGCAGAGTCAGGACGCCGTAGGTCTGCGGCGCCAGCTTGAGGCGTTCGAGCACGTCGGATTTCTCGGCCAACTCGCGGTGGGCCAGGAGGGTGTCGATCATGACGTTTCCGACGACGTGGATTTTCGAGGGGTCGATGCCCTCGCGTTCGAGATTGCGGACGCCGGCCGGCTCGGTCACGAAGAGCAGGTCGCTGAGCACGTCGGTCAGGACGCGGTTGACCTCCTCCGGCATCGTGCGGTCGAAGCTCCGCAGGCCGGCCTCGACGTGGACCAGGGGCACCAGCAGCTTGGCGGCGACCAGCCCGCAGGCGATGGTGGAGTTCACGTCCCCGACGACCAGGACGGCGTCGGGCTTCTGCGCCAGCACGACGGGCTCGAAGCGCTGCATGATGAGGGCGGTCTGGACGGCGTGCGAGGCGCTGCCGACCTCGAGGTTGATGTCGGGCCGGGGGATGTGCAGCTCGTCGAAGAACGCCTTGCTCATCGTGTCGTCGTAGTGCTGCCCGGTATGCACGAGGCAGGGCTCGATCCCGGGGCGGTCCCGGAAAGCGCGCATCAGCGGCGCGATCTTCATGAAGTTCGGACGGGCCCCGCAGACGTTGATAACCTTCACAAAATGCTCCTACGCCATTACTCGCCCTCCCGCGTGCGCCCCACGCCGTGAAAAAGGGCGGTCGCAATGGTAACATCGGCTGTTGCGCCGGCCAAACGGAGACCGGGCGTAGGCGAACGTCCTTCCTAAACGAGGCCCGCATGAGAAACCTCCCTGTCATCGCTGTGCTTGTGACCGTCTGTGTGAGCGCGGCGGCGCGTTCCCCGCAGCGCGGGGATTTTCCCGGCTACGGCATCCTGCCCAAGGAGGAGACCGGGGCGACCCGGTTCCTGCACGACCATCCGGACTACGACGGTCGCGGCGTGGTGGTCGCGATCTTCGACACGGGCGTGGACCCCGGCGCCCCGGGCCTGCAGGTGACCAGCAACGGCCAACCCAAGATCATCGACATTGTCGACGGCTCCGGCAGCGGGGATGTCGACACGTCGACGGTCAAGGAAGCCAGCGACGGCGTGCTGGTCGGCCTGTCGGGCCGCAAGCTGAAAATCGACCCCGACTGGAACAACCCGACGGGCAAGTACCACCTGGGCCTGAAACGCGCCTACGAGCTCTATCCCGGCGAGCTGGTCAAGCGGCTGGTCGAGAAACGGCGCAAGAAGTGGGACGAGGAGCAGCGGGCCGCGGCAACCACGCTCGAGCGCGAGCTGAGCGAGTGGGACACCGCGCATCCGAGCCCGCCCAAAGAACAGAAGAAGGAGCGCGAGGAGATCGAGACCCGGCTGGAGCAACTCAAGGCCTTGCAGGAGAAGTACGACGACCCGGGGCCGATCTTCGACTGCGTCGTCTTCCACGACGGCGCGGTATGGCGGGCCGCGCTCGACGCGAACGAGAACGGCGACCTCGCCGACGAGAAGCTGATGACCGACTACCGGCTCGAACGCCAATACTCGACGTTCGGCCGTGAGGATCTGATGAACTACGCGGTCAACGTCTACGACGACGGCGACCTCTTGTCGATCGTCTGCGACGCGGGCTCGCACGGCACGCACGTGGCGGGGATCGTCGCGGCGTACTTCCCCGACGAGCCGGAGCTGAACGGCGTCGCCCCCGGGGCTCAACTGGTCGCGGTCAAGATCGGCGATACCCGGCTCGGCTCGACCTCGGCGGGAACGGGAGAAGTGCGCGGGTGCATCGCCGTTTTGCAGAACAAGTGCGACCTGATCAACATGAGCTTCGGCGGCCCGCCCGCGGACCCGGATCGCGGCCGTCTGGCGAAAATCTATTCCGAGTTGGTCAACAAGCACGGCGTCATCTTCGTCAGCAGCGCGGGGAACGAGGGTCCGGCGCTCTCGACGGCCGGCGCGCCGGGGGCCACCACGTCCGCGCTCCTCGGCATCGGCGCGTACATCTCGCCCGAGATGATGGCGATGCAGTACGCGTTGCGCGAGTCGCTGCCACCGATGGAGTACACCTGGTCGTCGCGCGGGCCGACGTACGACGGCGACCTGGGCGTCAAGTTCAGCGCCCCGGGCGGCGCGATCGCGCCGGTCCCCAACTGGTCCCTGCAGCGCAACGCCCAGATGAACGGTACGTCGATGGCGTCGCCCAACGCGTGCGGCAACATCGCCCTGCTGCTCTCGGGCCTCAAGGCCGAGGGCGTGTCGTATACGCCGCACCGGGTTCGCCGGGCGCTCGAGAATACCGCCGCCCCGGTCCCCGGCGCCGAGGTATTCGCGCTGGGGCGCGGGCTGGTGCAGATCGACAAGGCGTACGAATACGCGAAGCAATTCGTGCAGTACGCGGACCAGGACCTGCGACTCGAGGTCCGCGTGCCCGGGCGCGACAACGCCCGCGGCATCTACCTGCGGGAGCCATACGAGGTCGATCGGCCGCTTGACGCCCGTGTGACCGTGACGCCCGTCTTTCACGAGGACGCCGACAACCGCGCGAAGGTCGATTTCGAGCTGCGCTGCACGCTGGAAAGCACGGCGGAATGGGTGCAATGCGCCGACCATCTGCTGCTCATGCACGGTGGACGCCGTATCGACCTGCGCGTGGACCCGACCCGACTGCCGGTGGGCGTGCACTACGCCGAGGTCGACGGCTACGACGCTGCGAGCCCGGAGCGCGGCCCGATCTTCCGGCTGCCGATCACGGTGATCCGCCCCCAGGCGTTGCCGGAGGGGGACGAGCACAAGTGGCAGGAGACGCTGCGTTACGAGCCGGGGCAGATTGAGCGGCGCTTCTTCGTTGTGCCGGACGGCGCCACCTGGGCCGACGTGCATCTCCGCCGGCTCGACAGCGATAACGCGCGGCTGTTCTGGCTGCAGGCCGTGCAGCTCCTGCCGGGCGTGAGCTACAAGGACAACGAGCTGGACCAGCGCGTGACGATCGGGCCGCAGGGCGAGGAGGTCCGCAGCTTCAAGGTGACGGGCAACCGCACGCTCGAGCTGTGCCTCGCCCAGTTCTGGTCCAGCCTGGGGCCGACCGAGCTGGAGGTCGAGCTGACGTTCCACGGGCTCGTGCCGGACCGCGAGCAGCTCACGTTGGAGGGCGGTGAGCTGACGACGCGCATGTACGTGGCCGCGCCGGTGGGCCGCGAGCGGATCGGCCCCAAGGGGTCGCTCGAGACGCTGCGGCAGATGCTGCGGCCGGCGAAGGCTGACCTGCGGCCGCTGGGCGGGCAGCGTGATCTGCTGCCGGAGGGCCGTCAGATTCACGAGCTGGTGCTGACGTACGACTTCAAGCTGGAAGAGGAAGGGAAGGTCACGCCGCACGTCGCGCTGATGGACATCGAGGAGTATGACGAGTCGTGGGAGTCGATGAATTGGATGCTGTTCGACGCGGCCAAGCGGCTGGTCGCGACCGGCAACCGCGAGCCGAAGACGGTGAAGCTCACGAAGGGCGACTACGTGCTGCGGTTCCACGTGCGGCACGACGACCCGGCGTTGATCGAGAAGCTCAAGGACATGCCGCTCATGCTGGATCACGCGCTCGGCTCGGCGATCCACCTGGGCTTTTTCGCCGACCCCGACGACGTAATCGCTGGCGAGCCGAAATTCAGCGCCCGGACGCTGGAGAAGGGGGCGCGGGCCGTGCTCTTCGTGGCGGGCCCGCCGGCGGACAAGCTGCCCAAGGCGGCCCAGGCGGGCGACCTGCTGCTGGGCACGGTGACGTTTGAGGCCGGCGACACGAAGCTGCTGGGCGAAGGCCACCGGCCGGGCGGCTTCCCCGTGACCTACGTCGTCCCGCCGAAGCTCGCGGAGAAGGACAAGAAAGAAAAGGACAAGGACTCCGCGGCTGAGAGCAAGAAGAAGGACAAGGACGACGACAAGGACAAGGATGAGAAGACCGAAGCGGAGAAGCTCGCCGAGGCGATTCGCGACCTGAAGGTGGCCCGGCTCGCCAAGCTGCACGCCGAGGAACACTGCGAGTTGTTCGACCAGATCGCGGCCGAGGTGCTGGCCGACTATCCGGACTACCTGCCGGTGCTGAGTGAGCAACTCAAGCGGGCCGACGGCAAGCAGCGGCTGGAGAACCTGCCCGCCGTCGTCGCCGCCGCCGACCAGGTCATCGCCCAGATCGACCAGGAGAAGCTCGCGGCGCACTATGGCGTCAAGCTCGACCCGGACGACAAGGAGGCCGCCAAGGTTCACAAGGAGATGGAGAAGCAGAAGACGGCCCTCGTCGATGCGCTGCACCGCAAGGCCCGGGCACTCTTCGACATGGCGAAGAAAGCCGGCGCGGCCGAGCGACCGGGTGTAGAGGCTTCTGAGGAAGAAGACAAGGATGACGATGCCGAGACGGCCGACTGGGGCGCCTTCGAGCAGGCCTTCGCCGAGCTGCAAAAGTGGGTCGATACGGCGACCGACGATTACCTGATGCTCCATATCGACCGCGAAGCGCAGCACGGCCGGCTCGGCGGAGCGCTCAAGCTGCTCAATAAGAAGATCGCCGATTCCAAGCCGGACAAGGAGCTGTTCGAGAAGCGCATCAAGCTGCTCGACCGTTTGGGCTGGGTGCATTGGAAACAGTACGAAGAGCGCTGGATGCTGATCCGCTTCCCCGTCGCGTATCCGCCGTTCTAGGGCTGCAACACTGGAGTCCGCCATGAGATCAACCGCTCTTGCACGCCAGAGCGTTCTGGTCACGTGCTGCCTGCTGCTGGCCGCCGCCGCGATGACCCGCGCCGACGCCGCCGACACGTGCTTGATGGTGTCGGCGGAGAACATCGTCGCTGGGCCGGGGAACTGGTATGTGTACATCCAAATCTCGGACGCGGCGTACACGATCGCGGCGGGCGACCAGCTCGAGTATGACATCCTGCTGCCGGGGCTGAACCCGTCGTTCAATGGCGGGGTGGACGCGGACCTTGGGCCGTGCGAGGCGCCGCCGGGACATCCGGCGAAGTCCGCGCTGCGCGAATGCGGCTTGAAGGACCAGGATGGCCTGCGTCTGCACGGCTCGGAGCCGCTCGATTCGGCCCGCGACAAGTGGTATCACCGCCGCTTCGACCTGTCGCCGCTGGCGGGCTGCGCGGTGCAGCGCTGGACGGTGGTGTTCGAGGGCGATTCGCCCGGGCGGTACGTTCAATTCCTCGCCAACGTCCGCGTTACACACGACGGCCAAACCGCGCACTCCATCTATGAGCGCGGTGTCGCTCCGCAGCCGACAGTGCGGCTGTGCGAGGGGTACAGCCGCGACGTCTGGATTTCCACGGCGCCGCGTGACGGGACGCTGACCGACAAGGCGGTCGCCGAGTTTCTGGATCGTGCGAAGCGGGAGTCCGAGCTGCGGGCGGCGCGTGACCAGTTCCACGCTCAACTGGGGCTCGCCCGCGAGCTCGCCCAGCTCGCCGCCGACAAGGACAACGTGCCGCCGGTGGATCTGGATGCGGCCGCGGCGGACGAGGACGCGGCGGCGTACGAAGCGAAGGACGCGGACCGGTACCGCGCGTCGCTCGCACGGGCGTGCGAGCGACTCTCGCCGCTGGAGCCGTATTGGCAGCGTTTCACCGGCCACCTGGTCGGCCACGCGCACATCGACCTGCAATGGTTGTGGAGCTGGGACGAGACGGTGAACCAGATCATCCCGCAGACGTTCGGGCAGGCGCTCAAGTTCATGGACGAGTACCCGGACTTCACTTTCTCCCAGAGCACCGCGGCGTTGTACTTGGCGACGGAGCAGCACCACCTGGAGCTGTTCAAGCAAATTCAGCGGCGCGTCAAGGAGGGCCGGTGGGAGATCGTCGGCGGGCGCTGGTGCGAGGGCGACCTCAACATGATTTCGCCCGAGTCGCACGTGCGGCACTTTCTCTATGCCCAGCGCTATTTCCGGCAGAAGTTTGGCCGGATGTGCACCGACGGCTGGGAGCCGGATACGTTCGGGCATCCGTGGACCATGCCGCAGATTCTGCGGAAGGCGGGCATCCGCTCGTACTACTTCTGCCGCGGCGGCGGAGGCAGCGTGGACCGGCCGATCCACCAGGACCCCCTGTTCTGGTGGGAAGGTCCGGACGGGTCGAAAGTGCTGGCGTTCAACGAGACGCCGAGCGGCGGGTGGTATAACGATGTCGTCACGGATGACAAGGTGCGCGAGGTCGCGCAATTCGCCGCCAAGACGGGAGCGCGCGACCACCTGATGGTCTACGGTGTCGGGAATCATGGTGGCGGGCCGACGCGCGAGAACATCCAGGCCGCCCTCGCGATGCGCGACTACAAGCCTTGGCCGCAGATCAAGTTCTCCACGCTCGGAGCGTTTTTTGACCGGCTGTACGCGCAAGTCGGTCAGTTCCACATTCCGACCGTGCGCGAAGAGCTGAATCCCGAGTTCGAGGGCTGCTACACGTCGCACAGCCGGATCAAGCGGTACAACCGCGACAGCGAGTCGCTGCTGGTGTCGGCGGAGGTCTTTGCCGCCCTGGCCGCGGTGAACGGAAGGGCGTACCCGCGCGACGAGCTCGAGCAGCTCTGGCGGGACGTGCTGTGGAACCACCACCACGACACGATCTGCGGCTCGTTCGTGCACGCCTCGTCGCTCTACAGCGCCGAAATGTACGAGAAGCTGCTGAAGCGCGGCCAGGAGATTCGGCAGCAGAGCCAGGGCGCCCTGCTCGCCCAGATCGCAGGCGCCACGGGCGGCTCGCCGGACGGCGCGCAGGAACCCCGCGTGGCCGTCTTCAACTCGTTGGCCTGGACACGCAGTGAGCCAGTCGAGGTGACCCTGACGTTGCCTGCAACCACCGGCGGCGTGCTGTTTACCGACGACGAGGGGGAGGAAGTCGCGCAAGTGCTGAGTCAACACACCGGCGGAGACGCCAGCACGTTTCGCGTTTGCTTTCTGGCCCGCGGCGTACCCGGCTGCGGGTTCAAGGTCTTCGGCGTCCGCACGCTCGTGTCGCCGCCGCGCGGGGGCCTGCTTGTGGCCGCGCAGCCGGCCGGCGGCCTGCAAGCACAGCTTCAGATCCTGCACGAGAAGCCGACCGACATGAGTGCCTGGAAGATCGGCGCGTTTGACAAGACGACCGTACTCGACCGCCCCGTCTCGACGGAGACGCTCGAGAGCGGGCCGGTGCGGCGGCGCGAGCGCAGCGTCTACGAATACGACATATCCAGGATCACGCAAGACGCGCTCACGTATCCCGGCGGCGGTCGCGTGGATTACGAAACCACGGTGGACTGGAAGCAGGTCGGCAACGCCGAGCATGGCAGCGACATGCTCAAGGTCGCGTTCGGCACGGGGCTTCAGGCCGAGACCGCGACCTACGAAATCCCCTTCGGCGACGTGTCCCGCAAGAACGACGGGCACGAGGCCGTGGCGCTGAAATGGTGCGACCTGAGCACGCCGGAGCGCGGGGTGTCCGTGCTCAACGACTGCAAGCACGGGTACGACGTGCAGGACGGCGTGATCCGGCTGACGCTGCTGCGGAGTTCGTACGAACCCGATCCGGCGCCCGACGTAGGCACGCATCACCTGCGTTACGCGGCCATCTCGCACGACGGTCCGCTGGACAAGGCGGCCGTCGCCCGGGCGGCATGGGAGTTCAACGAGCCGTTGCAGACACAGGTGCTGACCGCGACGGATAAGCGCAAACATGTCCGGGCGTGGTCGGGCTGTTCTGTCGAGCCGACGAACGTCATCGTCACGGCCGTCAAGCGGGCGGAAGACGGTGATGACATCGTCCTGCGCGCCTACGAGTGTGCGGGCAAGCCGGTCGCCGCCACGCTCCGGCTCGGCTTCGAAGGGCAGGGTGTCAGCGAAGCGGATCTGCTGGAGCGCGACCTGCCCGATGCCGGACGGGTGACTATCGGCGGGCACACGCTGACGGCCGAGTTCAAGCCGTACGAGATACGCACGTTCCGCGTATCGGTGAAGCCGCGCTGACGACGCAGTTCGCGGCCCGCCGGGCACTGCCGCTGGGCGGCTCTGGCGGCCCGGCGTGAAAGAGGGTAGAGTAACCTCCTACTGTGCGCGGCAGGCAGCGGCGTGTGGAGTTCGGAGAAGCCATGAGCAAGACCGCTAAGACCGCACCCGGACATTACTCCATACGCATAAATGAGTTGCGCGAGGAATTGGCCGGGCGTAAGCTGGACGGGTACCTCATCCAGGACCGGATGGATCAGTACTGGCTTACCGGGTTCACGGGCGAGGACGGCGCGGTACTCCTCACGCCGCGGGCGGTCGTGCTGCTTACTGACGGACGGTTCGACGAAGCGGCGAAGCTCGAAGCGCCGTATGCGCGCAAGGTGCTGCGCAAGAAACGCGGACCGCAAGAGACGGTCAAAGAGCTCAAACGCGCCAGGGTCACGCGGGTCGGCTTCAACCGCGACCACATGACCGTCGGCGATTACAACGCGCTCAAGAAGCTGGCCGGCTCGATCAAGCTCGTGCCCACGGAAAGCCTGGTGACGCCGCATCGGGCGCGCAAGGACGCCGACGAGGTTGAGAAGCTGCGGGCGGCGATCCGCGTCGCGGAGCAGGCGTTTCAGAGCGTGCGGGCGTGGCTGCGGCCGGGGCTGACGGAGCGTGAGATCGCCGCCCAGCTCGCGTACGAGATGCAGAAGCTTGGCGCACAGGGGGAGACGTTCCCGACGGTCGTCGCCGCCGGCGCCAACTCCTCGTTGCCGCACTACGAGCCGGGTGACGCCAGGCTGGCGGAGAACCAGTTGCTGCTGATTGACTGGGGGGCGCGGGTCGCGTGGTACGGCAGCGACCTGACGCGGGTCGTCTGGCTGGGCACGCTTCCGACTCAGATGCGCGCGGTCTTCGACGTGGTGCGCGCGGCGCACGACCGCGCGATCGAAGCCGTGCGGCCCGGGATCAAAGCGAAGGCCGTCGATCACGTGGCCCGCGAGGTCATCCGCAAGGCCGGCTACGGTAAGCAGTTCAATCACGGCCTGGGTCACGGGCTGGGGATCGTCGCCCACGAATCGCCGCGGGTCGCCAAGACGTCGGCCGACGTGCTCCAGCCCGGCATGGTCATCACGATCGAGCCGGGCGTGTACTTGCCGGGCGTCGGCGGCGTACGGCTCGAAGACGACGTGCTGGTCACCGAGACCGGATACGAAGTGCTCTCGTCCCTACCGGTTGAATTCTCATGAGCGAGCAGAAGAAAGAGCGGAACGGCGGCAGCGCCCCGACGGAACTCTCCGTCGACATCAAGCACCTGAAAAACCTGGTGGCCATGATGGTCGAGAATGACCTCAGCCGCCTGGAATTGCGCGAGGGCGACCGACGCATCCTCCTGCGACGTGGGCAGCCGGTCGTCGCCGGTGTGCCGGCGGCAGGGGCGGCGCCACCCGGCGTGGCGGCCGCGCCGGCCGGTCCGGCGGCGGAAAACGAGGTTCTGATTCGCTCGCCGATGGTCGGGACCTTCTATGCCGCGGCCGAGCCGGAGGCCCCGCCGCTGGTGGCCGTCGGCTCGACGGTCACGCCGGCGACGGTCGTGTGCCTCATCGAAGCCATGAAGGTCTTCAACGAGATCAAGGCCGAGGTCGCGGGGCAGATCACGAAGGTGCTGGTGAAGAACGCCGAGGCGGTGGAGTTCGATCAGCCGTTGTTCGCGGTCGCGCCGGCCTGAGCGAGAACGGGTGCCGATGTTCACGCGGATTCTGGTCGCCAATCGCGGGGAAATCGCGCTGCGGGTCATCCGCGCCTGCCGCGACATGGGCATTGAGGCCATCGCGGTTTACTCACGGGCGGACCGGGATGCGGCGTACCTGAATCTCGCGCACGATGCGATCTGCATCGGGCCGGAGGCGCCGGCGCAGTCGTATCTGAACGCGGCGGCCATTCTGTCGGCGGCCGAGCTGACCGATGTCCAAGCAATCCACCCGGGGTATGGGTTCCTGGCTGAGAACGCGCGGTTTGCGCAGATGTGCCGGGACTGCAAGATCGAGTTTATCGGACCCAGCGTGGAAGCGATGCAGGCGGTCGGCGACAAGGTCGCCGCCCGCAAGCTGGCGCGGCAGGCGAAAGTCCCCATCGTTCCGGGCAGTCACGCCGCGGTCGAGAACGAAGACGAAGCGGTCGCGATCGCGTCCAAGCTGGGTTATCCGGTGATGATCAAGGCGGCCGCAGGGGGCGGCGGGCGCGGGATGCGGCCGGCGCACAACGAGGCGACGCTGCGCTCCAACTTCCGGCACGCGCGGGCGGAGGCGGAAGGGGCGTTCAAGGACGGCAGCCTGTACGTCGAGAAGCTCCTCGAGCGGCCGCGGCACGTCGAGGTGCAACTGTTGGGCGACCGCAAGGGCAACATCGTCCACCTGTGGGAGCGTGACTGCACGCTGCAGCGCCGCCACCAGAAACTAATCGAGGAATCCCCGTCGCCGCATATCAGCGGGCGGACGCGGCGGAAGCTGTGCGAGGCGGCGGTGCGGCTGGCGCAGGCGGCCGGCTATTACTCGGCCGGGACCTGCGAGTTCCTGGTGGACGAGGACGAGAGCTTCCACTTCATCGAAGTGAATGCCCGCGTGCAGGTCGAGCACCCCGTGACGGAGCTGGTGACGGGGCAAGACCTCGTACAGTGGCAGATCCGCATTGCCGCCGGCGAGACGCTCAAGCTCCGGCAGGAACAGATCCCACAGAACGGCTGTGCGATCGAGTGTCGCATCAACGCCGAGAACCCCGACGACGGGTTCCGCCCGTGCCCGGGACCGATCCACGAATTCATTCCGCCAGGGGGGCCGGGCGTGCGGCTGGATACGCATGCGTACGCCGGTTACGTCGTGAGCCCGCATTACGACTCGCTGATCGCGAAGCTGCTGGTGCACCGGCCCACGCGGGCGGAGGCGATTCATGCGATGGCGCGGGCCCTCGACGAGTTCGTCGTGCGGCCGCTCAAGACGACCATTCCGCTGCACCGGGCGATCATGGAGCAGGCCGAGTTCGTCAAGGGCCACGTCGACACGAACTTCATCGAGCGGACCTTCGGGCCGCCGGGCCGTTGAGTCGGGTCCGGGTACCGGCTGTGTGACGGCGCCGCGGACGGCGGTGTTGTTTCGCCGTCTGCCGGCCCGGCGGGGCTGTTTGAGAAACCCCGGTGTTCCGCTTCTAATAAGAGGGATTGACGCGCGGCGCGGGGCTCGGCCCGCCGCGCGAGGAGACGGCTGCCATGAAGATCCTGGTTGCCTGCGAGTTGCCGCCGGCTGCGCTCGATTCGCTGCGCTCCCTGGCGGCGGAGGTCGTCTACCGGCCGGAGGCAACGGCGACGGGCCTGCGCGAGCTCGTTTCCGACGCGGGAATCCTGATCGTGGGGAGCACGCGGGTTTCGGCGGAGACGATCGGCCGGGCGCCGGCCCTGCAGATGATCGTGCACGCGGGGCCCGGACCGGGCGACCTGGCGGTCGAAGAGGCCTCCGCGCAGGGGATCTTCGTCACGGATTGCCCGGACCAGCACGCGGCGGCGGTCGCGGAGCTCGCGTTGGCCCTGATCCTGGCGCTCGACCGCCGCATCGTGGACAACACGCTGGCGTTGCGCGACGGTCGTTGGAGTCGCAGCGAGTTTGCCGACGCGCGCGGCCTGAAGGGCCGCACACTGGGCATTTTGGGGTACGGCGGCGTGGGGCGGCTGGTCGCGCGGCGGGCGGCGGCTTTCGACATGCACGTCGTCGCGTGGTCGCCGACCCTGGTGCCGGCAGGGACCGTCGAGCCGGGGATCGAGCTGTGCAACTGGCCCCGCGAGCTGGCCCGCAAGAGCGACATTGTCGTGGTACACGCGGTGGATGACGAGGAGCCGGCGACGCTCGTGGACGCGGAGTTCCTGCAGAGTCTGCCGGAGGGGGCCTACCTCGTGCACGTCGGTCATCCCGGCGCCGTGGACGAGGTAGCCCTGGCCGAAGCCATCCCGCGGCGCCATCTGCGGGTTGCGCTGGACGTGTTTGCGAACGAGCCGGCCGGCGACCAGGGCCGTTTTCGCTGCCGGCTCTGCGACGTGCCGGGCACCATCATCGGCACGCAGCACATTGGGCCATTGACGGAGCAGGCCCGGCAGGCGACGGCGGACGAGGTCGTGCGCATCGTCCGCGCCTTTATCGTCTCCGGCGAAGTGCCGAGCTGCCTGAACTTGTGCGACCGGAGCCCGGCCACCTGGCAACTGGCCCTGCGCGTCCGCGACCAGGTGGGCGTGCTGGCCGCGATTCTCGAGGCCGTCCGGGCCGACGGGGTCAATGCCGAGGAGGTCACGTGCCGCGTGTTTACCGGAGCGCGGGCGGCGTGGATCACGATCGCGCTCGACGAACGCCCCAGCACCGAGGCCCTCGACGCCATCGGCGGTCTGTCGGACGTGCTCCACCTGGAACTTCACGCGGTAGTCTGATAGGCTTTCGCGCACCGGCGGAATTTGGCGTGTGCGCGCAACCCGCGGCGGGGCGGCGTGTATAAGTGCATGGACGCAGGATGGACGATCGGACGATGAGCAGGGCGGCAAGATGTGTTGCGCTCGGCGGCGTGCTGCTGGTCGGCTGTGCATGCGCGCTCGGCGAGCCGACGTCGCGCCCGTCCGAAAGCCGCCCCGAGGCCCTGCGGGCCGAGATGCAAGCGGAGAGATCGCTGTTCCGCACGACGGGGCCGTTGCGGTTGCGCTTCACCTTGGTCAACACGACGGATGATCCGGTCACCATCCCGCTCGAGGTGCCGATTCACGCCGGGGACGGCATTATCCTCCCGCCGGAGCTCGTTTTCGGCGGTGGCGAGCAGCGTTGGCTGTCGCTCGTCTTCGAGAGCGAGGAGCCGAAGACGCTCCAGCCGCCGCCGCCGCTGTCGGACGCGCCGCCGCCATCCGGTGATGATGTGCGCGAGTTGCGGTTGGGCCCCCATGGCTCGGTGGGCGCAGAGCTTGATTTGCGGACGTGCTTGCAGGCCAGCCGCTATTCAGGCACGTACCGGATCGAATGGCGGCCGCTCAATGGGCGGCTGGGCGCGCTGAACGCGCAGTTTCGCGTCGAGCCGCGCAAGGACGCCATCCTGGTCACGGACCAGGGGAAAATCACGTTCAACCTGTACTATGACGAGGCCCCGCACAACGTCGAGAACTTCCTCGATCTCGCCGGCTCCGGGTTCTACAACGGCAAGACGTTTCACCGCGTGGTTCCCGGCTTCGTCCTCCAGGGCGGCTGCCCGAAGGGCGACGGCACCGGCGTGCGTCCCGACGGAAAGGTGATACCGGCGGAGTTGCGGAACGGGCCCGTCGAGCCCGGCATGTTGCTGATGGCCCACAAGCCCAGCGACGTGAACTCGGGGAGCTGCCAGTTCTTCATCGCGCTGGCCCGCGTGCCCGAGCTGGACGGAAAGTACACCGTGATCGGCCAGGCACACGACGAGGAGAGCCTGCGGACGCTTCGGCAACTGGCGAGCGTCCCGGCCGACAAACGCGATCGCCCCGTTTCTCCGCTTGTCATCCGCTCCATCAATCTGGTCGACGTGCAGGAGAACCATCCGCGCCACCTGGAGCTGCGCGGCCACACGTCGAGCCCGCCGCCCGCCAGCGCCAAGTCGGCCGACGGAGCGACCGGACAGCCGTGACGGGTGAAACGGGTTTGGGACCGGCCCACGGGCTTCCGGTGCGGGGCCATCCGCTGTGTTTTCAGCCGGGCGGCATTACGGACAGCTCGTGCCGATCAGGGCCACGAACGGATCGATATCCGCAAAGGTCACGTTCAGGTCGTGGTTGCAGTCCGCGTTCAGCCACGGACAGGGCGCGTGCGTCCAGCTCGATTGCCCGCTCAGGGCCTCGACGAACAGGTCAATGTCCGCGAACGAGATCTGCCCGTCGCAGTTCATGTCGCCGGGGCAACCGAGCGGATTCTGCACGAACGCCGCGGTGACGGATTTGTTGCCGTCCATCACGATATTGCTGGGGTTGGTCGTGCCGGTCAGGTCGCCCGTCCAGTGATCGAAATGCCAGCCGGCGGCGTGGTTCGCGGTGACCTGCACCGACGTTCCGGACAGGTACGTGCCGCCCGGCGGGTCGAGCGCGATGCTGCCCGAGCCGGTCACGTTGGTCGTCAGGGTGTATTGATCCTGAACGAAGACCGCCGTGACGGACTTGTTGCCGTCCATCAGGATATTGCTGGGGTTGGTCGTGCCGGTCAGGTCGCCCGTCCAGTGATCGAAATGCCAGCCGGCGGCGTGGTTCGCGGTG
>CAIWOY010000221.1 GCA_903914415.1 uncultured Phycisphaerales bacterium | reverse complement strand
CCTCGTCCCCGTACCCGAAACAGCTCAGCCCGCCGCGCCCGACACCGCGCCCGCGGAGAACGCCACGCGTGAGTAGCACGATCCCCGAATACTGGGATGTGCCGACCGCCGACGCCCCGCGCGAAGCGCGGCCGATCGGCTGGTGCCTGCTCCTGCCCGCGGTGCTCGCGTCGCTGGTTGTTCCGACCCGCCTGGGCCCCCGGATCGCGCGCACCAGCTTCACGAAAATCGCGCTCGTCCACGTCGCCGGACTGGCCTTGGCCCTGGCCGGCCTGCTGCTCGTGACCGGGACGGGGTCGCTCGCGGTGCTCAGAGACACATTTCAGGGCCCGCTCACATTGTCCGAGAAACTCCGCCTGCCCTTCGTTGCCGCTACGGAGTGGTTGTACGAGATGAGCCAGGTTCCCGGCGCCCTGCTGCCGCTGCTCTTCGGCGTCGTGGCAATCCCCGCCACTTTCTTCGTCCTGGCCGCTCTCTCGACACCCATCCTGGCGGCCGGCGAGCGGACCCGCTCCGCGCTGGCGCGCGCGACCAAGCTCGTCTTTTGGAGCGTCATGCACGGCGTGCTGGCCATCGCCGTCATCGAGCTGACGCGCCGCCTGTGGTGGACCGACATCGCGGAATGTCTGGGGAGCACTCCGGGCGACCTGCCGGAGATCGTCGCGTGCCTGCTCGCCCTGCTGTACTGGCGGCAGGCGCTCATGCGGCTCGGGGCCCGCTACGGCGGGCCACCGCTCGGCCCCGGCTGGACGCCGCGCCGGCCGCTGTGCAACGGGTGCGGGTACGTGCTGACCGGCTTGTCGCCGGAAGGGCGCTGCCCGGAGTGCGGGCTGGAGATCGCCCGGTCGCTGCCCGAGGCCCGCGCGCTGCCGGACTGGGCACAGGCCCAGTGGCCGTGGCAGCGCGCGGCGGCCTATGTCCGCGCCGCATGGACGATCCTGCGTCGTCCGCAGTCGTTCTTCCCGCAGCTAGCGGTGCAGCGCGGGCGTGAGGAAGCGCTGCGCTTCGCCGACTGGACCTGCTGGCTCGTCGGCGGATGGGCCGTGCTGAACGCGGGGGCCGCATTCGTCGTTGAACGCGTAAGCGAGCACTATCAAAGCACCCCTGGCGAAATCGTGCTGGTACTCGCCGTGTTTCTGCTGGCCGCACGCCTGGCCGCGTGGGTCGGCTGGGCCGCCCTCAATCTCCTCGCGTGCATGTTGACCCGGCGTGGCCTCCGCCCCATCACCGTCACAACCTGCTACGCCCTCCCGGCTTTCTTCTTGCTCCCCGTCCTCGTGGCCGCGGGGGGCTGGGGAATTGCGGCGACCTATGCGCTGCACTGGGAAGAATACATCTGGCGCCTGCCCGGGCTCGCCGGCAAGTGGGGCGAGATCCTGTTCAACTTCCTCTTCATCAGCCCGGCGGTGTTCGCGGTGGCATGGAGTTTGCGGCGGTACGCCCGCGCCCTGCGCGCCACGCAGTACGCGGCGGCGTGAGGTCCCGCACTGCGACTTGTCCGCCGACGTTACTTCGCCGGCTCCACGATGACCGCGTCGACGCCGAAGAAGTACCCCGGCGAGCGCTCGCTCTTCCCCACAACCTGCACCTTTAGCCGCACGGACGGACCGCCCAACTCGAATTCGCCCAGCGGAACGACCAGCCCCGGCGTGATCGCCGGCGCGTACGTGTCGACGGGCTCGCCAGCCTTCTCGCCGTTCACGAAGGCCCGCACGATCCCGTAATCGAACGACTTCAGGTACTCCACGGCGAGCTTGTACCGGCCGGGCTTGGCGACCGGCACGGCGAACTCGATCCACGCCCCCGCCTCCTGCGCCTTGCAGTACATCTGCGCGCCCCCGCTGCACCCGTCGATGACCTGCATTTCGTGGTGGCTGCCTTCGGACGCGGCCACGGGCAGGTCTTCACACTCGACCGCATACGGGCTGATCGTCTCGGCCAGCTCAACGACATCGATCCCCAGCCACGCCCCAGCATGCTCGCTCTTGAGCGCTTCGAACGCGAGCGTGTGCGCGCCCTTGGACAGCGCGACGTGGCCGAATGGGATCCGTTTGATGCCCGGCTGCTCGGCGTAGCAGTCGAACGGGTCGCCCAGGGCGCGATTGTCGAGCAAGGCCTGGAAGCGGCCGCCGACAGGACTCTGCGTCACGTGCAGGTGCAGGACGAACGCACCCTCCGACGGCTGCTCGGGCAGCGTCAGCACCACCTTGTCCCCCACCGCTGCAAAGTTAATCGCAAGCTGAGCGCCGGCGGACCAGTCCAAAGCCGCGTACTCCGTCTCGATCTTCGCGCGGCCCGCCGAGGCCACCTTCAGGTCTTCGCCCTCCAGGCCGTGCGCCACCTTGCGCAGCGGTTCGAGCACAAAGCAGTCCAACAGGGCCGGACCGCTGCACTGCACCGTCACGGTATTCTTGCCCTTTTCGAGCCGCAGCACCCCGACGACGTACATGCCGTCGGCCGCGGCGCGGTCGTACTTGACGGTGCCGACCGTGCGACCGGCGGCGTCGGTGACGGTCACCGTCTCGAACGGCCGGCGCGGGACGGCGCGGAGCTTGAGGCGCACCGCCGCGACCGCCTCCGACGGAATCTCCACGTGTACGGGTCGGTCGGTCGAGATGGCCGCCGCCAATCCGCCCGACAGCTCAAATCCGCCCGCGTATACCTCCTTGAACGGGTTGCCCCAATTGGGATCGACGATGTGGTCCTCGATCTCAACCGCACCCGGGATGGTCAGCCCGCGCGGCGTCACGTCCGCAGCCTTGATCGGCTGGAAGAAGTCCTTCGCGCCCGGCGCACCGTACCAGTACGCCACCGTGCTGTAATCGGTGTCCTTGAACCCGCCGAACTGCCAGTTTTCGATCGTGAAGCGGACGGACTTCTGGAAGTTGATGCAGTCGGCGATGTGCCAACGGTAGGCCGACTGCTTGCCGTACGGCGCGACCCGCGTCACGCCCTGAAGCGCACGCGTGTGGGCGTGCGTGCCCCACGCATCGCCGAGGTAGTCCTCCGATCCGGTTCCGAAGTAGGCGGGGAACTTCTCGCCGTCGATCCAGACCTTGTCGTCGCCCTCGCCCCACCACACGGCCCGCGGGCAATCCACGTCCAGCAGGCACCCGACGATGCGCCCCCGTCCGGTCGTCTCCAAAATCGGATAGTCCAGAACCCGGCACGGGTCCTCGCGCCGATAGCGGGCGTGGAACCGCAGCGCGTCGGCCGCCGGCGGGCGCGGGTCCACCTGCATGAACAGCAGCAGCCCGATCGGCTTCTTCGACTCGCTGAGGCTGGCGATCTCGACCCGCAGACCGTTGCCGTACGGCTGCGGAAAGTAGCAGTACATGAAGCGATCTTGTCCGAGCATGCGCTGGGGCAGCGGCAGCTCCAGGACCCGGTTCGTGCCGATCGCCAGGCTGTCGAACGGCACCAGGTCGAAGCCGGAGCCGAAGAAGTCGCACAGCGGGGCTTCGACCGCCGGCACGTTCTCGCCATCGACGAAGATGCGCAGGATGCACTTGTGCAGGGCATACAGCTCGCGGGGGTTGGTCTTGTCGGCGAGGGCCACGTACAGCGCCCGCACCGTGCCGGCCTTCTGCAACTCGTACGTCAGGCTCTTGCCCGGCCCGACGTCCGCCTCCTCGGCGACCAGCCCGGGCGCCTGCTTACCGAACAACTGCTTCTGACTCAGCCCGTTCTCGAACGTCTGTTTGACTTCGGCCACCGCCGCCTGGGCGTCCTCGTCGAGCTCCAGCTTGAACCGGTCCACCTGGGTTGCGGACGGAAATTGCACGTAGTTGATCTGGTAGTACGACTTACTGTCCCGGCACACGACCCGGCAGCTTTGCGCGTACCCGAGCGGGAAGTAGCAATTCAGCCCGCGGTAGACGAACGGCTCGGCGAAGGGCGCCAGCCGGCCGGACAGCAGCTCGGCGAACTGCGTGTCGATGACCACCTCGCCGTCGAGGATGATGCGGATGTCGCCCTGCGGATTGGCCGACCAGATGCGGGTGATCGCCCCCGGGCCGGTCATTTCCGCCATCACGTCCCATCCGTCGGCCTCGTGCCGCAAGAAGTTCCCCCAGTCTTGGTTAGCGTCCCAGTCCGCTTGCTTGCCGTTCGCGTCGAGCCGCGACCGCCGGTCGTAGCTGGAGAACATCGCCGTCCGCTCCCCGACCGGCGGCGGCGTGCACAGCCGCTGCACGTCGATGACGCGGCGCAGCAGATCGGCCTGGGTAACTCGGTCGGCACCGAGACTCGCCCCCGCCAGCGCGAGCACAAACAGGCCGCAAAGCACCGCTCGTCGCACACTAATCTCCTTGCAGGAATCCAACGCGGGCGGCCAACTTCCGGATCATCGGCGGAGATCAAAACCTAGTAGCCGTTCTTCGCTACTCGGCACGGTCGCTACACGTTGAACTTGATCGTGATCACGTCGCCGTCCTGTACGACGTAGCCCTTCGGCTCCAGCCGCACCTTGCCGGCCGCTTTCGCGTCGCGCATCGACCCGGCGGCCCGCAGGTCGTCGAACGCGATCGTCTCCGCCTTGATGAAGCCGCGCGCCAGGTCCGTGTGGATCTTCGCGGCCGCCTCAACCGCCGTCATGCCCTTCAGCAACAGCCAGGACCGCACTTCTTCCGGGCCCGCGGTCAGCATGAAGATGACGCCGAGCGCATCCGCGCACAGCCCGACGATGCGGTCGCGGGCCAGGGCCTTGATCCCGTACTCCGCCATGAACGTCGGCCGCTCCCCCGCCGGCAATTGCAGCAGGTCCGCCTCCAGCGGCGCACACACGGCTAGCGTGGCAAACGCGTGCTCGTCGCGCACCGGCGGCTCCCCGGCCGCATGCTCCTCGCCGACGTTGATCACGGACAGCACCGGCTTCTGCGTCAGGAAGCCGAAGCTGCGCAGCGTTTTCTCCTCGTCTCCCGGCTGCACGACCGTGCGCAGCGGTTTCTCGCTCTCCAGCGCGGCTTGGCAGCGTTTGAGCAGCTCCAGTTCGTGCCGGTACTGGTCCCGCTCCTTGGTGCCCTTGGCGACGATCTTCTCGAGCTTCTCGACCCGTCCCGCGCAGATCGCGAAGTCGGCGAGCAGCATCTCGTCCCGGAGCTGGCTCAGGTCGCGCTCCGGGTCCACGCGCCCTCCGTGCGGCGGAACCGTTCCCGACTCGAACGCTCGCACGATCAGGATCATCGCGTCGCTCTGCCGCAGCGTCGGAATGTGCCTCTCGAGCCCCGCCTTCTCGACATCCCCCTCGGCACTGCCGGGCAGATCGACGAATTCCATCGTCGCTTCCGTCCGCTTCTTCGGCTTGAACACCTTCTCGAGCACGTCCAGCCGCGGCTCGGGCACGTGCACCGCCGCCAGGTTCTCCTCGGCGACCTTCAGGTGGTCGGCGGGAACGCCCGATAGCGCGCGAAAGAGGCACGATTTGCCGGAAAACGGAAAACCAACGATCGCGACGCGCATGTCTATCTCCCAGCCCCGCACACCGACCGGCCCTACCCGCCGCGCCCGGGCCGCGCCCGCAGGCCCGCGGGTTGTGACGGCCAGCGTTGAAGCCTATCATACCGGGCGGTACGCCGAGCGCGTAGAGATGCGCTCGCGGCCTGGTCAACCCCGAATCCGAAATGGAGGTCGGCCGTGAAGTACCTGCTCGCGGGCTTCGCGCTCCTGTGGGCCGCCACGCTCCTTACCGGCTGTCCCGCCGAGAATTTTCAGAACAAGGCGCCCCCGACCCTGCAGGACATCAATCTCATCGTCAAAAACACGGCCCTGACGCCGCAGGAGCAGCGCACCCAGCTCGAGGCCCTCGGGCTCTCCGACTCGACCATCAACGCGTTCCTCAGCAGCCAACAGTACGGCAACCAGTTCGGCGGCACTCCACGCACCACGTACGACAAGGTCGTCGGCTCGGCGTTCACCCAGCTCACGCCGGACGAAGTGCAGATCT
>CAIWOY010000220.1 GCA_903914415.1 uncultured Phycisphaerales bacterium | reverse complement strand
GGCGCGAGCCGTAGGCTCCCAGGTCGGTACCGGGCGCGACAACGAAGCGCCGTCCGTCTGGCGCGAGCGCGAAGCACATGCCTTCACGCACGTAGATCGAGCCAATTGCAAAACGCCCGGGTTGTGGCCGCAGAGCCATAGGCGTGGCGTTGCGTGTCCGTTGTTAGCTCGCCTAAACGTCGTGAAAGTGTGCTTTCGGCCTTGCGGACGCCTGTTTTGGGTTTCGCCACACGTGGCATTCCCTCCGGCCTTCGCTCGGCTGGTGTGAGGTTATCTCGGGTTGTATGTGATCTACTGCTAGGCAGATGGTATGGCCATCTTCAGAAGCACGTCGGCGCTTAGCGCCAGCATACCGAACATAAGATGCTGAAGAACCTTGGGCGCCCCTCGCACGCGCAGGTGCCGATAGCCGAACTCATCCTTGAGGCGCGCGTTGCCACGCTCGGCCGCCGTGCGTACCTTGTACCGCTCCTCGGTAGCGGGATCGAAGGGTTGGGCGGTCGTGCGTCGGGGGTGACTGGCGACGATTGGCTCATGCCCCACCTCCGTGACGGCCTCCAGTATCTGGTCGGCGTCGTAGGCGCTGTCCATCACTTCATAGAATGCGGTCAACCATCGTGCCAAGGACTTGGACATCGGGATGGCCACCTGGCTGTCGTGTACCGACGCCGACGTCAGCACCGCCGCAAGCGGGTAACCGGAGCCCGACCAGTCGATGTGCAACTTGAACCCCACCCAGTAGTGACGATGGCCATGTGTATCCTTCTTGACGCCGTAGTCGCACGCCGTCGGAAGCTCGGCGAGGGCCTCCTCCGGGGTTTGCTCGCGCTGCTTCTCCAGGCGCGTCTTCTCCCGAGGCGGGTCGTTCTTACCCTTGCGGCCGCGCTTCTGCTGCGCTTTGGGCTCCTTGGGCGCCTTCTTAGCCGGCTTCTCGCGCGCTTCGATCTCCGTCGAGTCGCGGCATACATCTATCACTACCTTGCCTTCGGTATGCTTTGCCGTCACCGCAGAGTGGACCCGTTGGCCCAGGCCGGTCCTGGCGAACTCCCCGAAGGCACGCGAGAGAGTTGCCTCGCTGGGTACGTCCTGCCGCCTCTCGAAGCCGCATATCCGTCGCAACACGACATCGTCCAGAAGCGTCTCACGCAGTCGCTTCGTCGTAGGGAAGCCCAGAGTGGCCTTGGCAAGGAAGGCCCGGGCGATGCCGCCACGAGAGAGCATGGGCCGACCGCGCATCTGCCGATACCCTGGCCAGACGTGCTTCTCGATCTGCAGTACTTCCAGCGTGCTTACGACGCGCTTGTACCCTTCGCTCAGGGGTTGCTCGAACGCACACTCCAGACGCGGGAACAAACTGCATTGTATCTGCGACCATATATCGGATATAATGTGGGACATGGGGCTCTCCTGTAGAAGTCTGTTTGGTAACCATCACATTCTACAGGAAGCCCTATATCTCCTTCTTATTCTCAACGTGATTTTTGCAATTGGCTCACCTGAACACCCAATACTCATCGCCCGGAGGATCTCCCGTGACGGAACAGACTCTCACAGCCGGATCGCTCACACTCACCATCTCACCGGACGGCGTCGCGCTGCGCTCGGACGCCTGGCCCGGCTTCGCGCTAGGTCCGCTGACCGCAGGCCTTGCAGTTGACGCCGGCCCGCTGCGCGTCGAGGCCCGACGCGTCGAGCTGGGC
>CAIWOY010000219.1 GCA_903914415.1 uncultured Phycisphaerales bacterium | reverse complement strand
GCCGGCGCCGGCGGCTTGGCAGTCCGCGGCTTCGAAGGCAGCGCTGGCGTAAGCGTCAGCGCGGGCGCGCTCCGTGTAGTTGGCACCGGCGGCGGCGCCCTCGCTGAACTCAATCGCGGCGTCAACACGGTCGATTACGTGCGCAGGGGCGTTGGCCCACCAAAGGAGCAGCGGCTGCACACGGCGCGCGCAGCGGGCCGCAAACGCGACTCGCGCCCAGCGCGGCAATCGCTCAATCTCCTCACCACTCGGGATTCTGGGCGCATTACGTTCATTGCCCACGTCGTAAGGTCGCAGGGCTGACACACCCCTTCCATCGATGTTCAGGTCAAGACGCGCCCGGCCGCCCTGTACCTCCGCGTATAGGTTTCCCGTCCCACTGCGCGGTTCTACTCCCTGATCCATGAACCGCTTGATGATTTGGTTGCGGATCCGATACCCCAATTCAAGATCATCCACTTCGCGTCCGCGGAGTCTGTCGAGAAGGTCTTTCGCATGACGCTCAAGCTCAGAACGAGCTTGAGGACTTTGGACCAGACCAAGATGCGGGCTCACCAGCTCCTGCCACATCTTTTCGGCATTGGCGCGATTCAAAGCTGTCATCTGTCGTTCCCTGTCACTTCCCGCCGGCGAGCGGACCGTGAACTGACATGATAACGTGATCTGCGCCACTTGTGAAGCGCGAGCCTGACGGCACTGCCGCGTCGTTAGCGAATCCCAATCGTCGCCGCGTTTCACGGCCACAGGACGTGCGTCGTCTGGAGTGGCACGGCGCACTCCGCCGCGACGGCCGCCCCGACCTCGCCGTGCAGCGCCAGCAAGCCGCGGCGCGCCGCGCCGCTCACTGCCGAGCGCGGCTCGGACGCGGTGCTTGCTGGCGCTTCTCGTTCGGCTAGAACGGCATTGCGTTTGCGCGGGTCCGCGGCGAAACTTCCCGCACGCGCCGCCCCGACGACGGCCGGCCGTTCGTGACACTTCAGGAGACCGTTGATGGCAGGTCAATCTCCCGTGGCCCCGGCCGCTGAGCCTCCGGCCCACAAGCCGTATGTTCCAGCCGAGACCGTTATGCCGGAGTTCACCTGGTCGGCGGTCCTGGTCGGCGCGATTCTGGGCATCGTCTTCGGCATGTCGTCGCTCTACCTCGTGCTGAAGGTCGGCATGACCGTCTCGGCGTCGATCCCAATCGCCGTCCTCTCGATCACGCTCTTTCGCGTCTTCTCGCCGCTCTTCGGCCGCAACGCGACGATCCTCGAGAACAACATCGTGCAGACGACCGGCTCGGCCGGCGAGTCGATCGCCTTCGGCGTCGGCGTGACCGTGCCCGTGCTGCTCATGTGGGGCTATGGCCTGGAATACATGCGCGTGGCACTGGTCGCCGTGCTCGGCGGATTGCTCGGCATCCTGATGATGATCCCGCTGCGGCGGGCGTTCATCGTGAAACAGCACGGCAAGCTCATCTATCCCGAGGGCACGGCGTGCGCGGACGTGTTGATCGTCGGCGAAAAGGGCGGGACATCGGCCGTCAAGGTCTTCGTCGGGTTCACCCTCGCGTTCGTCTACTACTTCCTTAACGTTGGCCTGAAACTATGGAAAGACATCCCCGAGTGGCCGCTCTGGAAGCAGATCGGCGACAAGGCGGTGGGGTTCAAGGGGGCCGTGCTGTCCGGCGAGATCGCGCCGCACCTGCTCGGCGTCGGGTACGTCATCGGCACGCGCATCTCGTGCATCATGGTCGGGGGCGGCGTGGTGGCCGCGTTCGTGCTGACGCCCGCGATCGTCTTCTTCGGCCAAGGCCTGAGCGCACCGCTCTTCCCGGGCTTGAAGCTGATCCGCGACATGACGCCCGACGAGATTCGCCAGGCTTACGTGCTGTACATCGGCGCCGGGGCGGTCGCCACCGGCGGCATCATCAGCATGTTGCGGGCCATGCCGATGATCGTCAGCTCGGTGCGCTCGGGGCTGCGCGACCTCGCGGTAAAGGGGGCCGAGCGGAGCGGCTCGGCCGGAGCCGCGCCCTCCCGCGCGGTGCCGCGCACCGAGCGCGACCTGTCGATGAAGGTCGTGCTCTTGGGCAGCCTCGCGATCGTCGTGGCCATTCTGGCGGCCCGCTCGACTTTCCACATGAACATCGTCGGGGCCTTGTGCATCGTGGTATTCGGCTTCCTCTTCGTCACGGTCTCCTCACGCCTGACCGGCGAAATCGGCTCCTCGTCCAACCCGATCTCCGGCATGACCGTCGCCACCCTGCTCATGACCTGCCTCATCTTCCTGGTCCTCGGCTGGACCACCGCCGAGCACAAGCTCACGGCGCTCTCCATCGCCGCCATCGTGTGCATCGCGGCATCCAACGGCGGCACCACCTCGCAGGACCTTAAAACGGGCTTTCTGGTGGGCGGCACCCCACGGGCCATGCAGCTCGCGATCCTCGTCGGGGCGCTGACGTCCGCGCTCGTCATCGGCGTGACGCTGCTGTGGCTCAACGAAGGCGCGACCGTGTACTCCAACAAGGACCTGCCGGCGGTGACGCTGCCTCTGAAGGGCAACGAGCCCAAGGAGTCGGTGCGCGGTCCACACGCCAAGGATGACACCGACAAGTATTACGCGGTGCGCGTGCGCGTGGGGGACGTTGCGGGCGTACCCGCCGGCAAGTACCTCGTCGACCAGGCGGGCCAGATTCGCTACCTCGTGGACCCCGGCGTAAGCGGAAAGCTGCGTAAGCAGGATGATGGCACGCCGGTGACGAAGTACGCGGCCCCCCAGACCGCCCTGATGTCGTTCATCATCGACGGCATCCTGTCACGCCAAATGCCGTGGTCGCTGGTCTTGCTCGGCGTCGCGATCGCGCTGGCCCTCGAGCTGGCCGGCATCCCGGCCCTGCCATTCGCGGTCGGTGTCTATCTGCCGCTGTCGGCGTCGAGCCCAATCTTCATCGGCGGCGGCGTACGGTGGATCGTCGACAAGTGGCTCCGCCGCGGACAGCCCGAAAGTGAAATGAGCCCCGGCGTGCTGCTCTCCAGCGGACTGATTGCCGGTGGGACCATCGCCGGCGTCGTGGCTGCACTCCTCGGCCTGAACGAGAGGATGGCCAAGGCGATGGTGAATACGGGGCCCGCGTGGCTCCGGGCGCACGCCGACAGCGACGGCTTTGCCATGCTACCTTTCGCTCTGCTGGCAGTGTTCCTGATCCTCGTCGGCGGCGAAAGGCTGCTCCGCTCCAAGCCTGCGGCGTGAAGCGCTCGCGAAAAGGCACAAGGACGCTAACCGGGAAAACCACAGCAAAACAGAACGGACGCCGAGCCCAGCATCAGGGGCCCTGCGTCCGTCTCTTGTTTCTCCGTGGCTTTGTGGCCTGGCGTGAGACCCTACGGCTTCTTCGGCTCGGGCTTCTTGGGCTCCGGCTTGGGCTCCGGCTTCTTCGGTTCCGGCTTCTTGTTCACGTCGCCCTTGACCACGTTACCCTTGGCATCGACGGTCACGGTCG
>CAIWOY010000218.1 GCA_903914415.1 uncultured Phycisphaerales bacterium | reverse complement strand
GGCGTCGTCCGGCCCCGCGCCCAGCGTTGCAGCGTCCGGCGTTGCTCGTCCGTCAAGGCAATCTGCGGGGCTCTACGCATCGGTATCATCCTCCTGCCAGAGAGGGATACCGACAACTGCTCAATAAGTTGCACTAATTATGAATAACTACACTAGCGGGCTCAAGCCGGAAAGGGGTCACGAGCCTCTTTTCCGCGGCGCGCAACGGCGGCGCCCGGAAGTGGTTCCTGACCCCTTCTTCTGCGCCCAATCCACCTCGTACAGGTGATACTCCGTCGGCATCAGGCCCAGCCGCTGATAGACCGCGCGCGCCCGCGCGTTGCGCCGGTCCACGTACAGCCGCAGACCGCAGACGTCCCCCGCCTGCCGGGCTTCCTGGGCCACATGCTGATGCAGGGCCCGGTACACGCCCTGCTGGCGGCACGCCGGTGCGACGTACACGCTCTGGATCCACCAGAAGGTCCCGTCCCGCCAGTCGCTGAACTCGAACGTAATCAGAAGTTGCCCGACGACACTCCCCGCGCGCTCCGCAACGTAGTACACTCCTAAGGCTGGATCGGCGACGACGCGGCGGACCCCGCGCGCCACGACGCGGCGGTCCAGTCGCCGCCGTTCGCTCTCTACGGCCAGCGCGAGGTTGAATGCCACGATCACCTCGGCATCGTTCGGCGCGGCGCGGCGAATGTGGAGCGCGGCAGCGTCCATGGAGGGCGTATTAGGCCGGGCACGGAGGCCATTTGCAACCCAGGGTCACGAGCGGGCGCTGGATCGCCGCTTGAGGTGCAGATGATCAAGAGCTGGAAGAACAAGGCCGTCACGGTCATGGGCTTGGGCCGCTTTGGCGGCGGGGTTGGTGTGGCCCGCTGGCTCGCGACGGCCGGCGCCAAACTCACCATCACCGACCTCGCCCCGGCCGAGAAGCTCCAACGCTCCCTCGAGCAAATCGCCGACCTCGGCGCTACCCTGCATCTTGGCGGGCACGACGAGCGCGACTTCCGCGGCGCCGACGTGATCGTCATCAACCCGGCCGTCCCCCCGAGCTCGCCCTTCCTGCAGACCGCCCGGGCCGCCGGCGTCGAGATTACCACCGAGCTCAACCTGTTCGTCGAACGCTGCCCCGCCCCGTGCATCGGCGTCACTGGCAGCGTTGGCAAAAGCACCATCACCGCCATGATCGGGCACGTCCTGACCCACACGCGGCCCGCGCAGCGCACCTGGGTCGGCGGGAACATCGGCCGCTCGCTCCTCGACGCCCTGGAGCAAATCCGGCCCGAGCACCTCGTCGTGCTGGAGCTGTCCAGCTTCCAGTTGCAGCGCACCTCCGCCGTCCGCTGGAGCCCCCACGTCGCCGTCCTCAGCAACTTCACGCCCAACCACCTCGACTGGCACGGCAGCTTCCCCGCGTACGTCGCCGCCAAGCTGCACATCGTCCGCTTCCAGGATCCGCGCCGCGATGTCGTCGTCTTTCAGGACACGCCGGAACTGCGGAAAACGCTGGAAAGCGTGCATGCGGACGGGCGGACCGCGTGGTGTTACGGGCTCGACGGCGCTCAACCGCTGGCCACGCGTCTGACCGCGGCCCCGCTGCGCGCGGACGATTCGCCCTTGCGCTGGGACGGACTGACCCTCGCCGTGCCCGGACAACACAACCGCCAGAACGCCGCGGCCGCCCTCGCGGTCGCGCACGCGCTCGGCGTGCCCAAGGAGGCGGCCGTCGCGGCGCTCGCGACCTTCGAAGCGCTGCCCCATCGCTTGCAGCGCGTCGCCCAGCACGACGGCATCACCTACTTCGATGACTCGAAATCCACGACGCCGGAGGCCGCGCTGACCGCCCTGCGCGCGATCGAGAACCCGCTGCTCGTGATCCTCGGCGGCTACAACAAGGGCAGCGACCTACGCCCGGTGGCCGAGGAAGCCGCGCGGCGGGCGAAATTCACCGCGTGCATCGGCGCCACTGGCCCCGGCCTCGTCGCAGCGATTCGCGCCGCCGGCGGACAGGCGGAACTCTGCCCGGACCTGCCCGCCGCCCTCGCCGCGTGCCGCCAGCACGCCCAGCCCGGCGACGCCGTCTTGCTCTCGCCGGCGTGTGCCTCATGGGACCAGTTCGCAGACTATCGCGAGCGCGGCGATCTGTTCGCCCGGCTGGCACGGGGAGAATCCGGACCGGCCGTATGAAACGCGGCACGCCGCACCGCGCATTGCGCGACGCCCTGCTGCGCTGGTATCGCCGCGACGCCCGGGATCTGCCCTGGCGGACAACGCAGGATCCCTACCACATCTGGCTCTCCGAGATCCTGCTTCAACAAACACGCGTCGCGACGGCCCGGCCCTATTACGAGCGGTTCGTACAGGCGCTCCCGACCGTTCAGGCGCTGGCCGCGGCGCCGCTCGACCGCGTGCTCAAGCTCTGGGAGGGCCTAGGCTACTACGCCCGGGCGCGGAACCTGCACCGTGCCGCGCAGCTCATCGTGGCCGACCTGGGCGGGCAGCTCCCGCGGACCGCGGATGCGTGGCAGCGGCTGCCAGGCGTCGGGCCCTACACCGCCGGCGCCATCGCGAGCATCGCGTTCGGCGCGCGGGTGCCGGCCGTGGACGGGAACGTCAAACGCGTCCTGGCCCGGCTCTTCCGCCTTCAGACGCCGCTCGACGATCGTGCCACACGCGCCGCGCTGTGGCGGCTGGCCGAGGAGCTGCTGTGCGAGAAGTCGCCCGGCACTGTCAATCAGGCACTCATGGAGCTCGGCGCTTGCCTCTGCACGCCACGAACGCCGCGGTGCACCGAATGTCCGGTCGCGCCGTGGTGCGCGGCCCGCGCCGCCGGCGTCGAACGGAAGCTGCCGATCCGGCGCCCTCGCAAAACCGTGCCGCACGTCGAAGCGATCGCGGCGATCATCCGCGCGCGCGGCCGTCACCTGCTGACGCGACGCCCGGCCGGGCTGCTGGCCGGTCTGTGGGGCTGGCCCGGCACCGAACTGGCCGAGGGCGAGCAACACGACAGCGCGCTGCGGAAAGCGCTGCGGGATGCGTTCGGGCTCGAGATCGTCGTCGGTGACCGGCTCGCGACCGTGCGGCACGAGTTCTCGCACCGGCGGCTGCGGCTGCACGTCTACGCCTGTCGATTGGTTCGTCGCACGCCGCGGCACGCCCGATCCGCCGGGGCCAACTGGCTGTCTCCCGCCGAGCTCGAACGCTACCCGCTGGCACGTGTCGATCGGAAGGTGTGGGCCGCCGTCATGCCGGCGCCCGCGGAACGGTTGCCCCCGCCCGTGCCGCTCCGGCGCGCCCGGTGAATCAGCCCTTCTCGCCGCCCTTCTCCGCGGCCGGCTCCGTGCTCGCCGGCTCCTCGGGCTGCTCTTCCGGTTGCTCCTCCGGCAAGTTCTTCAGGCGGTCCTTGACCTTCGCCGCCGCCGAGGCTTCCGGGTGCTTTTCGCGAACCAGCTCGTAGTATTCCCGGGCCTTGTTGTACATCTTGATCTTGGCGAAGCGGTCCCCGAGGTCCAGCCAGCGGTCGGCCTCCTCCTCCACGCGAAACTTCGCGATCGCTTCCTTGGTCTTTGGATCGCTGCTGATCCGCTCGATCGCCTTCTCGGCCGCCGCCGCGGCCTCGGTATCCGCGTACTTGTCGATGGTCTCGCGATAGACCTTGATCGCTTCCAGGTAACGTTTCCCCGCTTCGTGCTCGGCCGCCTGGTCGTTCAGCAACTGCCCTTTGGCGTTGTCCAACGCCTTCCGCATCTTCGGCTTGAGCTCGCGGTCGCCCAGCAGCCGCCCGATCTCGTTGCCCGCCTCGCCCGCGATCGGCGTCCCTTCCAGATAGACGCTGATCTCGGCCAGAATGCGGCAGGCCTTGTCGTAGTCCTTGGCCTTAATCGCCTCCCGGGCGTCGTCGAGCCCCTTCTTGGCGGCCTCCTGAATCTGCTCCAGCAGCTTCGTCGCGTTCTTGTTGAGGTCGCTGTCCTTCTCGGCCAGCGTGTCCACGTCCTTCGCGAGCGTGTACGCCCTCCCGTAGTTCTTGCTCTCCAGCGCCTGCTTCGCCGCACTAAGGTGGTTCTTCAGCGCGTCCGGGTCGGCCCCGACCGGCGGCGTCTTGCGCATCTGCGCCCGCACCCGCTCCTCCAGGTTGTCGCCCGGGTGAAACCGGTCGACGAGAATCCCCTTCGTGTCGATCAGGTACACCTTCGGAAACGCCGACACGTCGTAGTACCGGTTGGTCGCCCCGCCCCAGAACGTCGTGAACTCGATTTGCTTGCCCTTGATGAAGGAATCGGACTTCTCCTTCTTCTCCGGCGAGAGGCCGTAGATCGTCACGCCCCTCTTGCCGAGGTCCTTGTGCAGCTTGTTCAAGGTGGCGACGGCGTCCGCGGAGGCGCTGTCGTCGGTGCGAAAGAACAACAGGACCACGATGTGGTCGCGCTGCTTCCCCAGCAGCGGCTCGCCCTTGTCCTTGTCGTTTTCGCGATACAAGAGGTCCGGAGCCAGCTCGCCGATCACCGGCCGCCGCGGCGCCTCCCCCTCCTCTTGGGCCGTCGCACTCGCCGCCCACGCCCCCAGCAGCCCCATGACGATCGTCCATCGTAGCGCCCGCATTGCACAGCTCCTTGCCACGCGCCGGGGGATGCACCCCACACGGCCATGAGCATAGCCTCCGTTCGGGCCGCTGCCAACCGGGCCGCCTCGGGGTGTGACTACTCTTTGTGGAGGCGGCGGGTGGCCCGGTCTGGCGAAGTCCGCCGTGGCGTACGAAGCCAGGCCGTGGCGACGCGGGAAGGGGCGCGGGACGCCGCAGCCGCGCGACGCGCGGCAGCACTCGAAGCTGGCGGCCGGGCGGCCACGGCGGGAAGAAGGCGCTGGTTGGCGCGCGCTGGCCAGGAACCCGTCGCTTGCGCTCTGGGCTCTGATCCCTGCCGTGCGCCAGAATCCAGACGCCCGGCAGGTCGCACACAGACGCGATCTGCCCTACGGTGCTGAATGCGAGGCGTAACCGCGCCCATCGCCAATCGGAGCGTGAGCAGGAGCGCGTCGCCGGCAGGCGGCGGTGCGGGCGCGCAGGGGGGGCGCGTAGGGCGTCCAGAACCGGCTATTCCGGCGACAAACGCGCCTTGGGTCCGTAATCGGAATGTGTTTTGGTGTCCCCGGTCCCCAGGGTGGGCG
>CAIWOY010000217.1 GCA_903914415.1 uncultured Phycisphaerales bacterium | reverse complement strand
CTTGGGACGACCGGTGTGTCGAACGCCGGGAGCAGCCCGTCACGGAGAATGCAGCCTGGTCGTATAGCTAAATGGGACCCCGGCTCCCGGGCTCGACCCCGGAGCGGTTCAAAACCCGAATAGAAGGTTGAGCCCATTCCAGCTTCTTCGCCCTTGACAGGCCCGGCTTCATAGAAGGCACGAAGGACACGAAGGAAAGACGTTGGGTTGGGCGCAAGCAACAGAAGAACACATGCACGGACGAGAAGAAAAGGCGCACCGCGAAGGGCGCCGAGGAGCAGAGAAGACGCAGAGCTGGTCCGGCTATTTCCAGCAAGAACGGGCGAGGCGAGGGCGCGTGTGGAATAGAGAATGGCAAAGGGCGAATGGCGAATTGGGAGCAGGGGCATCGGGCGCGGCGGCCGCGGCGGTCGGGGGTCGGGGTCGGCGTCGGGCGCGTTGGCGGTGGCGGGGTCGGGCGCGGGGCCGCAGGGCATTTTCGATTTTGGATTTTGGATTGGGGGCGGGCGTCAGCGGCGACGCGGGATCGCCTCTCTTTCGTGAAATGGACGGGGTCTTCCGGATGATGGAAGCCGCAGCGACGAGCGGGAGCGGGCACGTGTCCGAAAGACGCCCTCGCTTCAGGGGCGGAGGGCGGTACAATGCACCCGCGCGGCCCGGTAGCGGAGCCGGGCCACGTCGAACGGGAAATGCCGGGTACGTGGGCGGTGCAAACGGGACCGACGCGGGGAGCGGGCAATGTCAATGAAGGGATGTGGGCACCGCGGACGTAAGCGGTCGATCTTGGCCGCGCCACGGGCCGCGGCCGATCTCGGCGCTGCCCGAAAGTTGCTTGAACTACGCGGCCAGCGCCGGCGGGACGAGGAACCGGCCGGGGCACAGGCTGCGATTCTCCCCGGAGAATCACAGCCGTCACGCCCGTCCCTCAAAGCCTGCAGGAAGCCATGAACAAGGATTCCCAGCGCGATCTGCTGCCACGTGAGGTACTAACCAAGAGAATCTCCCGTCAGCTCAACCTGCTGGCCGACATGCTGAAGAGCGAGTCTCGGGCTGGCCTCAATGACGCCTGCACTTTCTTGGAGACCGTGGCTGCCCGCTTCTTCAACGCCCTTTTCGGCTGGAAGCTCAAAAATCTGAATCTGGAGCGCCCGAACTACCCCGCCGCGGATCTCTGCGACGACGAAGAAGGCCTGGCCATCCAAGTTACGGTCGAAGACTCCTCGGACAAGATCAAACGCACGGCTGCTAAAGCCGTCGAGCACGAACTTGGTACTCGTTTCAAGCGTCTGATCATTTTCTTCCTTCTGCCGAAGAAGCCCCGTGCGCCTCGTGGTTTTCGCCAACCCGGCGGCGGTCTGGAAATCGAAACGTGGGATATCCCCGACCTCGTGGGGCAGATCAAGGGACGGGCGGACTTAAGCTTGGAGGCCCTCCAGCGCGCTGCGAAGGTGCTGGAAGAGGAAATCGGAAAGAAAACCAAGCCCGACTGGGAACCCAAGTACGAGATTTCCCGCATCTTCAAGTATGCCCCCGCCCAGCTCATCGGCCGGGAAGAGGAACTCAAGCTCCTCGACGGGGCGTGGGACAAGGTTGTCCGCCAGGATGAAAAGAAACCGCCAGCCGACAGGAAGCGCCCGCACGTCCTGACCCTCGTCGCCCTCGGCGGGGAAGGGAAGACGGCGCTCGTCACCAAGTGGGCGGCGGACCTGGCGGCGCAGGACTGGCCCGGCTGCGACGCGGCGTTTGCGTGGTCGTTCTACAGCCAGGGGACGCGCGAGCAACAGGCCGCCTCGTCCGACCTGTTCCTCAAGGAAGCCCTGGCCTTCTTCGGCGACGACGCGGACAAAGCGTTCGCCGCCAGCAACGCCGGCGCGTTCGAGAAGGGGCAGCGCCTGGCCCGGCTGGTCGGCCAGCGGCGCAGCCTGCTGGTCCTCGACGGCCTGGAGCCGCTGCAATATGCGCCCACGACGCCCACGGCGGGCGAGCTCAAGGACCAGGGCCTCGCCGCACTGCTCAAGGGGCTGGCCGGCGCCAGCCGCGGGCTGTGCGTCGTCACGACGCGCTATTCGTTGCCGGACCTGAACGCCTTCAAGGGCAAAACCGTCGTGGAGGAGGAAGTCAAGCGGCTCTCACGACACGCAGGCGTGTGCTTGCTGAAAGCGCATGGCGTCGTTGGCAGTGACCGCCGCAACATTCCGCTCGAGGACGGCGATGAGGAGAGTGAGAGAGTCAGCGAGTTCGAGAAATTGGTGGAAGACGTGGACGGCCACGCGCTCACGCTCCACATCATGGGGTCGTATCTGAAGAAAGCGTTTCGAGGCGACATCCGCCGCCGCGACCGCGTGATCTTTGAGAAGGCGAGCGCGAAGACGGACAGAGACCATGCGATGCGCGCGATGGGGGCCTATGCAAAGTGGATGGAAGACGGAAGCGACGAAGCAAAACGCGAACTCGGCATCCTGCGCCTGATGGGCCTTTTCGATCGTCCTGCGGACGGTGGTTGCATCGAAGCCCTGCTGGAAGAGCCTGCGATTCCGGGTCTCACCGAGCCGCTCGTCGGCCTTTCGGAGGAAGACTGGAATTGCAGCCTCGACTCGCTGGAGACTGCTCGACTTATCACCACGCACTCCGACGGCTCTGCGGCTGGTCGATCGCAGATCGCAAATCGTGGGTCCCTGGACGCTCATCCGCTGCTGCGCGAGTACTTCGCCCGGCAACTGCGAGAGCAGAATCTCGACGCCTGGCGCGCGGCCCACCGCCGGCTCTATGAACACCTCTGCGCGACGACGACAGACAAGAAACCCAACCCCACGCTCGAAGACCTCCAGCCGCTTTACCAAGCCGTGGCCCACGGCTGCCAGGCGGGGTTGGAGCAGGAGGCGGCTGAAAGGGTTTACCGCGGGCGCATCCTCCGCGCAGGCGAGAACTACAGTACGTTCAAGCTTGGCGCGTTAGCCTCGGACATGGGTGCGATCGCCTGTTTCTTCGAGAAGCCGTGGAGTCGCCTGTCGTCGGAACTCACAGCACCATATCAAGCTTGGATGTTCAATGAAGCGGCCTTGGGCCTTCACGCCTTGAGCCGGCTGGCCGAGGCCCTCGAACCGATGCGGGCTGGACTGGAAGCGCGCATCAAGCAGGAGAACTGGAAGCAAGCCGCCATCAGCGCCAGCAACCTGAGCGAGCTGGAGCTGACGCTGGGCAAGGTGGCCGGGGCGGTGGGGGACGCCGAGCAATCCGTGATCTACGCCGACCGCAGCGGCGATGCGGGTTGGCGAATGATCAGTCGCGCGACCCACGCCGACGCCCTGCACCAGGCGGGCAAGCGGACCGAGGCAGGGGCGCTTTTCGGGAAGGCCGAGCGAATGCAGAAAGAGATGCAGCGCGAATACCCGCTGCTCTACTCGCTGCGAGGCTTCACCTATTGCGACCTGCTCCTCGGCGAAGCGGAGCGCGCGGCGTGGCAAACCACGCTCGCTTACCCTCACCCGAGCCCTCTCCCAGGGGGAGAGGGGGTCATAGCGGCCTGCCGCGCCGTCGCCCAGCGCGCGGCGCAGACGCTCAAGTGGGCGACCGACGCGGAACTCAGCTTGCACACCCTCGCCCTCGGCCACCTCACGCTGGGGCGCGCGGCGCTCTACGAGGCCATTTTGACCAATTCAGAATTCAGAATTGCGAATTCAGAATCGGAGCAGGCGGTGGCCGGGCTCCGCCGCGCCGGGCAGCAGTTTTTGCTCGTCCAAGGCCTCCTCACCCGCGCCTGGCTGCGGTTCGTCACCGGCGATCGCAGCGGCGACGAGAGCGCGCAGACCGATTTGGATGAAGCCTGGGAAATCGCCGAGCGCGGGCCCATGCGGCTGTTCATGGCGGACATCCACCTCCACCGTGCCCGGCTGTTCTTCCGGGAAGCCACGTATCCGTGGGAGTCGGCCGAGGCCGATCTCGCCGCCGCCCGGAAGCTGATCGAGGAGTGCGGCTATGGACGCCGGAGGGAGGAACTCGAGGACGCGGAGAGGGCGCTGCGGGCGGGGAACGCGGGAGAAAATCCGGCACCCCTCCGGGGTTGAAGAAGGAAGGATGAGGGCGACGCTTCCCACGGGTTTCGTCGCAGCTTGGGGCCGCGACTGCACCCGCGGCTACATTCCTGCGCCCCGCCGGGGCGAAGAAGCGGGCACGGCGGGCGCGGAGGAGGACGGCCCCGCACTCGCGTGCGGGGTTCGGATATTGCGGCGCGGAGACGGCAGGTCGCGGACGGATGCGGCGTGTGCTACGGCGGGGCGAAGGGACGCGAGCGAGTGGCGCGGGGCGTGCGACCCTCCCCCGGCCCCTCCCTGGGAGGGAGGGGGGTTGGGGGGCGGCGTCGCATGGGGCGCCGGGTCACGAACGGACGCGGCGGGAGGCGGGGCGGCATGAATCGGCAGGTCGCGAACAGATGCGACCTGCCCTACGGGGCGGGGTGGTCGTTGCGCGGGCGGGGAGGGTGCCAGCGCCAGATGCCGTCGTCGAGGGAGCGGATGGAGCGGACGTGGAGGAGTTGTTTGGCGCGGACGAGCGTGCGGTACGAGACGCCGGAGGTGTGGGCGTCGCGGATTAGTTCCTGGGCGGGGCGGGGGCCGGGGGCGAGGTAGTCGGTGAGCCAGGAGCAGGCTTCGGAGAGGGCGGAATAGGTTTCCGCCGGTAGGTCGAGGAGTTCGGGGCGGTGCCAGAGGGCGGGGGCGGTGGAGGCGGCGCCGGGCGCGGCGACGGCGGCCGTGGTGTCGGCGGGCGGGGCGTCGGGGGAGGCGGGGACGGGGCAGGGCTCCCAGACGAGGTGCGGGGCGGGCGGGAACGGAGGGGGCGGAGCGGAGGGTCGCGAAGCTAGGATTTCTATGTCGGCGGACGCGGGGCGGTTCTCGCACGGGCGGATGTCGTGCGGGGTGGTTGCGGATGAGGCGATGCGGAAGGCGAGGGGCGGGGGCAAGGGGCCGTAGGCCATTTTCACGGCGGAAAGGACGCGGCGGTCGGGGTGGTCGGGGTCGGCCGAGATCAGCAGGACGGTGCGGGCGGCGGCGGCGAAGCTGAGGGAGCCGCGGAGGCGGTACAAGATGCGGTGGGAGCGGCCCTTGGCGAGGTGGCCGATGGCGAGGATGGCGACGCCCTTGCGGTAAGCGATGTCGACCAGGGAGGCGAGGAGCGGGGCGGGATTGCCTTGGGCCGCGGGCGAGAGGAGCGCGGCCAGGGGGTCGAGGACGACGAGGCGCGGATGGTCGTGGGCGCGAATGGCCTGTTCCAGCTCATCGGCGTGGTCGGGCAGGCGGAGCAGCGCGGCCTCGGCGAGCGCGGGGTCGTCGAACCTATAGCCCGGCGGGTAGAGGGCCGCGACCGAAGGGTGGATGTGCAGGTAGGAGGGCGCGCGGGTGATGCCGGCGAGGAGGGAGATGTGGTCGAGGTCGGCGCCGGCGGCGGCGAGGCGCGGCAGGACGGTCTCGGCGGCGGAGTCCTCGGGCGAGGCGAAAACGACGCCGGCGGGAGAGGGGTAGGGGTTGGGCTGGTCGGGCCAGGGTTGGGGGGCGGAGACGCGAGCGGCGAGGTCGGCGGCGAGGAGCGATTTGCCGAGGCCGGGGTCGCCGACGAGGAGGGTGAGAGTGCCGAGGGGGATGCGGGTGGGCCAGAGCCAGGCGAGGGGCTCGGCGGGGACCTCGTTGGCGAAGCGGAAGTCGGCGTAGAAGGTCTTGGGGCCGAAGCGGTCGTCGTCCATGTAGACAAGTATTCACCGCGAAGGACGTGGAGGGCACGAAGAAAGACGAGGTTGTTAGAGTCTGGCGGCGGCTGGCGGATTCTGGCGGGGATTGGCGGGGAAAGTGGAACGCACTGGCGGCCGGCGCTACGTGCGGCGGGCGAGGACGAAGTCGGACATCGCGCTCAGACGGGTGCGGGCGGGGGACGGGGGGAGGTCGGCGAGGGCGGACTTGGCGGTTTCGGCGTGCTCGCGGGCGACGGATTCGGCGTAGGCGAGGCTGTCGGACTCACGCAGCAGCGCGGCGATTTGGCGGTAACGCCGGGGGTCGGAGGCGCCTGGAGAACCTGTCAAGACTCCGCTAGCTCGACCCTCCCCCAGCCCCTCCCTGGGAGGGAGGGGGGTTGTGTCAGGCTGCCTCAGCAGGGACGCCAGGCGCGTGCGCTCGCCGGGGGACGCCGTACGCAGGGCGTGGATCACGGGGAGCGTCAGCTCGCCCTCGTAGACGTCGCGGCCGAGGGATTTGCCGACTTCGGCCTCCTGGCCGGTGAGGTCGAGGAGGTCGTCGACGATCTGGAAGGCGAGGCCGAGGGCGAGGCCGAAGTCGCGCAGGCGGCGGACGGTGGCTTCATCGGCGGCGGCGTACTGGGCGCCGAGGTGGCAGCAGGTTTCGACGAGGGCGGCGGTCTTGCGGGCGATGATGTCCATGTACTCGCGCTCGGTGAGGGCGAGGTTGCCGCGGCTGGCGACCTGCATCATCTCGCCTTCGCACATGGTGATGGCGGTCTGGCCGACGACGCGGGCGGCGTACTGCGACTGGAGGCTGCTGCACAGGTGGAAAGCGTGGCTGTAGAGGAAATCGCCCATGAGCACGGCCTGCTGGTTGCCCCACAGGCGGTTGACGGTCGCGGCGCGGCGGCGGATGTCGGCCTCGTCGAGGACGTCGTCGTGGACGAGCGTAGCGAGGTGGACGAGCTCGACGACGGCGGCGAGCACGGGGTGCTCGGGGCGCACGCCGCCGGCGGCCTGGGCGGCGAGGAGGAGGAGGGCGGGGCGGAGCATTTTGCCGTGGAACTGGCCGACGTGGCGGCAGAGGTCGCTGGTGAAGGCGTGGTCGGAGATGAGCTCGTCGGCGAGGAGGCGTTGGGCGTGCTGGAGGTCGGCGGCGATGGGCGCGTAGAGGTCCGCGAGGGTCAGGGTCTCGGTTTGCCCGTCGATGCGCACGGCGTTTGACCTCCGTGTAGCCTGAAGCGGCGACTGAGTGTCTGCGCGGGGGCGGGGAATGTCCAGATTGTGTGGAATGTTTCAGAACGATTGAAAACTGCGCAGCGCGGGCGGTCGGCGGCGGGCGTGCAACCGGTACTCACTCAAGGTCGGACAAACGCTCGACGGGCGGGGGCGGCAAGGGGCTAAGCCAGGCGCGGAGGAGCAAGGTGACTTCGTCGCGCGTGGCGTTTCGCCGCGCGGTCTCGTGGCCGTCCTGGACGAGGATCAGCCATGATTGGCCAAACCAGCGCACCGCGCAAAGTACGCTCTTGGAGCGTTCAAACAGGTGCAAGCTCCAGCGCTTCTGGAAGGGGCTGGCTTTCCGGCGCACCATGCCGCCGGGGACGATGAACCACTGCTCCGCCGCTCGGCCGCGTATGGGACCGACGAACAGCGCTGCGACGAGCGCGGCTGTCCAGAGCACGGCGGGCAACGTAATCCTCCATCGCGCCAGTGCGTCCAAGACGTTGAACGCCCAGAGCGGCACGAAGATGAGTATGAGCCACCAACCCCCTTTGCGGCGAACGTTGCGGCGGATCACGCGCGCGAGGTCGGAGTGGGCGAGGCTGGTCATCTTGCCGTGGACGCGCGTTGCGTCGGCGGCACCGGTCGCGTCGTCAAGCAGCGACGTATAGGCCTCATCGAGCGGGCGGGGTTCGATCGGCCAAATCAGCGGCTCGATGGGGCGGGCTTCTTCCGACTTGCCGATGCGTAAAGTCAGCCCCTGGTGGCCGACGCTCAGCAGCGTCCGCAACGCGCTGATGCAGCCATGTTCCGCAGCCCAGCCGCGCACCGCGCGGCAGAGTGCCGTCATGGCGGGGCCGATGCCGTCGCGTGCGACGGTGCAGGCGATCACTTCGCCGCGGCGTCTATTGCGCGCGCGCAGGAGAGGCCCGATCAGGAGTAAAGGTCCGAAGACGGTGATGAGCATTGCAACCGGAATTGTCACCAGTGCGGCGGGGAACAAGGACGGCAGGGCGATAGCGGCCAGTGCGGCGAGCCCGCCCAGGATCATCACGAGCAGCAAGATCGCGGACGTTTGGAAAGCGGAGTGTCCAAGCGCATGCGGGAAGTAAACGTCGATGAGAGCGCCCGGGGCGGCGGGCAGCTGCTCTCGGAGTGGCGACGCCGGCGCGACCGGGGGTTGGGGCACGGGATTCGGGTTGGCGGGCGGCGTGGACGGCATTCTAGGGGACCTCGACGGCTCCCGTTGCGTCGGGTGGGCGGTGGAGGATCACCACGTGGCCGACGCGTTTGACGAGGTCGCACGGCACGCGGGCGGCGAGGTCGGCGGCGATGGCGTCGCAGGCGGCGGCGTGGTCGGCGTTCACGCGCACCTTGAGCAGCGTGCGGCCGGTGAAGGCGGTGCGGACTTGCGCGACGACGTCGTCGGAGACGTTGTCGGGCGAGATGGTCACGAGCGGCTTGAGCGGATGGCTGGCGGCCAGGAGTTCGCGGCGTTGTTTGGCGGTCAGGGCCATGCGTCGTCCTCGCGTCGCGGATGGGGCAGGTTCGCGCGCGGCGGGGAGAGTTTTTCGTGTCCTACGTTGGCCACGGGGGGCCGACGCTACGGGCCGGAGGCCCATGCTCCCCGGCGCGGCGCACCGGCGCGACCCACGAGCCACTGTACACGCACTCATCTGTCGCTACCATAGCTTGTGTTACGGAGACCCGGAAAGCGGCCTCGGAAGCGTTCAACCGGCGACGCTGCGGTCCGGGCGGCTCGACGGAGCCAGGGATGGCCTTGCAATCTAGTCCGACAACACGCCGCTTGGAGACGCCCAGCCTCTTTGACCCGCCGCCCGTACGCGCGATCCCTGTGGGGACGGTCAGTCAGCCGCTGTACGACCCGGGGATGGACGACGAGGACGGCGAGGGCGTGAGCGCACGCGCGCCGAAGCCTGCGGCCGCAACAGAAGCCGCGGCCAGGGAGGCTAAACCGGCGCGCGCGGTTCGCGAGCGCGCCCCCGCGGCGCCGCCGGAGGCGCGGAAGGCGGCGGCGCCGGTGCGACCGCCCAAAGCGAAGAAGGATCGGCACGAAGAGGGGCCGCGGGCCGACGACCGTGAATCACGTCCCAAAGCGGCTACGCCGGAAATCGAGTCCGCGCCGGCGGAGGTGGCCGTGCCGCAAGCGGAGCCCGCAGAGTCGAAAGCCGCGGTGCCGCAGCGTCCCAGGCGGACGCGTGCGGTGACGGCGGAGACGTTGGCCGCCCAGCAACGCGACATCTCGGTGTCCGAGTTTTTCGCCAAGAACCGGCACCTGCTGGGGTTCGACAACAAGCGCAAGGCGTTGCTGACGACGGTGAAGGAGGCGGTGGACAACAGCCTGGACGCGTGCGAGGAAGCCGGCATCCTGCCCGAGCTGTGGATCACGATCGACCAGCTCGCCGAGGAGCGTTTCCGCGTCACGGTGCGCGACAATGGGCCGGGGATCGTGCGCGCCCAGATTCCGAACATCTTCGGCAAGCTGCTGTACGGGTCGAAATTTCACCGGCTGAAGATGGCCCGCGGGCAGCAGGGCATCGGCATCTCGGCGGCCGGCATGTACGGGCTGCTGACCACCGGCAAGAGCGTGCACATCACGTCACGCACGAGTCCGAAGAAGGAAGGCCACCACTTCCAGATCCAGATGGACACCGCCAAGAACAAGGCGGACGTCGTGCTGGAGGACACGGCCGATGTCGCGTGGGAGCAGGGCACGGAGGTCAGCATCGAGTTGGTCGCGAGCTTCTCGAAGGGCCGGCAGTCGGTGGACGAGTACGTCGAGCAGACGGCGATCGCGAACCCGCACGCGGTGATTCACTACGTTTCGCCGGCCCCCGAGCACCGCGAGTTCCCGCGCGGCACGGAGGACTTGCCGGCCGAGACGCGTGCGATCAAGCCGCACCCGCACGGGATCGAGCTGGGCGTGCTGATGAAGATGCTCAAGGAGGCCAAGGGCGTGAAGCTCGCGGGCTTCCTGCAGCGTGAGTTCTGCCGGGTGTCGGCGAGCGGCGCCCAGGCGATTTGCGAGCAGGCGGGGCTGAGCCCGAAGTCGCCGCCGGGGCAGATCGGGACGCACGAGGTCGAGAAGCTGTACGCGGCGATGCAGGGCGTCAAGTTCATGGCCCCGCCGACGGACTGCCTGGCGCCGATCGGCATGCGGAATCTGCTGGCCGGCCTGCTAAAGGAGGTCAAGGCGGAGTTCTTCACCGCCACGACGCGCGACCCCGCGGTTTATCGCGGCAATCCGTTCCAAATTGAGATCGCGCTGGCGTACGGCGGCAATCTGCCGGCCGACCAGCCCACCCGTGTCATCCGCTTCGCGAACCGCGTACCGCTGATGTACCAGCAGTCCGCGTGTGCGGCGTACAAGAGCGTGCTCGACGTGGATTGGCGGAATTACGGGCTGTCGCAGCCGTCGGGCAGCCTGCCGGTCGGTCCGCTGGTCGTCATGGTGCACATGGCGAGCGTGTGGGTGCCGTTCACGAGCGAGAGCAAGGAGGCGATCGCCGACTACGACGAGATCCGCAAGGAAGTGAAGCTCGCGCTCCAGGAGTCCGGCCGCAAGCTCAACGCATATATTCGTCGCCGGCGCCGGCAGCGGATGGAGAGCGAGCGGCGCAACATCTTCGGGCGGTACATTCCGGACGTGGCGGAGGCGCTGGCGAATCTGAGCGGTCAGAGCGAAGACCGGCTGCTGAAGGACCTGCACGCGATGGCCAAGCGCCGCACGGCGGAGGCCGACGTCGAGCTGGACGAGGACGGCAAGCCGATCGCGCAGGCGGACACCGCGAACAATGGCGGGCTGGCCGGCGATGACCTCGCGGGCGACGGCAGCACGGTGGTCGTGCCGGAGAACGAAGCGCCGGCCGCGCCGACGGAGCTCTTTGGGCAGTAGGCCGGGCAGGGGGGGACGAAACCCGGCCTGCAACTGGTTGAGAACCCCGACCGTATCGGTTCTACTACGTTTTTCCAGCCCGGCGGAGGAAGCCGGCATGAAACTTTTCGTCCCGGGGCGTATCTGCCTGTTTGGCGAGCACTCGGACTGGGCGGGCGCGCATCGGCGCACGAACGCCGAGCTCGGCAAGGGCTACACGGTCATCTGCGGTACGAACCAGGGCCTGCACGCCGAGGTCAAGGCGCATCCGTCGAAGCTCATCGTGCGGGCGACGCTGGACGACGGCCGCACCGAGGGGCCGCGCGAGTTGCCGATGCAGCGTGAGGCTCTGCTGGCCGAGGCCGAGACGGGCGGGTTCTTCTCCTACGCCGCGGGCGTCGCGTACCAGGTGCTGACGCAGTATCGCGTGGGCGGGCTGGAGATCGACAACTACGAGACGACGCTGCCGATCAAAAAGGGGCTGTCGTCGTCGGCGGCGATCTGCGTGCTCGTCGCGCGGGCGTTCAACCGCGTGTACGACCTGAAGCTGACGACGCGCGGCGAGATGGAGTACGCCTACCTGGGCGAGATCACCACACCGTCGCGCTGCGGCCGGATGGACCAGGGCTGCGCCTACGGCGACCGGCCGATCCTGATGACGTTCGACGGCGACCGGATCGACATCGCCGAGCTGAAGGTGCCGCGCGACCTGCACCTCGTAATCGTCGACCTGCACGCGAGCAAAGACACCCGGGAAATCCTGGCCCGGCTCAACGGCTGCTATCCGTTCGCCGAGAACGTCCTGCAGCGGGCCGTCCAG
>CAIWOY010000216.1 GCA_903914415.1 uncultured Phycisphaerales bacterium | reverse complement strand
GGACACACTCGGAGTCTCCCGGCCATCACGCCCTCTCCTGCTGCTTGGACCCGCCCCACGCCCCGGGGCCAGCCCGGGCGGCACCACCCGCGTCGTGTACGCCACCCCCGGCCCCCGCAAACGTAGCGGCCGACCCCCGTGTCGGCCGTAGTAGGCGAATGGTCCTGCTGTAGACACCCGGGACCCCGCCCGCTACGTCTGCGCTGAAGCATCCGCACGCAGCAGGCTACTTCAGCTCGACGTTCCAGTACGCGAAGTCCAGGAACTGCTTCCAGCTCGCGTACTTCGAGTCCGACAGCTTGATCGTCAGCACCGGCGAACGCCGCGGCCGCTTCGGCAGCGTAATCAGCTTCATGTGCGCCTGCTCCGGCGTGCGGCCGCCCTTCTTGACGTTGCAGCGCACGCACGCGCACACGATGTTGTCCCACGCGTTCGTCCCGCCCTGCGAGCGCGGAATCACGTGGTCCAGGCTCAACTCCGTCGTCGGGCGGCGCCGCCCGCAATACTGGCAGCGGTTCTGGTCGCGCGCAAACAGGTTCCGCCGGTTCAGCTTCACGCTCGTGCTCGGCACCTTCTCGTAGACCAGCATCCGAATGATCTTCGGGACGGCGATCTGGAAGCGCACCGTCCGAATCCAGTCGTACTGCTCCGGCTCGAATCGCCGCTTGGCCTGGCTGACCTCCACCCAGCCGTCGAAGTCGTACGACAGGTACTGGCCGTCGTCCACCGACACCACCTCGGCCAGCTCCCGGTACAGGAGCGTCAGCGCCCGGCGCGCACTCACCACCCGCACCGCCATGTACAGGCGGTTGAGCAGCAGCACGCTCGCCGACAACGCCGGGGCTCCGTCCATCAACAACTTCCTCTGAGACTCCAAAACCGCTCTCTCCCGATCATAGCCGAATCCTCTGCCCGAAGTCCATACCGCCCTGCGCGCCACCGACGTAGCAGGCGCGTAACACCCTCGACGCGGGCGCCGCGGTCCGGCGTCACCGCGCACCCGCACGCAGCGCCAACCCGGTTATCGCGATGCTGGGCCGTGCGCGGACCGACTCCGTCACGCACTTCCGCGCCGATCGCGTTCCGCCCGCCCCGGCCGCGCGGTAGACTACCCCTATGCGGCCGGTCGCGGCCAAGCGGGGACGCATCGCGCCACCCAGACCCGCGGGACCGGCCAGCGGAGAAAGTGAGGGCGGATATGTCCCGGGCCATACCGTCACTGCTCGTCGCCACGCTGCTCGCCGGCCTGCCGGCTGCGTGGGGCCAGGACAAGCCTTCGTCCGCCCCGTCCGGCGGCAAGCCCGCCGCGCTCCAGGACTTTCACAACCTCGAGCGCACCATCGAGAGACAATTCAAGAAGTGCGACACCTGCAAAGGCAAGGGCAAAGTCTCCGACGCCACCTGCTCGGAGTGCGGCGGAGACCGCATCGTGTTCACGGGCGCCCAGGACACCGCCTGCCAGACCCACATCGACGGCTACGTTGCCCACTGCGAGCTGATCGACAAGTACGCCGGATTGCTCGACAACGACCAAAGCATGAAGGACCGCGTCCTGGCTAACCGCGCGGTTTACCTGCATCCCATCGAGAGCCAGATCGGCGCCCACGCTCCACCCCAGCGTGTGAACGTCGACCACGCCACCGCCGAGTACCGCCGCGGCGAGACCGCCGGCAGCGTCTACAGCAAGCTGGCCTGCGACCTGGTCGTGGCCGCCCGCCGGAAGTCGCTCGGGCACGGCATCGCCTTCGACGGCACCGTGACCCGCGTGTACGAGGGGCAAGGGCGGCCGCTCGCCGAGGTGCGCCTGGACGGGCCCGCCGGCGAGGTGCGCAGTTGCCTCGTGCTCGTGCCCCCCGAGGCCAAGTGGGCCGAGAAGACCAAGATCCGCGTCATCGGCAAGATCATCGACGGCGCGGCCGAGCGGAAAGCCTGCGGCCTGAAGGACGACACCGCAGTCGTGTCGCCCTGTCACGGAACCGAATAGGCGTGCTGCCTCCGTGCTCGCGGGCCGGCGTATTCCCGGCCGCCGCCAGCGCCGCTACAATCCCCCCTCAGTCGTGCGAGCGTTGGATTCCTTTGCGAGGGTCTTGCGATGAACTGGCGACAACGAAGACCGGTGTGGCTCTCCGTACCGGCGGCCGTGTGCGTGCTGATCGGGCTGTGCGGCCGCCCGGGCCTGGCCGCGGACGAACATCCGCTCCTGCCGATCATGCAAAGCGAGCTCCAGCTTTCCATGGAGCAGCTCGTCGGCCCCGACGGCACCAAACCCTACTTCATCCAGTACGCCGTCACCGACGAAGACGAGGTCAACGTCGCCGCCACGCTCGGCGCGCTCACCCAGAACACCGCCACCCACGCGCGGCACCTGGATGTGGACGTGCGCTGCGGCGATTACGCGCTGGACAGCACGCGCCAAATCCGCGGCGGCGGCTACTACGGCGGGCGTGAGTATGGCGGCGGCGGCGCGGCCCTGCCGCTAGACGACAACCCGCTGGCGACCCGCCACACGCTCTGGCTGGCGACCGACACCAAGTTCAAGGCGGCGATGAGACGGCTCGCCCAGGTCAAGGCCAACCTGAAGGTCAAGGTCGAGGAGGAAGACCCCTCCGACGACTTCTCACGCGAAGAGCCGAGCACCCACATCGGCCCCTGGGTGACCCACAAGGTGGACCGCGACCAGGTCGCGCAGCGGGTCAAGAAGCTCTCCGAACGCTTCCGCACCCACCCCCAGATCTATAGCTCCAGCGTCACGCTCTCCGGCGGCACCACCAACCGGCTCGCCGTCAGCTCGGAGGGCTCCCGCCTGCAGTTCGGGCGCGGCATGTGGCGGATCGCCATCGCCGGCTCCACCGTCGCCGACGACGGCATGGAGCTCTGGCAGTACAAGGCCCTCGACGCCGTCACCCTCGACGGACTGCCCGGCGACGCCGAAGTGCTCAAGGCCGTCGATCAGGTGATCGACGATCTGCTCGCGCTGCGAAACGCGCCGCTCGTGGAGCCCTACATGGGGCCGGCGATCCTCATGAACCGCGCCAGCGGCGTCTTCTTCCACGAGATCTTCGGCCACCGCATCGAAGGACATCGCCAAAAGGACGTCGAGGAGGGGCAGACGTTCGCCAAGAAGCTCGGCCAGGAGATCCTCCCCACCTTCATTAGCATCGTCGACGACCCCACCCAGCGGCAGTTCCAGGGGCACGACCTGAACGGCTTCTTCGAGTTCGACGACGAGTGCATCCCCGGCCAGCCCGCCCGCATCGTCGAAGACGGCGTGCTGAAAACCTTCCTGATGTCGCGCAGCCCCACCCGCGGCGTCACCAAGTCCAACGGCCACGGCCGCCGGCAGCCCGGCCTCCAGATCGTCGCCCGCCAGGGTAACCTGACCGTCCAGTCGTCCAAACAGGTCCCCTTCGACCAGTTGCATGCGCTGCTCTTGGACGAATGCAAACGCCAGGACAAGGAGTATGGCCTGCTCTTCGCGGACATCTCCGGCGGCTTCACCATGACCGAGCGCTACATGCCCCAGGCGTTCAAGGTCATCCCCATCCTCGTCTATCGTGTCTACGCCGACGGCCGACCCGATGAGCTGGTCCGCGGCGTGGACATCGTCGGCACGCCGCTGACCTGTTTCTCGAAAATCCTGTGCACGGCGAACGACGCCGACGTGTTCAACGGCTTCTGCGGGGCTGAATCGGGCTCCGTGCCCGTCTCGGCCATCTCGCCGAGCATCCTCGTGCAGCAGATCGAGGTCGAAAAGAAGCAGAAGGCCCAGGATCGCCCCCCGATCCTGCCCGCGCCGATCGCCGAGGAGCAGAAGTGATGCACCCGACTCGCTCAACCTCCGACCCGCGCGCGGTAGCAAGCGCCCCCGGCGTTCAACGTCATGCACTCCGACCAGGAGATAGCTCCATGAAACGAATCGTGCTCGTCCTGTTCGTCGTCTGTGCCGGCCCCGCGCTGGCCCGCGCCGATGACGCGCTCCAGCAGGAAATCAAAAAGGACGTCGTGCTCCGCGCCCTCGTCGACGAACTGGAACGCAGCCGCTCCGGCCTCAAGCTCGCCGGCTTCGAGAGCCCCTACCTCATCCAGTACTCCCTCAGCGACCGGAGCTGGGCCTACGTCTCCGCCGACCTCGGCTCCGTCACCGGCCGCAATCAGGGCCGCGGACGCGCGCTCGGCTCCGACGTGCGCGTCGGCTCGTACGCCCTCGACAACAGCAACTTCGGCGGCGGCACCTACAGCGGCGGGATGTTCAACACCGAGGTGCCGATCGAGGACGACTACAACGCTATCCGCCAGGCCATCTGGTGGATGACCGACCGCGACTACAAGGGCGTCGTCGAGCAGCTCGCCCGCAAAAAGGCCTTCATGGAGAGCAAGCTCATCAAGGACAAGCCCGACGATCTGTATCCCATGCCCCCGACCATCCACTGCGCGGACCGCATCGACGTAGCCTTGGATGTCGCGCCGCTCGAAGACCTCGCCGTCGCACTCTCCGCCGTCTTCCGCGACTTCCCCGCCGTCCAGAGCTCCGGCGCATCCGTCAGCGCCTTCGCCGGCAACGAATACCTGGTCAATACCGAGGGCACGCGCCTCCGCTCCGCCGGCCGGCAGTTCGCCCTCGCCGTCCGCGCCACCGTCCAGGCCGACGACGGCATGAAGCTCTCGGACTCCTTCACGGCCTGCGGCCGCAAGTTCGAAGAGCTCCCGCCCCGCGCCGAATTGCTCGCCCGCTGCCGCAAAATGGCCGAGCAGCTCATCGCCCTGAAGGACGCGCCCCTGCTCGCCTCGTACACGGGACCGATCCTGCTCGAGGCCGAGCCCGCCTCCCAGATCTTCGCCCAGACCTTCGGCGGCTCCTTCGGCGGCGGCCAGCGCTCCGTCGGCAGCGCCGCCGACCCCGAGGACTTCGCCAACAAGCTCGGCAAACGCATCCTCCCGCGCTTCCTCAACGTCCGCGACGACCCGGCCCCGCGGGAGATCGCCGGCGTCCCCGCCATGGGGCACTACGCCTATGACGACCAGGGCGTGCCGGCCCAGACGGTTTCGCTCGTCGAGGGCGGTCGCCTCAAGACCCTCCTCATGTCCCGCAACCCCTCCAAGGAGTCCAAGGAATCCAACGGCCACGGCCGCGATTCGCTCGCGGCCACGCGCGGCTCCGTCGGCTCCCTGATCGTCACCGCGGACGACGCCGCACTCGACGCCGACAAGCTGCGCCAGGAGCTCCTCGAAGCCTGTGCCGACGAGACCCTCGAATACGGCATCCGCATCGCCGCGCTCGGCAGCGTCGGCGGCGGCGGGCGGTCTTACGGCCAGTCCGGCGGCGCCAACCCGCTGCTCACCTACAAGGTCTATCCCGACGGGCACGAGGAGCTCGTGCGCGGCGCGGAAATCGCCCGCGTCGACCTCAAGGCGTTCAAGCACGTCCTCGCCGCTGGCGACAAGCCCTACGTCCGCAATAACGTCAGCGGTCTGGACGGCACCACCGTCGTGGCCCCGGCCCTGCTATTCGAGGAGCTGGACCTGGCCAAGGTCGACCGCGACTTCGATAAGCCCCCGCTCCTCCCGACGCCCCTGGCCCGCGAGCCCAGATAACTCAACACGGAGTACGGAGGTACTGAGCCGGTGATAAGGCGGAAGAACCTGCCGCCACGTTTTCACCTTATCACGTTATCACCTTATCACCTCTTTTCCGTGTCTCCGTGCCTTCTATGAAGCCGGGCCTGTCAAGGGCGAAGAGGATGGAATGGGCTCAACCTTCTATTCGGGTTTTGAACCGCTCCGGGGTCGAGCCCGGGAGCCGGGGTCCCATTTAGCTATACGACCAGGCTGCATTCTCCGTGACGGGCTGCTCCCGGCGTTCGACACACCGGTCGTCCCAAG
>CAIWOY010000215.1 GCA_903914415.1 uncultured Phycisphaerales bacterium | reverse complement strand
TTGATGAGCGTCTACCGCACGCTGCGCCTCCGCGGCCACGACCCCCTGCTGACCATCGCCAACGCCCTGCGCACCTACCTGCAAACCGGCCAACTCCCGCCGCTACCCGCCGCAAGTACTGCAAACGGCTGAACTCTTACACTTGCTTGTGGAATGCGCGTAAGAGTAGTGGACACCAGAGGTTTCGAGTGTTTCGGCGGGCTTTGATCGTGGGCCTCATAACCCGGAGGTCGCCGGTTCGAGTCCTGCCCCCGCTAAGTTCTGCAATGACAGGGGCTTGCATACGTTGCACGCCCATGTCTTTGCGCGCCAGAAATCCCTGTCTGGGGTGATTCTGGGGCTGTGATCGACGGAACAGGCGTGTGCGGATTCCGGGAACGTCGATCCGGAGCACGGCCCCAGAGCGGCCCCGAAGCACTCCGGGAGCCGATAGGCGTCCGTCTGGGCGCTCTTCTGGCGCTGGTGGACGACCAGGTGGCGAGCGAAGCGCTCGACCAGCGGACCGACTTCCGTGCGTGTTGGCAGGTTCAGGCCGCTGGTCCGGCAGCGATTCCGCAGGTCTGGTGCGAGCGTGAGACAAGTCATACGCATAGACCCAGTCGGTACTCGGTCTGTTTGAGCCGCGTCGGCCGTGAACCCCGCCGGGCCCAGACGCGGGTCAGGGCGCCTTTTTGCCCGAAGCGGGCTTCGTCCTGGAACCAGACCTCGACCGTCTGGTCGGGGTGCTCGTCGCGGACCGTCTGGACAAAAGGGGGGCGTCTTGTCGCCAGCGCTGCATCGCGGCCGGGTCGTGCTTGCGATGCTGGGGACGCGGCCGCTTCGACGTGACCCCACCGGAGTCCCGCAACGGCCCGGCGGAGTCGTACAGCGTCGCCGCCGCCCGGCCGGGCTGGCCGGGGCGCTGCACTTTTCAAGCGCCATTCACAGCGCTCCCATCGTGTCAAGCACATTCTGGCCGGCGCTGGACTTGCACGCGTTTTTCGCGGTATTTACGGAGGGCCGTGTCGGAACGTCCCGTTCGCGGCAGGCGAGTCGGAAATGCCCGAACTTGGCGCCCAGCGGCGGACATTATTGCCACTTCCGCGCCGGCGGATACACTGTCCAGAATGGCAACACACGACCACATTCCGAATCGTTTTTTCTGGCCGACCCGATTCCTCGCTGCTGCGGTCGCTCTGCTAGGCGCCGCGTGCCTGGCGCGCGGTGTCGCCGACGGCCGGGAGCCATGGCCGCCGGCGCCGCCGCTGAAGGCCGCGGCCCCGGCGGAGGACGCGGCTCCGTTGCCGTCCTCCGTGACCGCGGAGCCACAGGAAAAGGGCAAGTGGGACTGCACGTTCCGCTTTCAGCCGCGGGCGGACGCGCAGCGCGTCGTCGTGCTGGGCTCGTTCAACGCGTGGGATCGCGCGGCGCATCCGATGCAGGGGCCCGACGCCAACGGGCAGTGGACCGCGCACGTCACGCTCGACACCGGCGTGTACCAGTACAAGTTCCTTGTGAACAACGAGGAGTGGAACAGCGATCCGGCCAACACCGATCGCGTGCCGGACGGGTTCGGCAAGTTCAACTCCGTCCTGCGCCTCGGCCGGCTTACACGCCTGACGGCCTCGACCGCGAAGGTCGGCGACGGGCAGATTGACGCGCTGGGGCTCGCGCACCAGTCGCCCTCAGCGCTCTACATCCAGCCGACCGGCAAGAACGAACTGTGCATCCGGTACCGCACGCTCGCGCACGACGTACAGCACGTGTGGCTGGCGTTGAAGGGTGCGGCCGAGACCGAGATGTCCGTCGTTTGCGAAGGGCCGCTCTTCGCGTACTGGGAAGCGCGGGCCGCCGTCCCCGCCGGGGACAAGCAACAGGGGCCGGACGTGCGCGGCATCGCCTACACGTTCGTGCTGGACGACGGGGGCGGGCGCGTGTGCGACCCGTACGGCTCCTATTACTACACGCTGGCGCCCGCGACGATGGTCCAGGCCCCCGAGTGGGCGAAACAGGCCATCTGGTACGAAATCATGCTCGATCGCTTCCGCAACGGCGATCCGAGCAACGACCACGATCCGGTGCGGGCGTGGACCAGCGAGTGGTTCACGCCTACGGAGTGGGAAGGCAAGGACGGTCAGACGTTCTACCAGTCCTTCGCGCTCAACCGGTTCTACGGCGGCGACATCGCCGGGCTGGAGGCCGAGCTGCCCTACCTGAAGGAGCTGGGGGTCAACGCGCTGTATCTGACGCCGGTGTTTAAGGCGCCGTCGTACCATAAGTACGACGTGCAGAACTACCTGCACATCGACGACGGGTTCGGCGTCAAGGGCGACTACGACAAGGTCGCGGCGCAGGAAGACCTGCTCGACCCGAACACCTGGAAGTGGACGCCGAGCGACCAGCGTTTTCTGGCGCTGCTCAAGAAGGCGCACGAGCTGGGGTTCCACGTGATCCTCGATGCCGTGTTCAACTACGTCGGCAGCGATCATCCGGCGTTCGTGGACGTGCAGAGCAACGGGAAGCAATCGCGGTACGCCGACTGGTTCGACGTGACCTCCTGGGATCCGTTCGCGTACAAGGGCTGGGCCGGGTTCGCGGCGCGGCCGGCGTTCGGGAAGGACCAGAACGGGTTCGCCAGCCCGACGCTCAAGAAGCACCTCTTCGCGGTCACGCGGCGCTGGATGGACCCCAACGGCGACGGTGACCCGAGCGACGGCGTCGACGGCTGGCGGCTCGACGTGCCCAACGACATCCCGCGTCCCTTCTGGGCCGAGTGGCGGCAGTTCGTCAAGAAGATCAAGCCCGATGCGCTCATCACCGGCGAAGTGTGGGACCGCGCGGACCAGTGGCTTGACGGCGCGCACTTTGACGCCGTCACCAACTACGAGTTTGCCAAGACGGTCGTCGCGTGGATCTTCGACCACAAGGAGAAGATCCCGGCTAGTGCGGCGGCGGCGCGGTTTACCGAGCTGCAGCTCGCCTACCCGCTGGCCGCGACGTACGCGCTCCAGAACCTGATCGACAGCCACGACACCGATCGCCTCGCGTCGATGGCGCACAACCCGGACCGCGAATACGACCGCGGCGATCGCGTGCAGGACAACAACCCGCAGTACGACAACAACAAGCCCGCGCCACAGTCGTATGCCCGGGCGCGGCTGGCGGCGCTGCTGCAGATGACGTACGTCGGCGCGCCGCAGATCTACTACGGCGACGAGGCCGGAATGTGGGGGGCGGACGATCCGACCAACCGCAAGCCGATGCTGTGGAAAGACCTCCAGCCATACGCGAAGCCCGATGAGAACGTGGTGATGGAGGATCAACTCGCGTTCTACAAGCAAGCGGCGGCGCTGCGGAAGGGCCACCCGGCGCTGCAGACCGGCTCGTTCAAGACGCTGCTGGCAGACGACGTGGCCGACGTGTGGGCGTTCGTGCGCAGCGACGGCAGCGAGCACGTGCTGGTGGTGCTGAACGCGTCGGAGACGCCGCGCGCGGTGCAGGTCCCGCTCGCCAACCCCGGCGCGCCGGGGTTGCCGGCGAACTGGAAAGGCGTGCTGGGGGTCGAGGGCGACATCGCCGCGGCCGACGGGAAGCTGCCGGTGTCGATCCCGGCGATCGGCGGCGTGGTGCTGCACGCGCCGGCGAAGTAGCGGCCGCAACCAAGCGGCGATTCACCGCAGAGCCGGGCTGTCCTCAGCCCGGCCGGGTCGGTATATGCACACGCCGGCTCGCGTGATCGCCCCCCGTCGTGAACCTCTGGTCCTACGGCTCCCACTTCGGCAACGGTGCGTCGCCGGCGGCCTGACCCTGGAAGCTCGGGTCCCACTGCGTGACCTGCGCGCTGCGACAATTCGGGCAGGGGCAGGACGTCCAGGTGGGCACGCGCAGCGGACGGCCGGGCTCCATCCGGACGAGATCCGGCACAAAGCGTTTCTTGCAATCGTAGCAGTAGTACCAGGGATACACCGCCGCCTTGCCGCAATGCGGGCACACGAAGGGCGGGATGTCGGTCAGCGCGTGGCGGCTTTCGCTTTCCTTCTGGCAGGCGAGGCAGATGCCGCGCGTCGTGTACTGGCTGGGCAACTGGCCCGCCGTGCGGCCGCGCGCAAACAGGACCGCTGCGACCGCCAGGGCCACGACCGCGCTGCCGACGAGCAATCCGTTCCGTTGGCTGGTAGTCATTGATTCACCATCTCTGACTCGGGTCGCTGGGCAGCTCGCGCCACAGGCCGTTGATCGTGCGATAGAGGGCGCTTAGCTGTTCCGGGTACGAGAAGGGGTGATAGTTCGTGCCCGAACCGATGGGGTTCGGCCCCGGGACATATTTCATCCCCCGCTTGAGGGTACCGGCGTACTGCGCCGCAGAGTACCGTTTGTTGTTCGACGGGAGCAAGGGCGATTGCGGATCGGTTTTCCAATCGGGCACGGCATCCGGGTTGGCGCCCGAGGCATAGTCGCTGACGCGGAGTCGATTGGGACACTCGCCCGGAAGCCAACTGAAAACGTTCGCGGTGTCCACGGTCCGGTACATCAAGTCCTGTGGCGAGTGCCACGCGCGCGGGGTGAGTACGCCTACGTGAGCATCGCGATACAAGGCTGATGCGGTGAACCGGTTCCCATGTCGCCACGCGACCATCGTGGCTTCCGCGCTCGGCCAGGTCGACGGGTTGTTCACGGTGCCGACGTTGCCATGCGTGGCCATCACCCAGGTGGCATTGATGCCGACGAACCACGTCCACCAGCCGTCGATCGCCATGACCTGACGGGCAGGGTCCTTGAACCGATCTTCCTTGAAGTTGTAGTGAAGCAAGTAATTCAGCGCGTAGCTGGTCCGGACGCCCGACAGGTGCTGCTCGCCGAGCCCCTGGCGGCGCACGAAACCGTACTTGTAGTCCGGCGTCTGCACGCGGGCCGTGGAGGGTTCGTCCGGGCGCTTGTCATTCGGGCAGACCCCCGCCTGCGGATCGCTGAGGTACCGGAGGTCAAAAAGGACGTCCACCCACGTGTACATCGGGAAGTTGCCGTTGGTATCCAGCCCCCCCGGCATCTGGCCCCGCGCATCGCCGTCGTCCCAGGTGGGACCGTAATCGTTATTCTCCGCGTAACACGTCGCCATGCCCCGGCCGATCCCGGACAGGGCGGCGCCGCACTTGGCGCGCTTGGCGCTTTCCCGCGCGCCGGATAGCGCCGGCAGCAGGATCGAGACCAGCAGCGCGATGATCGCAACCACGACCAGCAGCTCGATCAACGTGAATCCCCGTCGTGGCACAGCGACCCGATAATATCGGCTCATAGCACAATCTCCGGCCCCGCCGCACGCGCAACGCCATGCAGGGACCCAGCTTGGCCGCCAGGATACGCCAAGTAGGTCCGATTACGCAACTATCGGCATTGTAGCTCCCGGGGAAGTCGTTTCCAAGCCGACCGCCGGCCACCTGCGGCGTACGTGACGGAATCGGCGGGCATGTAGCGTCCCCCCGCGGGCGACGGGGCAGGGCGGCGGCCTTCCGCGCCCTACCTGTCCCACGGGGGGGCGACGCTGCCTTTGCGACCGTCCCACGCAGCCAGAGCGGTCTTCTGCCCGGACCGGCCCAGTGCGGCCGGCGCGTGGCCCGGCCTCCGCGGCCCTACGCAGGGCGGCGTTTTACCTTGACTCGCCGGCCCGGAGGAGCTAGGCTAGACGATGGTGATTGGGGAAAGTGGTGCCCTCTGGACCACCCGCCTGGTGCGGGGTGGCCGGGCCGCGCCTCTCTCCCCCTGTTAGGTTCCAGTGCTGAGAGAATCCGCATTCTCCGTAGTTGTGGTTGAAGTGGCGCGCCTCGCGGGAAGGCTGTGCGCCGGCCGCGGGGCTCATCTATCGCAAAACGTGGTTTTCGTGGCCTTTTCAAAGGAGGATCGGCAACTATGACACGATTGCTTGCAGTGGCTTTGACAGCCCTATGTTGTTGCGCGGCGCTCGCGATGCCCGTGATCGACGGCTCCGCCGGCGATCCGCTGTACGGCGGAGCGGCGCTCTCCGTCCAAGACACCCAGACGGGCTATGGCGACGCGAACCTCGGACGGCCGGACGTGTGCAACGGGTCGGAGCTCGACGGCGCCTACGGCGTGGTCTACAACGGCAAGCTGTACCTGGTGTTTGCGGGGAACTTCGAGACGAATAATAACAAGCTGAACATCTTCTTCGACACCCGCACCGGCGGGCAGAACCGCCTGCTGGCGACCAATTCCGGCCCGGATGTCTACGGAGGCCTCCGGCGGATGTCCGACAACGGCGACCCGAACTTGCCGGGTCTGACGTTTCAGAGCGGCTTTGAGGCGGACTTCTGGGTGTCGGTCGGGTGCTTCGGCGATCCAGTCGGCATTTTTGTCGATTACGCCGAGCTGTATGTGGACGCGCTGAACCCGGGCGTCTTCTATTTTGTCGGCACGGGACAGGCGAAGTGCCAGACCAACGGCGGTGCCCTGACCCCCGATCCGAACAGCCCGGATCCCAACGCGCTGCCGGCGATTCTCGTCACGGTCGACAACAGCAACCGCGCCGGCGTCACCGGCGGCGAGACGTCTGACAACGGCTCAGGCGTGACCACGGGCATCGAATTGGCGATCCCGCTGTCGGCGCTGGGCAACCCCACCGGCACTATCGCGATCACCGCTTTCATCACCGATCCGGTCGCCGCGAACGTATCGAACCAGTTCCTCGGCGGGCTGCTCGCCTCGCCGAACCTGGGCGAGTCGCGCGCCGTCAACCTGTCGCTTAATATGTTCCATGCGCCCTTCACGGTCCCGATCACGACACCCATCGGCGCGTGCTGCCACGGCGCGACCTGCGCGATCATGACGCAGGCGGCCTGCACTCCCGGCGGCGGGGTCTACAAAGGCGACAACACGAGCTGCGACGGCAATCCCTGCACGCCACTGGTGTACGGACGCTGCTGCGTCGATGACGGCTATGCCGGTCTGTGCTACGTCGTCGAGAACGCGGCCGAGTGCACGGCGCTGTCTCCGATCGGCATATTCACGCCGAACGAGACGTGCGCGGGCTGCCCGTGCCTGCTCCCGCCCAAGGGGGCCTGCTGCGTCGGCAACACCTGCACAGTCGAGTACGAGACCACCTGCCTAGGCCTGAGCGGCAACTATCGCGGCAACTACACCAACTGCGACAGCCTGCCGTGCGAGCAAGGCGCTTGCTGTCTGGGGCTGGTGTGCACTGACGAGCGACGCTTCGAGTGCAGCGACCCGTTGGCGGTTTTCTACGCTGGCGTCACCTGCCTCGTCGACAAGCCGTGCGGGGCCCCGACGATCGCCGTGCCGTACGTGGCGGGCGACTTCAACGGCTGGACCAACCCCGACCCCAACTACCTGATGGTCGAGACCGACCCGAACAGCCGCATTTGGACCAAGCTCATCAGCGGCCTGGTGGCCGGCAGCCGTCACGAGTTCAAGGTCACGGACGGCACGTGGGCGAAAACCGTGCCCGCCAGCCCCGGCCCCAATAGCTGGTTCTTCGCCGACCCCAACGGCCAGTGCATCGTGACGTACAACTCGAACTTCGTGGGCGACGACTGGGCCCCGGCCCGCGATCGTCTCGGTCTGAGCGCGGACCCGGGTGCCTGGAACGCCCCGGGCAATTACGTCGCGGCCCTTGGCGGTCTCAACTGGACCAACAACGACCCGCATAGCGCGATGGTCCCGCAAGGTGGCGGCATACACAAGCTGACGTTCACCGGCGTCCCGGCCGGCAACTATCTCTGGAAAGCCGTCGTGTCGGGCTCCTGGGATTCGATCAGTTGGAATACGCGGAGCGTCAACACAGCGGATATGGCGTTCACGATCGGCGCGCCGACCGACACAGTGGACCTGTGGGTCGACAACACGATCGGCGTGGTCAAGGTTGACGTCACGCCGGGTGCGGTGTCCGGTGCGTGCTGCCTCCCGAACGGGCACTGCGTGTATGAGACCGAGGTGGAATGCCTGCAAATCACCGGTGGTGTCTTCCACCCCGGTGTTACGTGCGGGACGGTGTTGCCGACCGCGTACCACTGGGAGTATCCGCTGAGCGCATCGCTGCCCCCGGGCCTGCCCTTCCAGAATCAGGAAACGGGCGAGGATTCCACCCCGATCGGGAAGATCAGGATCGATCTGAAGATCATCGGCATCCTGGGCCCGCTGCACATCACGGTTGAGCACTACGGGACCACCGTCGTGCTGTGGGATGGCGTGTGCCAGACCAGCAGCGGCATGGACGTGGTGTTCGACGACGACGGCGTGCCCGTCAACTGCGCGGACCTGAACAACCCGGGTACGCCGATCACACCCGCCAGCGCCGGCGGGGGGCATCTGTCCGACTTCCGCGGGATGGAGTTCGGCGGCCCCTGGATCATCCACGTCTATGTCGGCGGACAAGAAGTTCTCATCCTGGTGCGCTGGTCGCTCTGGGTCCAGTTCCTGGACGACGACTTCGTGTGCGTGCAGGTGCCGACGGGCGCGTGCTGCCTGCCGAATGGCAGTTGCATCCACACGAGCCAGGCGACCTGCCTCGGGCAGGGCGGCACGGAGTGGCATTACGCCGTCCCGTGCAGCTTCGTCGTCTGCCCGCAGCCGAACCCCACCGGTGCCTGCTGCTCCGCCAACGGCACGTGCTCGGTGATCACGCAGGCGGCC
>CAIWOY010000214.1 GCA_903914415.1 uncultured Phycisphaerales bacterium | reverse complement strand
CTCGCGGGCCGTCTGCGCCACCCAGCAGTCGATGGGTTCGAAGCCCGCCCCACCCCCGAGATCGTAGAAACACAGCAGCGCGGTCCAGCCCAGCAAGGCCATGAGCCACGCCCGCGTCGTGGCGGACATCGGCGGACACGCGGGTCCGACCGGCAGGCCCGCGGCGCTTTCCGAAGCCAGGCCGTCGCTCACGCGGGCTTCTCCGGCTGAAACAGGTTCGTCAGCGGCGCGTCCATCGCCTGGTTCACCCGGTTCATCACGTCGATGTAGTCCGCCTGCGCCCGCATCAGCGCCTTGAGGGCGGCGTTGCCCGCCATCTGCGCCTCCAGCTCGCGGAGCTTCTGCTTGTCGGCCACCTCCACCGGCTGGCGGCCGGCCTCGAGCTCGTGCATACGGGTCGTGTGCGTCTGGTAGGCCTGGAGCAGCCCCTGGGCCGCCTGGTCCGCGCGCATCGCACGCTGGGTCGCATAGTACGCTTGCACACTGGGATGAGCCGCGAGCGCCTCGCCGAGCGTCCGCGCCTTGGCCAGCAAGTCTTCGATCTCGGGCATGGTCCACCTTTCCTGCTCAGGATTCGCGTTTGGCTGCGGATTGTAACGCGGACCACGGGCCGGTGCATCGACCCCGCCGCTGGAAACACACCGGCTACACGCGCCGCAAGACGAGCCCCGCACCCGCCGCGCGGACCACCTCGAAGCGCCCGCGCAGCAACCGCCCATCTAACCGCACGACGGCCTCGTCGCCGGCCATCCGCTCGATCATGGCCGGGCCGCGGTCGAGACACTGCACGGCCCCCCGCCCGCCGCTCAACTCGCCCTCGAACTCGAGGTACATGCGGCGGTGGTCCTTGATGCGCTCGGCGGCCACGTCACCGCCGGCCCCGAGCGGGTTGTGCGCCAGGCGCCACGTGGGCAGCCGCTCCGGGTCGGCCGCCTCGATCAGCAGGTCCCAGTGCCGGCCGCGCTCCGCTGCCGGGAGGCCCAGCGCCGCCGTGGTATCATGCTCCAAGAGCGCGAACATCGTGACTTGCACACTCGGGCGCCGGGCCCGGCTCTGTACCGCTCTGTCGCCGTCGGCTACGCTGCCCGCATGGACGCGGTTTCGACGCCGAAAGCGCCCATGACGGACCGCTTCCGGCGGACATTCTATCGCGCACGGCGCATCCTGCTCATCGCGGCCTGCGTCGCACCGGTGCTGCTGCTGGCCGGCGTGTGGTGGCTCGTCACGCAGGTCGTAATGGTGCCGCGCCCGCCGGGCGCGACCACGCCGGCGGAGCAGGTCGTGCAGTTCATCGAGCATCCCAAGGGGCTGCCGCGGCTGGACGGCGCCCGGAGCGAGGCGTTCCTCGAGCAGCAGGTCCACCGGCTCGTCGCAGACACGGCGTTTCGCGACCGCTTTCTGGCCGAGGTCCGCAGCTCCAGCCCGGACGAGCAGTCGGCGTTTCGCGCCCACCTGTTCGACGCGTTCAAGCCCGTGTTCATGCGCGACGTGCGTCGTTTCCACCAGCTCGACCCCGACGCCCGCCGCACATACCTCGACGAGCGCATCGTGGCTTACAACCGGTTGTCGGCGTACGCGGGGAAGACGGCGATCAGCCCCGACGCGGTGCGGGGTCTGGCCCCCACGCCGCAGCAGTTGCTCCAGTTGCTCACGCAGCGGACGACGGAGGAGGAGCGGCAGCTCGGCGGAGTCTACTACGCCGCGCTCCAGGCCCGCGTGGGCGAGATTCTGGCCGACCCGGAGCTGAAGGCGGATTTCGAAGCGCGGATCGCCGGGGCCAAGCGCTGAGCGAACGCGACCGGACCCGAGCCCGATGGCGCGCGGCGAATGCCGCCGTCATTCGCCTGTGTTATCGCAGCAGATGGAGACGCGTGAATGAGTAGAGCGAAGTGGCTGTTGTGCGTGGTCGCCATGCTGCCGCTGGCGGCGGCCGGCTGTGCGGCGAAAGGACCTACGATGAGCCAGGCTCTGCAACGACAGGGCTTTGTGCGGTCTTTGCCGGACACGCAGGAATACGCCCGCCTGCTGAGCAACGACGACACCATCGGGATGCGCTCCGGGCTCATGGTCCTGCAGCCGGGTAAGGACTGCGGCTGGCATAGCACGGAGAACTACGAGGAGCTGATCATCTGCCTCGATGGGGCCGGCGAACTGGCGGGCGAAGGCGGCCCGCGGTGCACTTTCGCCGCCGGGCAGTATGCCTACAATCCGCCGCACACGCGGCACAACGTGTTCAACCCCGGCACCGCGGTCATGCGCTACATCTATGTGGTTGCTCCGGCCCGCGCGGCGGATGAGGACCATGAGCACTGATTAGCGGCCCGCCGGCACGCTGAACCCCGCGAACGCGTCACAGGCGAATATGGTCCAAAGCTGGACGACTTCCCCGCGAATCCGGTACTCGACCGTGCGCACCGGCCGCAGACCCGGAAGGGCCGCTGCCGCGCCGTTGCTGCCGCCGGTCAACTCCGGGTGTAGCGAGCCCACGTAGAGGCACGGCCGTCCGACGAAGGCCGCCCGGTCGCGAATCGGGTTGGGCCACATGTCGTACTGCGTGGGCCGCTTCCCTAATGCCGATTGCGCCGCGTACACCGTCGGCTCGCCCGGGCAATAGAACGCGACCTCGCTCGCCAACTGGTAATCCTCGGCCAGGATGAACGGCTGCCGGCCCGCCGCCCGCTCCTCCTGCAATACCCCCCCCACCGCCATCCCCAGCTCGCGCCAGCCGCGCATCCGAACCGTGGGGTCGTATTTTGAGACCGGCGTGAGGTCCCACGGCGCGGCCTGCTGCGTGAGCCTCAGCGGCGGAGCCCCGCGTGCGAGCCACGTAAACATCGGCGTCAGCCAGTCCGTGCGGTGCACGAGGATCACCGCGCCGGCCCCCAGCAGCGCCCCCGCCGCAACGAAGATCCGCACGCGCCGCCGATGGCCCGGCACGCGACCGTGCCGCGCGAGCCACGCCGCCAGGAGGATCGTGCCGCCGATCAAAGCGAGCGCCGGCCAGTTGGGCTGCGTCTTGGTGATCAGGCTGAAGCCCAGGAACACAAGCCACGGTACCGCCGTCGCGAGCACTAGCAGCCGGACTGCCCACGGTTCATACGGCTCGTCGGCGCCGGTTGTTGGTCGCCGGCACAGCTCGATCGCCGCCCAGACCATGCCGACGAACCAAATCGGCCCGACGACCGTCGCCTGGCTCGCGAGGTAGACCAGCGGCCCGTCCACGTCGATGCCGAACCCCGATGCGAGGCCGGCCTGCCTGGTCACCTGGCGGAAGCTCACCCAATCGTGCCCGGCGTTCCAGATCAGGATCGGCAACAACCCGCACAACCCCACCGCGGTGGCGAGGTACGGTCCCGGCCGGCGCAGGAATCGTCGCAGGCTCGGCTCCACCAGCAGCAGCACGCCCACGACGGGAAAGAGCAGCACCATGTTGTACTTCGCTAGGATGCCCACGGCGATCAGCAAGCCGGTCGCCAGCCACGCCGCCAGCGTGTCGCGCTCCAGAGCGCGCCGCACGCAGACGAGCGCCCACGTCCACGCGCACGCCAGCGGGGCGTCGATCGTCATCAGGGCCGCGCCCGTCACGAGGATCGGGATCGTGAACGTGATGGCGACGGCGGCGAGCGCCACGGCTGGCCGCCGCAGCACGCTCGCCGCCAGCACGTAGATTCCCACGCCGGTCAGCACGGACAGCGCCACGGCCGGCAGGCGGACGGCGAGCACCTCGCTGCCCTTGACGCGCACGGACCAGTCCGCCAGCAGCGCCCGCGAGCCCGCGATGATGTACGCCGTCAGGGGTCCGTTGGTGTCGGCGTAGCTCAGGTCCAGCCGCCGCGACCACTGCCAGTAGTAGGCTTCATCCCCCGTGAGATCGAACGGGCAATCGGCGATGAAGTACCAGATGCGCGCGACCGCCCCGAGCACGAGCAACAGGACCATCGCCCACCGACAGGCCGCCGGCGTACCCAGTATTGCGCGCATCGGAGCAGCGTGCGGACCGCGCCGGGCTCTGTCAAGGCGGCGGGCTTAGTTCTCCTCGGCCACGCGATAACTGCCGCGCTCGAAGAGCAGCGTCGCACTTTGGAGCAGGGCCGCGGCCTGGCGGCGCAGCTCCTCAGAGCGCGCGGTCGCCGCCGGGTCATTCGCGGCCACCGGCACGGCCTGGTCCGGCGGTGTGTACTGCCAGAGCCGCGCGGGCGCGCCGAAGGGTATCTGCACCACCGCACCGTCCGCCGCCATCAGCCACGCCACGTCGCTGCCGTCCTGCATCAGCGCGAATCCGGTCTCCGGCGGCCGGTCGAGCACGTTGGACCCGAAGAAGCAGTGCTCGTAGCTGCCGCCCAACAGCGACATGATCGTCGGCGCGACGTCGGTCTGGCTGCACACGGTGCTCACGCGCCGGCCGGACGTTCCCAGGATGCCCGGGGCGTAGATCAGGAACGGCACGCGGTAGCCCGCCGGCGACGAGTCGCGTCCGAGGAATTCGCCGCGGTGGTCGGCGACGAAGACGAAGATCGTGCGGTTGAAGTACTCGGCCTGCCGGGCTTTTTCGAGAAACTTGCCAATCGTCCAGTCTACGTAGCGCGCGCAAGTGAATTCCGGGTTGTGTGGCCCGTTCGGTTCGACCGTGGCGACCCGCTCGGGCGGAATCTCGAAGGGCCGGTGAAAGCTCAGCGTCAGGAGCAGCGCGAAGAACGGACGGTCACCCTGCGCGACGAACTGCCGGTGCGCCTCTTCGAACAGGTCTTCGTCGCACCAGCCCAGGACGGTGCGGAAGGTGCGCGCCTCGAACTCGCTTTCAAACGTCGTGCGGGCGAAACCGTTGCTGCGTAGAAAGGCCTGCAAGTGGTCCCATGTGGGCTGCCCACCGTAGATGAACATCGTCTCGTAGCCGCGCTGCCGCAGAACCCGTCCCAGCGTGAGGAAGTTGTTTTCGGCTTCGGCCCGCACCGTGACGCTCGGGCCCGGCAGGTCCGGAAAGCCGCCGACAATCCCCGCCATCGCCCGCGACGTGCGGCAGCCGACCGCGAAGCAGCGGTCCATGAGCACGCTTTCCTGCGCAAGCGCGTTGAGGTGCGGCGTCAGGTCCGGCTCGCCGCCGAGGGCGCCGATGTACCGCCAACTCAGGCTTTCGAGCATCACCAGCACGACGTTGTAGCTTTGCGGCGGCCGGCCGGTGTCGGTAATGCGGCGCAAAGGGTTGTCCGCCTGGCCGAGAAACCGGTCCTGCGGCCGGGCGAGCAGGCGCGTCGTCAGCGCGAACGCCTCGTCTTCCGCCAGGAGAGCCACGCACTTGCTTAGCGCCTTCACGCCGAGGGTGCGGGAGAGCCACGCCTCCCTGAGCGTGAACGGGCCGTCGAGCGTCCACTGGCTCAGGCTCAGAGAGGGCGTGAAGTACGCCGGCGCGGTGTTGATCGGCATCGGGCCCACGCCGCCGCGCACGCCGATGACTAGCAGTGGGACCGCCACCACGAGCCAGACGATCAGCCGGCGCAGCGACGCGCCGTCGAAGCCGCGTGGGAAACCCAGCCGCCGGAATGCCCAGACGAGCAGCGCCAGGACGGCCGCGACGGCCAGCACCGCGCGGATCACCGGGTAGTCGCGCCAGATGAGGCCGTAGGTGGCCGGGTACGCGAGGTAATCGAGCGCTTTGTGGTTCAGCCGCTCGGTGTATTCCTCGAAAAAGTAGTAGTCCGCGATGCTCAGGAAGACGAGCAATGCGCCGAACGCGGCACAATACGCCGCCACGATGATCTGGTAGGCCCGCCGCGCGAGCAGCTTCGGCCATGCCACGGCCAGCAGGACGACCAGCGGCAGAGTGAGCGTGCACGCGATGGAGAAGTCGAAACGCAGGCCGATGAGGAAGCCACGCGCGAACTCGCCCACGGCGACGCCGGCGAAACGGTCGCGCAGAAGCAGCAGAACGAGCGCGCGCTGCAACGACAGCACCGCCATGCTCAGCAGCAGGAACAGCACCGGCGTGCGGATGCGCGGGTCGCGCGTGACCGCGGTTTTCATCGACGCGCCTCTCGACGCGGCCATCAGCCAGACCGGCCCGGGTCGCGTTGCGGAGATCATAGCACGGCGGCGGTCCGCGGCGCGAGGCGCCGGAAGGACTACACGTCGCAGGCGAGCTTGCTCCCGCACGCGGCTTGGATCGGTCGCTGTCTCGCGAGCGCGGCTCGGATTGAGAGGAGGGGATCACGGGCGGGCGGGCTCGGTGTAGGGTTGGCCGCGGCGGTAGAGGTCCAAGCGTGCCTCCATCGCGGACACGTCCTGCGTTTGGCCACGGCGGCGGGCCGCGTCGAGAGCCTGGGTCGCGGTGCGAACGGCGTCGTCGAACCGGCCGGCGGCGGCGTACGCCGCGGCGAGGGTGTCGAGGTGCGTCGGATCGGGATTGGGCGTCACGCCGCAGACCCACTCCGCCAGCCGGACCGCTTCGTTGGGGTCGCGGACGGTTGGCTCGCGGGCCGTCGCGAGGATCCAGGCGAGGTTGTTGGCGGGCTGGGGCCACTCGGGGCTCAGAAGGCGGGATTGCCGGAGGGCCGCCACGGCCGCCTGCGTCTGGCCCTGGGCCGTCAGGGTCATGCCGAGGTAGTAGTGCGACTCGGCGTCCTGCGGCGAGCAGCGTAGAGCGTCCTGGAAACACTGGAGGGCCGCGGGATAATCACCGCTGCGAAGCTTCCATACGCCGAGGCTGCGATGGGCCTCGCCCCACTGCGGCTGCAAGCGAACGGCCTGCTCCAGTGGTGGGAGCGCGCCGGCCAGGTCCCCCAGCGACAGGCGCGCCATCCCGAGCCAGGCGAGCGCGGTGCCATTCTCCGGATCGAGCTGCAACGCCTGGGTGTAGCAGCGGATCGCCGGCTCGGCCTGGCCGTCGAGCTGGTACAGGCGGCCCAGGTCGCGCAGGCCGCGGGGCTGCCGGGGCTCGAGGCGGAGCGATTCGCGCAACTCGGACTCCGCCTCGGGACGGCGACCAAGCTGCACGAGGACCTCGGCATACGCCGTCCGGGCGTACCAGTTGCCGGGCTGGAGCCGAACGGCCTCGGCATAGTGGTGGGCGGCATCGGCGAGCCGTCCGGCCTTTTCCAAGGCACTCGCCAGGTTGCAATGGGCGTCGCTGTCGTCTGGTTGGCGGCGGACGAGGTCGCGCAGCAGGTCGAGTGCCTCCGGTATGCGCCCTTGGTCGAGGAGCGCAGCCGCGACGCCTTGCTCTGCCGCCAGGCTGTGCGGCCGTGTGGACCAGAGATCCCGCCAGACGGACTCGGCGCTGTCAAAGACGCGGTTCCGCTGAACCGTGAGCGTGCCGGCCGTCAGGACGATACCAGCGGTCAGCAGAGCGGCCACGTAGCGCGCGATAGTGGGCGGCCAGGCAAACCGCCTTCCCGCTCGGCGCAACGCCCACCAAGCTGCGGCCGCGACCAGTACGACCAGTGCGGCCAAGGGCAAGTACATGCGTCTCTCCGCCACGACCTCCGTGACGACCGGCACGAAGCTCGATGTGGGGGCGAGGATGAGGAAGAACCAGGCGCCGAGGAAGCCGAGCCAGTGGCGGCGCGAGAGGCCCCAGGCGGTGGCCGCGAGCAGGGCGAGGATGACGGCGACCTGCGGCGAGGCGGCCAGCAGCGAGCGGGTGATTGGCCAGTCGTCGTAGCAGAGGGCGAGCGGATGGGGCCAGAGGGTCAGTCGCAGGTAATGCAGGAGGACGCCGGCCTGCGTGAGGGCGTAGTGCCAGGGGCCGAGATGGGCGAAGCCGAAGCCGACGGATGTCGCCCGCGGTTGGGCGGCCAGGATCGCGGCGCAGATGCCCCAAGTCGCGGCCAGGCCGGCGTAAAACGGCCAGCGCGCCCGGAGCGCACGGCGGAAGGACTCAGTCAGGAAGGTACGATCGTAAAGAAGGACCAGCACCGGCGCGACTGCCATCGCCTCCTTGCTGAGCATGCCCAGCGCACTGGCGACGACCGCTAGTGCGTACCACATCGTTGGACGAGCGGCCGCCGCGCCGCGAATCGTCGCGTACAGCGACAGCAGGAGGAGCACGCCCATGAGGGATTCGGTGCGTGTGCTGATGTAGCTGACCACTTCCGTGTGCAGGGGATGGACCAGCCAGATCAACGCGACGGCCAGGGCGAAGCCCGCGGGCAGGCGGTTAGGCACGGGCGATGGCGCGATGCGGGGCAGCGTGCGGCGGACGACGCCGAAGAGCGTCAGGCCGGCCAAGATGTGGAGCGCGATGTTGAACGCGTGGTAGCTCCAGACGTGGAGGCCGCTGACGGCGTAGTTCAGCGCCAGGGTGAGGCACACGAGCGGTCGGCTGCCGGTCGCAGTATACGGCGGGCTGGAAAAGACCCGCGACGGCGGCCAGAGCGCGCGGATGTTGGGGTTGTCGCGAATGGCCGGCAGGTCGTCGTAGACGAACACGCCCGCGAGCGAATTCGCGTAGACGAGCGCGCCCGCGGCGACGATCAGGAGCATGGGCAGAAAGCGAGTGCGTGGCTTGGGGGTCGTGTCTACCACGCGCCCGGTTCCCTCCGTCGCACGAGGTCACTTGTCGAGAGTGCGGGCAGACGCAAGAACGGCTCCTGATACCGTTTTCAGACGTTGCGGAGTTGGTGGCCGAGCTTCTGCTTCTTCGCTTCGAGGTACCGCCGGTTGTGCTCCGTCGGCGGAATCTCCAGCGGCAACTGCTCGACCACCTCCAGCCCGTAGACTTCCAGCCGGCTGACTTTCTTCGGGTTGTTCGTCAGGATGCGAATCCGCTGCACGCCGAGGTCGCGGAGAATCTGGGCCCCGATGCCGTAGTCTCGGCGGTCCGGCGGAAACCCGAGCGCCTCGTTGGCCTCCACCGTGTCGAGCCCGCCGTCCTGCAGCCGATACGCGTGCAGCTTGTTCTCCAGGCCGATCCCGCGCCCCTCCTGCCGCAGGTACACGAGCACGCCGCGGTTCTCTTGCGCGATCATCTCCATCGCCGCGTGCAGTTGGAGCCCGCACTCGCAGCGCATCGAGCCGAACGCGTCGCCGGTCAGGCATTCGGAGTGGACGCGTACGAGCACCGGCTTGTCGGCGGGGCTGGCGCTGCCGGGCGCGTCCTGCTCGCCGATGCCGCCGCGGCAGAGGGCCACGTGCGTATTCGGGTCGGTGCGGGCGCGGTAGGCGATGAGCCGCCAGTCGCCATAGTCGTTCTTGAGCGGGATGCTCTCGACGCGTTCGACCAGCCGCTCGCGCTTCATGCGGTACTCGATCAGGTCGGCGATGCTGCACAGCTTCAGGCCGTGGCGGCGGCAGAATTCGACCAGTTGTGGCACGCGGGCCATGGTCCCGTCGTCGTTGAGCACCTCGATGAGGGCCGCCCCGGGCAGCAGGCCGGCCAGCCGACACAGGTCCACAGAGCCCTCCGTCTGGCCGCCGCGGACGAGCACCCCGCCGTCGCGGGCGGTCAGCGGGTTGACGTGCCCCGGCCGCACGAAGTCCTCGGGGATGGCCTCCTCGGCGACCAGATGGCGAATCGTCGTCGCCCGGTCGAACGTGGACACGCCGGTGGTCGTGCCCAACTGCGGCCCGGCATCGACCGTCACGGTGAAGTTCGTTCCGAACCGCGTGGTGTTGAGCGGCACCTGCGGCGACAAGTGCAGCTTCTGGCAGCGGGTCTGGGTGAGGGCCACGCAGAGCGTCCCGCGGCCGTACTTCAGCATGAAGTTGACCTTCTCCGGCGTGACGGATTGGGCCGGGCAGACGAGATCGCCTTCGTTCTCGCGCTCCTCGCCGTCCACCAGCACCACCATGTGCCCGCGGCGGAGGTCGTCGAGGACCTCGTCAATCGGGCTGAATGGGCGGTCGGCATCGGGGATGCTGCGGTCTGTGGACATCAGACGCTCCCTGCCTGTGCGCGGCAGCCAACCCCCGACATTCACCGCCGGCCGTCCGGCGGCGGCAGCACGCTCGACAGCACATTGTACCGGGATTCGGTCGTGTTCGCAGGAGGTTTCGGATTCACTCCGCCGGCGCCGGGTGCTATCGTAGAAGGTGTTGGCAGGAGGCCGGAGCTATGGACCCGGGACAGCAGACCGGTGCGGCGGTTCAGGAGGCCGCCGCCAAGCCGCGGACGGCCCCTTTGTGGCACGTCGTCCTCCTCGACGACGACGACCACACCTACGCCTACGTGATCGAGATGCTCGGCAAGCTCTTCGGGCATAGCCCGGAGAAGGCGTACCGCCTGGCGTGCGAGGTGGACTCCGCCGGGCGGGTGGTCGTGGACACCACGAGCTTCGAGCGGGCCGAGTTCAAGCAGCAGCAGATCCACGCGTACGGCCCCGACTGGCGGCTGGAACGCTGCGCGGGCTCCATGTCCGCCGTGCTCGAACGGGCCGAGTAGGGCCGCCGACGGGCACGGATGGACAGGGGTTTCGCCCTCCGTACTGCAAACAGTCGGGATCTTGGAGCACCGCGCAGATTCTCCGGCAGTCTACGGCCGACACGGGGGTCGGCCGCTACATTGGGTTGCGGGCGCAGCCCGCGCTGAGTTAATCCGTGCTAATCTGTGGCCTCTTGCAGCGGAATTGCCGATACTGTGGCACCGCATCCCGGACCGGCGTCCGGTGCGCCTGGAGGCGAGCGTCGTGCGACGAATGAGATTGCGTTTGTGGCCGCTGGCGTGCGTCGTGGCGGCGACCCTGGCTCAACCGGCAAGCGGCGGCGAGCCGCTGACCACGGCCCAACTCCTGGTGGATGTCGCCCGCGATTACGCGCTGAATCAGCGCGGCAAACAGACGCCCGCGGACGTGCAGCAGGTTCGCGTTCTGCTGCAAGCCGCCGTGCGGCTCGATCCGAAGCTGGCCGAGGCTCATGCCTGGCTGTGCGAGTTGGCCCTGCTGGACGACGACCAGGCTGAGGCGGGACGGATGCTGGGCGCGCTGCTGGAGGCCGATCCGGCGCAGGAGAATGCGTTCGCCCGCTGGCTGGCCACCGGGCTGCGCACGCAGCAGACCAGCGAGAAGCGCAAGGAATGGCTGGAGGCGGTCGCCGCCGTCCCGCGACCGCCCGTCCAGCGGGCCCAGGTCTGCGTCGCCCAGGCATACCTGGCGTTGGAGCGGCTGGACAACGGCGAAGCGCGCCGGCAACTGATGCGCGCCGTCACCTTTGAGCCCGCGTGCCTCGACGCCGCGACGCTCCTCCTCCAGACGCTCGAGCGCGACGCGTCTGCGGCCGAGCGTCTGCGGGCCACGCTGCGCGTGCTGCAACTCAACCCGCTCTCCGAGCCGATGGCGTGGCAGGCCGCTTCGATCCTGGATGAATACGGCTTCGCGGACGACGCGGGGCGTTTTTTCGAATATGCCTCGGCGGTCCACTGGAAGGCGCACCCGCAGGAATCGGTGCCGGCCGGCTTCTTGCTGGCGTGGGCCAAAAACCTCCTGGCGCGGGGGCAGACGGACGAGGCGTTCGAGCGCGCCCGGAACGCCGCCTACGCAGATCCACTGGTGGCGGCGGAGGCCGGGATGTTTCTGTATCACGCCTTGGAGCGGAGACAGCCCGGGCTCGGAGACGCCGTGCGCGCGGACCTCGTCAAACGCTTCGCCGCGCTGCGCGACCCCGCCGACTACCCTGTCAACGAGGTCGCGCAGGCCGCATGGTTCTATGGCACCATCGACCGGCAGCCCGACCGCGCCCTGATGCTCGCCAAGGCGGCCAGCCAGCGGGCCCCGGCCGACCCATTCGTGCGGCGTGCGCTGGGTTGGGCCCTGGCGGCCAACGAACGGATCCCGGAAGCCCGGGAGACGCTCAGGTCGATCGCGGACCACGACCCGTACGCGGCATACATGCTTGCCAAGCTCCTGCGCGACGGCGGAGACGCGGCCAGTGCCCGCGAAGTCGTGGCGCAGCTCGAGCCCAAGCCAAGAACCGGTCCGGTCACCGACCTGCTCCGCCAACTTGAAGAGGGGGCCTCAGCCTCGCAGCCCACGGCGGAATCACAGCCCGTGGCGGAATCGCAGCCCGCGGAGGTATCGGAGTCGAGCAGCACCCGCCAGGCCACGGCCCGCCCGCAGCCGGTTGGCAGATCG
>CAIWOY010000213.1 GCA_903914415.1 uncultured Phycisphaerales bacterium | reverse complement strand
GGATCGAGCAGATCGTCCGCGAGGAGCTGGAGCGGGCGGAAGAGGGCCTGCCGACCGAGACCGAGCTGAACCGCGCCCGGGCGCTGGCGGCCCGCGCCTGGCGCCTCGCCCGCGCCACCTTCGCCGAGCGGGCGCTCGACTTGGGTTGGCATGAGCTGGTCGCAGGCGACATTCTGCGTGCCGAGCTGGAGTTGCCGTACATCATGCATCTGGCGGTCGCGGACCTGCGCCGCGCCGCCGGCGACTTGCGGCACGCGCGCACCGTCTATCGTCCCCGCATTGCGGCTGGCGAAGACACCGGCCCGGCGATGAGCCAGCCGTCGCCGGCGCTCCTGCGGCCGCTCAGCGCGACGCCGCCGGCGCAGCTTGACACGTCGGCGGCGCTCGATCTGCTCGCAGCGCACGTCAGGGATGCGCCTTCAGTCACTTCGCCGCGCTCACCCGCGCGGCTCTCGACCGCGCGGATCAGCGACCAGGTCAAGCTGACGCTCTGCGTCGTTCCCGGCCTGGAGCCCGTGACGGTCCGCACGCTCCTGCGCTTCCGGCGGCCACACCGCTACCTGGCGACCATCCTGCTGTCCGTGGGCTCCACGCAGCGTTCCGTCGAGCAGTACCGCGACTACCTCTCGTACCACGGGCTCGATCTGTTCCCGCTCGGTGACCTGTCGCGCCCCGGCCTGGATTCCCGTGGCCCGGCGACGCGCGTCCCGCAGATGATCGAGCTGCAGGCCGACCTCATTCGCCACCCCGACCGCAGTGACGCGGCCCTCGCAGCCGGTTTTGAGGCGCTCCAGGCAGTTCTGGCACTCCGCGCGACCGAGCCGCTGACGCCGCTGGAGGATACCGCTTACCTGCCGCCGGGCTTGATCGGCTGGTGCGAGTCCGGCCGGTTCCTCCCACAGATCGTTGACCAGCTATCCGCGGCCCTCGCGTATCTGGCGGCCATCGAAGACGTGGAGGTGCTGATCGTGGGCGACGTGCCGCCCGCGCCGGCGATCGAGGCCGCCCGCGCCGCGTGGCGGGATTGGACGCCTCCGGCGACCGCGAGCGCGCCGACCACCTTGCCGGGTTCGGCCTCGTCGCCCGCGACGCTTGCGACCAATCCGCGGTTCGTCACTTCCACCGCGTGGGTCATCGCCGAGGACGAACCGCTTACGCTGCACGTCGCCGACAAGCTCTGGCCCGACCCGTTGGAGCAGCCCCTTCGCGACCTGGCCCAGCAGACGGCCGTCAGGCTGCTCGGCGTCCCATGGCAGGTGCCGCCCGAGATCGACGCGGACCACGCGTGGCTGTGGACGTGCGGGTGGGTGGAGTCCGACTGGGTGGACGCCGCGGCCCGACCGATGACGGACGACGTGGCGCCGCGGATCGAGGCGTACGTGCGGCAGGCCGAGCGCGTGCTCACGAGGCGAACGCCGGCCGAGCTACTTGCGGTTGCGCTGCGGCAGGCGCGGACCGACCGGCTGCTTGCACTCGACGGCTCCGGCGCCATCGCGGACCTGATCGAGCGCGGCGTCTCGAACCCGTGGGACGTGCTGGACGGGCGGCGTGCGGCCGACTTCGCGGCGCTGGTAGCACAGGCGTACCCCGTGCGGGAGCGCTCGATCGTCGGCAGCGGCCCGCAGGACCGCGGCGCGGAGCTCGAACGCTTCCGCAACGTACCCGACGATCGCGACGAACCTCGCTCGCCATAGCCGCGCACCCGCCTATAATGGCCGCAATTCGCAACATGGATAACCCTGGCGTTCTTGGTGCTCTTGGCGCCTTGGCGGTTAAAGATGATTGACATCAAGCTCATCCGCGAGAACCCGGACCTGGTCAAGCGGGCCGCGGCCGACAAGAACATGCAGGTCGATATTGACCACATCGCCGCGGTCGACCAGCGACGCCGCACGCTCGAAACCGAGTTCAACGAGTTGCGGCACCAGCAAAACCAGGCCGGCGAGCAGATCGCCAAGGCCCCCAAGGAGCAGAAGGCCGAGCTGTCCAAGGCGATGGGCACAATCAAGGTTCGCCTCAAGGAGATCGACGCCGAGCGCGAGAAGGTCGACGCCGAGCTGCGCGAGCTGTTGCTGCTCGTGCCGCAGATCCCGGCGTACGACGAGGGCGTGCCGGTCGGCCCCGATGTATCGAGCAATGTCGAAGTCCGCCGCGTTGGCACAACGAAGAGCAAAGCCGACTTCGGCTTCCCGTTCAAGGACCATCTCGAGCTGGGCACGTCGCTGGGCATCATCGACATGGATCGCGGCGTGAAGATCGCCGGCACGCGGAATTACGTGCTGCGCGGGGCGGGGGCGCTGCTGCACGAGGCAGTGTTGCGGCTCGCGTTCGATATGATGACCGAACGCGGGTTTTTGCCGATGACCGTCCCCGTGCTGGTCAACGACGCCCTCATGTACGGCACCGGCTTCTTCCCGCTGCACCGCGAAGAGGTCTACCTCTGCGAGCGCGACGGCCAGAGCCTCGTCGGCACGGCCGAGGTCCCGGTCACCGGCTACCACGGCGACGAGATTCTCGCTGAGGCGGAGCTGCCGAAGCTGTACTTCGCCCGCAGCACCTGTTTCCGCCGCGAGGCGGGGGCCGCGGGCAAGGACACGCGCGGGCTGTACCGCATTCATTACTTTGACAAGGTCGAGCAGGTCGTGCTCTGCAAGGCGGACGCCGCCGAGTCCGCCAAGTGGCACGAGGTCATCATCGCGAACTCCGAAGCGGTCTTGCAGGCGCTCGAACTGCCGTACCGCCTCATGGAGGTCTGCACGGGCGACATGGGCCAGGGCAAGGTCCGCATGTTTGACATCGAGACGTGGATGCCCAGCCGCGAAGCCTACGGCGAGACGCACAGCGCCAGCCGCTTCCACGATTTCCAGGCCCGGCGGCTGAACCTGCGGTATCGCCGGTCGGATACCGGCAAACCGGACTTCTGCCACACGCTGAACAACACGGTGATCGCCAGCCCGCGGATTCTGATCCCGCTGCTGGAGCTGAACCAGAACGCCGACGGCAGCGTCACGGTCCCGCCGGCGCTGCGGAAGTACATGAACGGTATGGAGCGGATTGTGCCGTAGGCGCCAAGGCACGTAGGCACCGAGGCACGAAGGGAAATGTAGCGGCCGACCCCCGTGTCGGCCGTAGAAGACCAAGACGCGTTGAGAGAGGGTCGATCATGGTTACCCGAACACCCCTCACCCTGTTGCTCGTTCTGCTGACGACTATCGTTACTGCTTCTGCTGCCGACCCGAGGCCGGGGCTGCTGGTGCGGCTCTACGACATCGGCGTGGACGTGCCGTCGCTGCCGGAGCTGGCGCCGGACCAGAAACCGAATGTGGTGCTGGTCGTGCCCACGCTCGACCTGCGGAGCGACCGGAGGGACTTCGAGCCGCTCGAAAACCGCTTCCTGACCGAGGTCGTCGGCGTGCTGACGGTCGACAAGGCGGGCACATACCGCTTCCGCCTGCTCAGCGACGACGGCAGCAAGCTCTGGCTCGACGGCAGACTGCAGATCGACAACGACGGCCTCCATGGCCCCACGCCGAAGGACAGCGAGCCGATCGACCTGACTGCCGGCCCGCACGAACTGCACATCTGGCACCTCCAAGCCGGCGGCGGTGCGCAACTCACGCTCCAGTGGCAGCGCGTAGGGGAGGGCGAGGCTCCTGCCGAGCCGAAAGCGCCCGCGAGCGCCGAATTCTACCTCATCCCCGCCGCGCTCCTCAGCCACTCCGTCGACGCGTCCAAGGAGACCGCGTCCGGCCAGAAGAAGATCATCCCGCCGCTGCGCCGCGGCCGGCCCGGCGACGGCACGCCGGTCGCGGGGCTACACCCGTGGCTCATCGAGCGTTCGCGCTACAGCGAGGCGCGCTCCTCGCGGGAGCAAGCCGCGCCACACAGCGATACCGTTAACCTCGATCTCCGCGAGAGGTTACAGTTGTGCGCGCTCGGGCGCGTGGGGCGTTTTGATGGCCCGGTCATCTGGCTGCCGTGGGAAGCCAGTACGGCGGCGCTTTGCGGACCAACCACGTTCAGCTATGGCCAGTTTCTCATCGGCAACGGAGCAGCCGGCAGCCTCGCGCGCGTTCTTGTCGATGAGCGCGGCAAGACCGACCAGGGGTGCGCGCTGCGATTCTCAGAAGGGCATCCCGTCGGCTTCCAACAACTGCTCATAGACAAATCCATGACGTTGCAGCTTCGCGGTCCGCTTTCTGGTGTGCAGTCCGGGCGCGACGAAATCGCGGCGTTGCAAGTGCTGGGACAAGACGGGCGACATCCGTTTGAAATGCTCGCTGTACGCGTGAGAAAGAACGGCTTCGAGATCGAGTTCACCAAACCTCTTGATCCGCGCGTCGGGTGGGATCCGGAATCGTACTACATCGAGCAGTGGCCTTACGACTGTGCGAAGGGGATCCCGCCGCACCGCGATGGCGTCGTGTATCCCGTGACATCCGCAAGCGTGTTGGCAGACCGTAGGATGGTCTTTCTCGAGATCGAAAACCTCAAGCCATCCCATGTGGTCTACATTCGCCTCTTGCCGCCATGCCTTTCGGAGGACGGCGAGCTGCCCTGGTCTACGGAAGCCTGGTACACGCTGAACGTTATGCCGGAGGTTCGTCCGGAGAAAGTGCTCCCCCCGCCGGCAAAGGAGCCGCAGAACTTCCTGACCGACGAGGAGCAGCAGCAGGGCTGGCGGCTGCTGTTCGACGGCCAGTCGCCGCGCGGCTGGCACGTCTACAAGAAGGACATATCGCCGGCGGGCTGGCAGGCCAAGGACGGCTGCCTCGTCCGCGTCGCGCCCGCGGGCGACATCATCACGGATGACGAGTTCCAGGATTTCGAGCTGAGCCTTGAATGGCGGATTTCGCCTGGCGGCAACAGCGGCATCATGTACCGCGTCACCGAGGACCACGGGGCGCCGTGGGAGACCGGCCCCGAGTACCAGATTCTCGACAACGCCGAGCACCCCGACGGCCGCGACCCGTTGACCTCGGCCGCGTCGTGCTACGGGCTGTACGCTCCGCCGCGCGACGTGACGGTGCCCGTCGGCTTCTTCAACAAAGCCCGCATCGTTGTGCAGGGCAACCACGTCGAGCACTGGCTCAACGGCGTCAAGGTCGTCGAGTACGAGTTGCACAGCCCGGAATGGAACAAGCTCTACAAGGACAGCAAGTTCAACAAGATGCCGGACTACGGCACCCGCCCCAAGGGCAAGATCGACCTCCAGGACCACGGCGACAAGGTGTGGTACCGGAACATCAAGATAAGAATTACGAATTAGGAATTGAGAATTAGGAATTGCGGAGACCGACTACCGCACGTGGCGCGGACGTCCAGCCCGTGCTCCGGCATTCTTAATTCTTAATTCATCATTCCTAATTCGCCGCCTATGGAAGACTTAGCCGCGCATTCCGCTCCCCTCATCGTCGCCCGCGGGCTGACCAAGCAGTTCGGCGAGCTGAAGGCCGTCGACGGCGTCGATCTCGACATCGCGCCCAACGAATGCGTCGGCTTCCTCGGCCCCAACGGCGCCGGCAAGACGACGCTCATGCGCCTCGTCTTCAGCGCGATCGCCAAGACCGCCGGTGAGCTCACCGTCTTCGGCCTCACGCCCATGCAGCAGCGCAAGCAGATCAATGCCCACGTCGGCGTCGTGTTCCAGGACAACAACCTTGACGAGGAATTGAACGCCGCCGAATGCCTGCTCGTGCACGCGCTGTACTGCGGCCTTGACCACCGCACCGCTCGCCGCCGGATCGCCGCTTTGCTCGACTGGCTGTCGCTCACCGCGAAAGCGGACAGCCGCATCCGCGCACTCTCGGGGGGCATGGTTCGCCGGCTGATGATTGCCCGGGCGCTGCTGAACAGCCCGAAGCTGCTGATCCTCGACGAGCCGACGACCGGCCTCGACCCGCAGGTGCGGCACGCGATCTGGGCCGCCCTGCGCGACCTGAAGCGCCAGGGCATGACGATCCTGCTGACGACGCACTACATGGACGAGGCCCAGCAACTCAGCGACCGCATCCTGATCATGGACCGCGGCCGAATCATCCTCAGCGGGCCTCCGAACGACCTGGTCGAAGCCCACTTGGAGCGTTACGTACTCCAGGTCTCGGGGCTGCCCGCCGTCCCGCGGCTCGACGGCGACATCCGCCACGAACACGCCGGCGATGCGGACTATTTCTATGCGAACACGGAGCCGCCCTTGCAGGCGTTGCACGAGCGGCTCGCCGCGAAATACGCCATCCTGCGGCACGCGAACCTGGAGGACGTCTTCCTGAAATTCACCGGCCGAGGGCTGAACGAATGACCGCCGCCGAGCCGACCGTGTTAGCCGATCTGCGGGGCGATCTCCGTCTGCGCACGAATCTCTTCTGGAGCCTCTACGGCGTCTGGTACCGCCACTTTCGCGTCTACACGAAGACACTCCTCGCGAATGCCACGCCGCCGCTGCTGGAGCCGCTGTTCTTCTTCACCGCGGTGGCGATCGGGCTGGGCAATTACGTGCAGCCGGGCGGCTTCGAGGGCCTGAGCTATCGCACGTTCGTCGCCAGCGGCCTGGTCATCAGCTCCGCGATGTTCACGGCGATCTTCGAGACGACCTTCGGCACGTTCGTCCGGCTCGTGTTCCAGAAGACCTACGACGCGATGCTCAGCACACACCTGCGCGTCCCGGAAATCTTCATCGGTGAGATGCTGTTCGCCGCGACCAAGGGCGCGGTGTTCTCGACCGTCGTGTTGCTCGTGACGATGGCGTTCGGGGCGCGGCCGACGGCGTGGTGCGTGCTCGTGCCGGTGGTCGGCCTGTTGACGTCGTATCTTTTCGCCGCGATCGGCCTGATCGTGACCAGCTACGTGAAGATGATCAACAACTTCTCGTTCTTCACGACCGGCGTGATCACGCCGCTGTTCTTCTTCTCCGGTACCTTCTTCCCGATCAAGGGGCACTACGTGTGGCTCGACGTCCTGTCGAACGCGCTGCCGCTGACGCACCCGATCGAGATCTCGCGGGCGCTCTTCGAAGCCCATTTCACGCCGGCGACGCTGGCCCACGTGGCCGTTCTGTTCGCGTACATCGCGGTCTGCCACACGCTGGCCCTGCGACGAATGACCAAACGCGTCCTGTCGTGACTGGCCCCTCTCTGCCGTGCGTCAATCCGCCCAGCCGCCCGACCGCGAGAACTGCAATTGGGTCGTCGCCCAGGTCGCCATCGATCTGTCGGCCGAGCGGATTGGACCGCCGCCGAGTCGGCGCCGTAACCGGTCCCGGCGATTTTTCGCGTGGCCGAACTCGCGCACGGTCTTATTATCGCCCCACTTGCAAACCAGCGCCGCCAGTGCTAGAACCTCCACTCCAAAGTAGCGCTCGCGGCTACTGACCTACGGTTCGAGGTCGTGCTGCCGACGCCGACCGGCAGGTGTCGGCGATGCCCGATTCGGACTCCCGCACTCGCCGGAGCACGGAGAAAACGATGGAGGAGTACCTCAAGCTCAAGCAACTCGTCGAGGAAGTGGCCGACGACGTATACAAGGCCCAGGGGGGCAATAAAGCGGCCGGCACGCGCGTACGCAAGATCATGCAGGACATCAAGAACGTCGCCCAGGAAGTGCGGAAGAAGGTCCTCAATATGCGCGGCGAAGAGGGGCCGCCCCAGCCGCCCGCCTAGAGCGCCGCTTTCCGTCGAATCGCCTACAGATTGGTTACGGCGCGCGTATGCCTCCACCCCTGATCCTGGATCCGGCACAGTTGGACTGTACCAACCCGCTCGCCGGCCGCGCCGAGATTGAGCAGGCGTTGCCGCAGCGCTACGAATTCGCCCTGCTCGACGGCATCGTGCTGTTCGACCGGGAGCGCGCGGTCTGCGCCGGCTATCACGACGTCCGCGAGGACGCGTTCTGGGTTCGCGGGCACATCCCGGGACGCCCCCTGTTCCCGGGCGTGCTCATGATTGAAGCGGCCGCGCAGCTCGCCAGCTTTGTGCACAAGCGGCTTGTTCCCGATGCCGGGTTCCTGGGGTTCCTGGGCGTCGACCACGTCAAGTTCCGCGGCATGGTCCAACCGCCATGCCGTTTTCTGGTCGTGGGACGTGCCACGCAGCTTCGGCTCCGTCGCCTGGTTTGCGAGGCGCAGGGCTTCGTCGGCGCGACGATGGTATTCGAAGCGGAAATCACCGGCATGGCCGTGTGAGCGCGCTGCGGGCTCCGTTCCCTCGCGGGCGGTTTGCCATGCCGACTTCCGACTCCGCCGCCGACCTGCTGGCCACGGCTCTGCCGCAGGTCCACACGTGGACCGGGCGCCCGGGGGCGGACCAGCTCGCGCCCTTGCCCAATGGGCCGGCTGTCGCGCTGTTGATAAGCGCGGGCGGGGCACCCGTGCAGCTCCTCACGGCGCAGCAATTGCGGCGTGCGGCGCTGGCGCGCCTGACCTCGCCGCCGGAGCCGCGACGCGGGCGCGCCGATCTGGCCGAGATCGTGCGGGGCGTGCGCTGGCGGCCGATCAGTTGCCCGTTTGAAGCGCGCTGGTGGTACTATCGCCTGACGCGTCAGCTCCATCCGCAGGATTACCGGAAGCTCGTCTCATTCGGCCCCGCCTGGTTCCTGCACGTCGATTGGGCACGGGCCATCCCAGAAATCGCGGTGACGGAACGCATCTGGTGTACGCCGGGGGAATTCCTCGGCCCCTGGCCGACACATAAACCGTGCCAGGAGGCACTCGCCGGACTGTGGGACCTGTTCGACCTGTGCCGCTATCCGGAGCAGGTCCAGAAAGCGCCCCACGGCACGCGTTGCGCCTATGCCGATATGGGGCGCTGCGACGCTCCCTGCGACGGGGCGGCTCCGGTGCCCGTGTACGCCGCACGCTGCCGCGACGCGTGGCGGTTTGCCGGCGGCGCTACCCGGGATTGGATCGCGGCGGCGACGGGCCGCATGACCGCTGCCGCCGCGCGGCAGAAATACGAGTTGGCGGCGCAGATCAAGCAGCAGCTCGAGTTTGCGCGCCGCTGGGCGTCCGAGCTGGCCCCGCGTTTGCACCCGATCGAGCGCGTGGCCTGGCTGCTCGGATTGCCCGTGACGCGCCGGCAGGCCTGGAAGCTGTTCTTCTTTCACGGCGGGCACCTGGCGGAAGGCCCGGTGGCCCCGCATCGCCGCGTCGACGCCGATGCGGCTGCGTGGCTGGCCGCGGCGCTCGCATGTCCGGCGGAGAAGCTCACGGACACGGTACGCATGGAGCAAACGTGGCTGGTCTGCCACCTGTTGCTGCGCACGGCGCCCGAATCCGCGATCGCGGTGTCTTGGCCCGAACTTACGGTGCCCAGAGACCTTGCGCGGTGCGTGCGAGCGCAGGCGGATGCGGCCCGTGCCCGCCGCGGCCGCGGCGCGCGCGAAATTGCGGAATGAATTTGACTACTCGAAGAACCTGATGAATGATTGTGTTGTAAGGAGCGGGTTACCAACGGGCACGTCCTGGTACCCGCGTCTCATGGGCGTGCAGCGAAAGCTGCATAGTGTGTGCAGTGAGCATTTGTACTCTGAGGGGAGAGAGGCGTGGGCGCTGCGCCTTCGGCGCGGAAAGCCCGCGTTAATTGTTGTTGCGAGGCCGGGCCGGTTGTTTTCCGGACCGGGTCGACGGCTGACGCCTCGTCGCGGGGCGAAGTTGCCCGCAGGGTTCGAAAGGGCGTTCCGTCGTCACGATCCAAGACCGGGCCGGCCTCGTTTCTTGCGCCGGCGCCTTTCGGTGTCAGTCGCCGTCGCGCGCCGGGTTGCGCCGCAACCGTGACGTCCCCTGGACGCGCGCTCCGCTGCGCCGCTTGCCCTCACCACTGACACGTCGTACCCAGCCGGGCCACAAATGGGTCGATGTCCGCGAACGTCACCGACCCGTCTCCGTTGATGTCGCAGTTGACGAAGTTGCAGGGCGGCGCGGCCCCGCCGTGCGTGTCCCGATAGTGCTGAGTCCAACCCGCGACGTTGTTGCCCAGAGCCAGCACGAACCAGTCGATGTCCGCGAAGTTGATCGACCCGTCGCAGTTACAGTCGCCGCGGCAGATCGTCGGCGTCGGGTCGACCTGGAAGCTGATCGCCAACTGGGGCCGATAGCCGCTGCCACCCTCGTTCCGCGAGAAGAACTTGCTGTAGACCGTCGTGCCGCTGCCGGCGAAGTCCGTCGCGTCCAGCAGGAACCCGTTGTTGGCAACCCCGCGATACCACTGCGTCACGCTCGGCGCCACGTTGAAGGGCACCCAGTGGTTCGGATCGATCGCGTTGGGGTCCGTGCCGCCGGTCTTCTTGAGGAGTGCGACTCCGTTACCGTCGTCGATCTTGTCCCACCAGCCGCCTTCCGCCCCCCCAGTCCATTGCAGCGTCTGGCCGGCGTCTCGGTAGGTGTAGTTGACGCCGTAGCCGCTCACGCCGCCGTAGACGTTCTCGTCCCACCACGCGCCGGGCGCCAGCCGGAACGCCGTGACCGTCAGCGTGTTGCTGTTCGTGAAGCTGCCGGCGTAGAAGTAGTACAGCCAGAGCGTCGCCGACGTGATCTCCTGGTAGGGCGGAATCTGCCCGGTCAGGTCGAGCTTGATTACGGTCGCGTCGCTGCGGCCGTTGTACCACTGCACGCGCAGCTCGTTGCTGCCGCCGTTGTTGTCCAGCTTGGCGCTCTCGTCCAGCCAGGCGTCGGCAGTGCCGCTATAGCCGTTGAAGCCCTGTTGCAGCGTGATCGTAGTGCCGAGCGCCAGCGTCCCGGTTGCGGCGATTACTCCCAGGCTGGCCAACCTGTTCCAGATGCGTGTCATGCTCCTGTCCTCCACACGGTCGACGAGGTGGGAACGCCGCTCACCTGCGTGGTGGGACCGCGGTGCCCCGCTACATACTCACATAGCGCGGCAGGCCGGATTCTTGACACGAATCATCCGTTTTGTCCTCTCCGGCGCGCCCGGCGGCCCCGCCCGGGCGCCATGTCGAATGTTGTCGCCCGGGTGCATCGGAGCGGGCTGACCCGCGTACGAGAAGGGTGTGGGGACGCGATAGGGGCGCCCCCGTCCGCCGTTCGCGCTATCCAGGCCGCCGGCGGCTCTGGCGGAGAGGCGGCCGCGCGGGAGAGCTGGCATGTTTCGCTGGCCGGTCGGAAAATCGAGGCTGTGGACCGGCATCGCGGTCGCCGGCACTGCGCTGCTGCTCGTCCTGCTCGCCCAGATCCATGCCTGCGCCTGCACCGGCGGCCCGCCGGTGTGGCGTTCGGTTTATCAGACTCGCGGCGGATAAACCGCGGAGGTCTTGTCGTGGCTGCCAGACCGCTCATCTGCTCGACTTCACGGCTTTCCGCGGCTGCTGCGGCGATCCTCGCGCTGCCGGGGCTGGCCCTGCTCGTCTGGGGAGCGTACCGCCTCGGCCAGTCAGCGTCGCCGCCACGCGTGCTCTCGACCGCCCCGCGGATCGAGGATGTCCGCCGGATCGCAAAGCTGGCCGTCCTGCGCGTGCAGGCCGCGGACGTCATCGAAGGGACCACGGCGGGCGCGAAAGCGCTCGTGCTCGTGAAGGGGGATGCCGACCTGACAATCGACTTGGATCAAATCGAGATCGTGGAACGCGACGACGCTGCCAAGCGGATTACGCTGCTGCTTCCGTCCCCGCACTCCGACCGTCCGCGCGTGGATCAGGCCCGCACCCGCGTCTACGAGCTGCGGAAGACGGGGCTGGCCACGATCAACCCGTTCGCCGACCCGCGCGCCGTCCTGCTGGAGGACTGTATGAAGGCGGCCCAGGCCGCCGTCGAGAAGGTGGTCCAGGAAGGCGACTTCGTAGGCCAGGCGAAGCAGCGCGTCGAGCAACTGCTCGTGGCGTTTCACCGGGAGCTGGGTTGGGAAGCTGCGGTGCGGTGGCGGTAACGCGCGCCGGACGTACGCCTAGGGTTGCGACGTCGGCTCGACCTTCTTGGGCGCCAGAAAGTCCTTGCCCACCGGCCCACCGCCTGCGGCCGGTCCGCACTGATGACGCCGGGCGGCCTGCGGCAGGGGGGCGCGGCGCGCCTACCCGGCCCGCATCCCGCAGGTCCAAGCTACATGCGTGGAGCGGTGGCGGTCGATTACGAGCCGCCGCGGTGTTGCGGCGCGTCAAACGACGCGGCCACGACTGGCTGGGCGCTATGGGTTCGATGGGGGGGGGG
>CAIWOY010000212.1 GCA_903914415.1 uncultured Phycisphaerales bacterium | reverse complement strand
GCCCGGCGCAGTAGCCACGTCTTCACGCCGTGCGTCAGCACCACGTAGCTCAGCAGCGTCACGGCCAGCAGCGGCCAGTACAGCGGCGGCAGCGCGGTCAGGCCGAGCGAGCCGGCAACCGGCGAGAAGGGCAGCCACGTGCCGATGAGCATCACCAACACGGTCGTCACGCTGAGCGGCCAGCTCGCGCGGCTCCCGAAGAACGGAATCCGGCTCGTGCGGATGACGTGGATGATCAGCGTCTGAGTCAGCAGCGACTCGACGAACCAACCGGTCTGGAAGAGCGCCGCGCGGGAGGGGTCCCAGCACCCGAAGATGTAGAGCATGATGAAGTATGTGGTGTAGTCGAACAACGAGCTGCACGGGCCGATAAACAGGATGAAGCGCGTAATTTCGTTCATCGACCAGGGGTGCGGCTTGGCGATTTGCTCGGGGTCCACGTCGTCGGTCGGAATCGGGACCTGCGAGAAGTCATAGAGCAGGTTGTTGGTCAGAATCTGGATGGGGGCCATCGGCACGAACGGGAGAAAGACGCTCGCGCCCACGACGCTGAACATGTTGCCGAAGTTCGAGCTGGCGCCCATCCGCACGTACTTGAGCACGTTGGCGAAAACCTTGCGGCCCTCCAGCACGCCCTCCTCCAGCACGAGCAGGCTCTTCTCCAGCAGGATGACGTCGGCGGCCTCCTTGGCGATGTCGACGGCGGTGTCGACGGAGACGCCGACGTCCGCGGCCCGCAGCGCCGGCGAGTCGTTGATCCCGTCGCCCAGAAAGCCGACGACGTGCCCGCGGCTCTTGAGCGCCCGGATGATCCGCTGCTTGTGGGCCGGCGACAGGCGCGCGAACAGCGTGGTCTGCTCGGCGGCCTCCGCGAGCGCCGCGTCGGACATGCCCTCCACCTGGCTGCCCAGCAGCATGCGCTCGGTGGACAGGCCGACCTCGTGGCAGATTTTCTGGCTGACCAGCTCGTTGTCGCCGGTCAGGATCTTCACCGTCACGCCGTGCCGCTGCAGTGCGTCGATGGCGGGGGCGGCGGTTTCCTTCGGCGGGTCGAGGAAGGCGACGTAGCCCTTGAGGACCAGTTCTCGTTCGTCGTCCTTGGAGTAGGCGGGCTTGCCGGTCAGGGCGGGCAGGTCTTTGTACGCCAGCGCGAGCACGCGGAATCCGTCGCGGCTGAGCTCGTCGTACTCGTCCCGCAAGTCGTCGATCAGGATCTGCTCGATCGGGTACAGTTCGCCGTCGAGCTCGAAGCGGGTGCAGCGCTGAAAGACGGCTTCCGGGGCGCCTTTGCAGATGAGGCGTGGCGTGCCCGCGGGGGTTTCCACGACGACCGACATGAGCTTGCGCGAGAAATCGAAGGGGATTTCGTCGATCTTGCGGAAGTCGGCCAGCGCCAGTTGCTCGACGACCTCGCGGTGCTCGAGGACCGCGCGGTCCAGCACGTTCTTGAGGCCCGTCTGGAAGTGGCTGTTGAGATAGGCCAGGGCGAGGACGCCGTCGTCTTCCTTGCGCACGACGTCGCAGTGGCGCTCCAGGATGACGCGGTCCAGCGTCAGCGTGCCGGTCTTGTCGGTGCAGAGCACGTCCATCGCGCCGAAGTTCTGGATCGAGTCGAGGCGCTTGACGATGACCTTCTTGCGGGACATCGCGAGGGCGCCCTTCGACAGGCAGACCGTCACGATCATCGGGAGCATCTCGGGTGTCAGGCCGACCGCGATCGCCATCGCAAAGAAGAACGCCTCCTTCCAGTCGTGCTTGGTGAGCCCGTTGATGACGAACACCAGCGGGACCATGACCGCCATGAAGCGGATCATCAGCCAGGTGAAGTTGCTGATGCCGCGGTCGAAGCTGGTGCGCTCCTGCGGCCCCACGATCGCGCTGGCCATGCTGCCGAGGTACGTCTGGAGGCCGGTGGTGACCACCACCGCGGTCGCCGTCCCGCTTTCGACGCTTGTACCCAGGAAGCAGACATTCCGCAGTTCGAGGGCGGCGACGCCGGGCCGGTCGTCGCGGGTGTCGAACTTCTCGACGGGCAGCGACTCGCCGGTCAGGCTGGCCTGGATAAGGAACAGGTCCTTGCAGGTGAGGATGCGCAGGTCGGCGGGAATCATGTCTCCCGCCGACAGCTTCACGATGTCGCCGGGGACCAGTTGGGCCAGGGGCATCTCCTGGGCCACGCCGTCGCGCACGACGGTCGCCGTGACGCTGATCATCGCCTTGAGCTTGGCGGCCGCGGTGTCCGCCCGCGCTTCCTGGACGAAGCGCAGCGAGACGCCGAGCACGACCATGAGCGACATGACGACGCCGGAACGCAGGTCGCCGGTCGCGAAGGCAATCGCGGCCAGCACCAGCAGCAGAATGACGAGCGGGTTGACGCAGGCGACGCCAAGCAGTCGCAGGCGACCGTGGCGGCGCTCCTGGGCGACGACGTTTGGACCGTGCTCGGCCAGCCGGCGCTCGGCCTCGTCCGCGGTCAGCCCGTTGGCCGTGGTCTGGCACTTCTGGAGCACCGTCTCCGTGGGGCTACCCGCAGCTTCGGTGAGCCGCGGAGATACGCGGACGGGCAACGGCGGGCGCTTCAGGGCGCTCAGGACGTTCTTCGGTAGCACCGCGGTCGGCCAGATTGGCATGGCGCACCTGGTCTCCGGAACGGAGGCGCATACTCTCGGGAGAAGCCGCGTGGCCGTCAACACAGAGCGGTCACATAGGTGCAAGCGGGAAACGTGCCCGTCGGGCGATCGGCTTAGCGGTGTTCCTACGTGATCAGGCGCCGCCGGGGTGCCTCAGGGTCCGGGTGACCGCGGCCCCCGGTCTCGGGCTTCGCACGCGCGCCCCGCGCAGGCCCGCCGGAACTCCGGCGGCGCGGAGATCGGCCGGAGGCGGGGCGCGCTGGCGCTCGGGTGCTCTCCAACTCGCGCTGGAGCGCACGCAGCTCGTCCGGTGTCAGCCGCCGGGATGCCCCCACCGGCAGCCCCCGCACCGACAGCGGCCCGATCTGCACGCGTTTGAGCGTCCGCACCGGATAGCCGAGGCGGATCAGCATCCGTCGCACCTGCCGGTTAGGTCCCTCCCGCAGCGTAATCATCAGCACGGACCGTTCGTTGCTGGCGTGGACGACCTCGACGTCGCTGGCCTGGGCGCGGCCATCTACCAGGTAGACGCCCTTTTTCATCCGTGCCGGTAGATCGGGCGGCACGCGGCCGCGCACCTCGGCACGGTAGGTTTTCGGCACGCCGTGCCGCGGGTGCGTGATCCGCTCGGCCAGCTCGCCGTCGTTGGTCATGAGCAGCAGCCCGGAGCTTTCGGCATCCAGCCTGCCGACGGGGAAGAGCGGCATGGGCAGCGGCGGGAGCAGATCGACCGCCCGTATGCGACCGCTCGGATCGTCGTTCGTGCAGACGACGCCCTTGGGTTTGTGCACGAGGAAATACTCGCGGCGCTGCACGCGCACCGGCGTTCCGTCCACGATGACCTTGTCCGTCTGCGGGTTCACGAACGCCGGCAGCGCATCCACCATCCGGCCGTTCACCAGGACGCGGCCTTCCAGGATCAACTCCTCGGCACGACGGCGAGATGCCACGCCGGTGTCCGAGAGGAACTTCTGCAAGCGGACCTGACCGGGAGGCGCGGCGCTCATGGAGCCTCCAGTCGGGGCGGCGTGGCGGGCTGTTCGCCACCCTCCGCGCGCCCGGTATCAGGCCGTGTGTCGAGCGGCGGCGGCGCCGTCGGCGTGCCTTCGATGCTCTCCGGACGCTCGGGGGCCACCTCCGGCCCGAACAGATCGGTCAGCGACGTCTGCTCGAATACGAGCGGCGCGGCGATGGTTTCGCTCCGCGACAGCGTGGCCAGCACCCGCACAACCCGCGCATAGGGCAGACCCAGACCCCGCAGGCGCCCGCCGTCGTCCTTCTGTGGCAGGTTCGCCAGGGCCGTGATCACGTCCACGACCCGCGGCGGCACCACGATCTCCTCGGACAAGCGGCTGCGCTTGATAAACAGCCGCACGTCGTCCGACCCCTCGACCGTGTGCACCGTGAGCGCGTCCTCCGGATGCACGTAGAACACGGGCGGAACCAGCGGCGTCTGCGCGCCGAAAACGGCGATCCGCGGCAGCCGCGTGCGGCGGACGTAAATCAGCGGCGGCCCCTCACAGTCCACGACGTCGAGGCTGAAGTTGAGCTGGCTGCGGTCGAGGATGAACCCGAACCGCGTCGACTTGATCACCGGATGTCCGTGCTGTAGCAACCCTTCATAGGCGGCGATGCGGATTTCCTGGTCCGAATCGCTGAGCAGCGGGATCAGCTTGAGGGGGATCTGCGCCGAATCGCTGGCGGCCAGCTCGCGGACCGCGAGCAGCCGCAGCGAATGCGGACCGGAGGCGGCGACGGTGGCCACGACCGGCAGGGCGCTGAGGTCCCCGACCCGCAAGCCGGTGCGGGCCGCGTAGAACGACACCGCCGGATTCGCGTGCGTATAGAGCGGCTGCACGTGCGGGATGGCCAGCCGGCCGAAGCCTTCCCACGCCAGGGCCAACGATTCCAGGGGCGTGTCGGCGGCCGTCGCCAACCGGTCCAGCTCTTGCAGCCGCCGCTCTTGCACCTCCGGCTGCCGCTCGAGGTAAAGATAGGCGACAAGCTGGCGGAAGAGCTCCGGCCGCAGCGCATACTCGGGCGGCGTGTCCAGCGTGAGGTAACCCTTGCTCAGGGCGGTGGCCGTCTTCGGCTTCTGCCCGAAACGCTCGTTGATCCGCCGCTCGAGCGCGCGGGCGGCCGTGTAGCTGGGCTGGAGCAGGGTCAGCCGGATCGGGCGCGCTTCAATCGCCCGGCCACCGCCCAGGACCAGGCCCTGCCGCGGGTCGGCGTCGGACTTGCCGTCCGGCGTGTCGGCAAACGGGCTGACGAAGACCGGGCCGCCGCCCTCCGCGAGAACGGACCCCGCGAACATACCCGTTCCGCTGACGTTGCGATCGAAGAACCGCAACTGGGTGGGGAGCAGCAGCCCGCCTTCGAGCGACTGCGTCGAGCTGCCGCTAATCGCCTGCACGCGCAGGTCGAAGCGCGCCCGTTCGCGCGTGCCCGCGGGCACGAACCCGGTCACTTCGACCACCGCGGTATCGGGCGAGTCGATCAGCTCGCCGGGGGACATCTTCGGGCGTTTTCCGCCGCCCTGCGGACCGATCTGCTTGGCCATGAAGTCGACGAGGTATTCGCGCACCGCGGTCGGGCAGTCGCCGCTGCCTTTCCCGTTTAGCCCGATCACCAGGCCGAAGCCCCGCAGCGGCTCGGGGCCGGCCACCGCGACGAGCGTTTGCTCGCCGATCGTGCCGGTCATGAGCGAGTCCCTGGCGGTCGGCGCGCGCGGCGCCGGGGCGGGCTCGGCGGTCGGCAGTTTCGGATTGAAGCTCCACGTCCCCTCGTCGCAACCGGCGACCAGCGCCGCCAGCAGCGTCAGCAGCCGGAGGGAGCCTCGCATCCAGGGCGTCTGCATCATCGCGGATTCCTGCCTGGGGTGGTGGCGGCGCGTCGCACGCCGGGGGCTCGTTTCGGCCGGTGCGCGCCGCGGACTGTACACACGCAGCCGCGTAGTATAGCACGCCCTCGCCCCGGGTATACCCGCATTTGACTTGACCGCGCTGGCCGCGGGCCGCATCGTACCCATTGTGTGGCCGGGCCGGCTCCGAAGCCGGGATTGGCTGAGCCCAGGCGCCAAGTCCCCACGGGCCACGTCACAGGAGCAGCACACATGGCGAAAGTCGCAGTGATCGTGCCGGCCGCCGGCGCCGGCAAGCGCTTCGGCGGCGACGTGCGCAAGCCGTTCGCGTTGCTGGACAACCGCCCGATCTTCATCCGCTCCATCGAGCTGTTCCTCAGCCGCCCCGACGTGTGCCAGACTATTCTTACCGTCGCCCCCGACGATTACGACGTGGTCCGGGAGAAGTACGCGGCCAACATCATGTTCATGGACATCAAGCTTGTGAAAGGCGGCGCCGAGCGGTTCGAGTCCGTCAAGCTGGCGCTCGAGCACGTGGACGCGGCGGCCGACCTCGTTTGCATCCACGACGCCGTGCGGCCGTGCGTGCTCGAAGCCTGGATCGACAAGGTGTTCGAGGAGGCCCAGAAAAGTGGAGCGGCGATCCTCGCCGCGCCGCTGACCGGGACGATCAAGCGGGTCGCGGGGTCGGGCGCCGTCGACGCGACCGTGCCGCGCGAGGGGTTGTACGAAGCGCAGACGCCGCAGGTGTTCCGCAAGGATGTCATCCTGAAGGCCTACGCGGCGCTGCCGAAGGACTTCGTGCCGACCGATGATGCGCAGGTGGTGGAGCGGACGGGGCACCCGGTGACGATCGTGCCGACCGACCGCCGCAACATCAAAATCACGGCGCCGGGGGACATGACGCTGGCCGCGGTCCTGGTCAAGGACATGGCCCGCAAGGCGAAAGGGCCGGCGATGGGGGCGTTCGAAGAGGCGCAGTGGTAAGGCCGGAGCGTCGGAACGGCTCCGCGCAACGTGAACGCTTCGGCTTGCTTTCGAGCCCTGCGACAGACCGATAAGATTACTGGCACGACAGATGGACGTGTCCGACCCGGGTCGAGCGGCGGCCCGGGACGATCCGCAAACACGGCGACCCACCGGTATGAGGAGTGCTCGACATGACGGACCCGATCATCAAGACCCTCGGTGACCACGCGAAGAACCTCCTCGACCACAAGTGCACCACGATCCCCAAGGAGACGCTGCACCTGCCCGGCCCGGACTTCCTCGACCGCTGCTTCGTCAGCTCCGACCGCAACAACCGCGTGCTCAACCGGCTGGCATGGATCTACAAGCACGGCCGGCTGTCCGGCACCGGCTACATGTCGATTCTGCCGGTGGACCAGGGCATCGAGCACTCCGCGGGCGCCTCGTTTGCCAAGAACCCCGCCTACTTTGATCCGGAGAACATCGTCAAGCTCGCCGTCGAGGGCGGGTGCAACGCCGTCGCGAGCACGTTCGGCGTGCTGGGGCTGGTTTCGCGGAAATACGCGCACAAGATCCCGTTCATCGTCAAGATCAACCACAACGAGCTGCTGACGTACCCGAACAAGTTCGACCAGCGGATGTTCGGCGTCGTCGAGCAGGCCTGGGACATGGGGGCGGTTGCGGTCGGCGCGACGATCTACTTCGGCTCGGACGAGTCCGCCCGGCAGATTGAGGAAGTCTCGGACGCGTTCGCGCAGGCCCATGAGCTGGGCATGTTCACCGTGCTCTGGTGCTACCTGCGCAACGATGCCTTCAAGAAGGACGGCGTCGACTACCATGCCGCCGCCGATCTGACCAGCCAGGCCAACCACCTGGGCGTCACGATCCAGGCGGACATCATCAAGCAGAAGCTGCCGACGGTGAACGGCGGGTACGCGGCGTTGAACACCGGCTCGTCCGGCTACGGCAAGTGGGACAAACGCGTCTATACCGAGCTGTGCGGCAGTGACGAGAACGGCAAGGGCGGGCACCCGATCGACCTGTGCCGCTACCAGGTCGCGGGGTGCTACATGGGCCGCATCGGCCTGATCAACTCCGGCGGCGAGAGCAAGGGGGCGAGCGACCTGGCGGACGCCGTCGCCACCGCGGTCATCAACAAGCGCGCCGGCGGGCAGGGTCTGATCTCCGGCCGCAAGGCGTTCCAGCGCCCGATGGCCGAGGGCGTGAAGCTGCTCAACGCGATCCAGGACGTGTACCTGTCAAAGGAAATCACGGTCGCGTAGGCGCGTATCGGCTGCGCCCGGTGCCGCGCATGTCCGGGTCCGACGCGGAAGCGAGGGCTTGCGGCGGCAAAACGCCACGCGTGCACATCTACTAATCTTGTACTAATTCCGCACTTATTAGTAGTTGGACAGCGCGCATTGCCGGCTTACGCCAGCCAGCGCATGCAGAGCACCACCCAGATCAGCGACATGATGTCGACGGCGATGCCGAGTGGAACCATCGCTTTGAGCGGCACCAGGCGGGTGCCGTAGACGATCGCGTTCGGCGGCGTCGAGACCGGCAACGCGAAGCCGAGGCTCGCGCAGAGCGCCACGAGCCAGATCGTCTGCATCGGCGCCAGCCCGACCGCCGGTGCCAGCGACGCCGCGATCGGCACCATCAGCGCCGCGGTCGCCGTGTTGCTGGTCAATTCCGACAACAGCACCGTGGCCCCGCCGAGGGCGAGCATCGCCAGCAGCGGCGAGATTTGCACGTGACTGGCGGCTGCGGCGAGTGCGGCGGCCGCGCCGCTGCTCTGGAGCATCTTGCCCAGGCACAGCCCGCCCGCGATGAGGTACAGCGTGTCCCAGTCCAAGGCCAGGAGGTCGCGGCGATCCAGCACCGGCTCGCGCGCGGGATACACGCGGACCAGAAACAGCAATCCGGCCGCGAGGAGCGGCGCGAGCGATTCCGGCAGATAACGCAGCACCCACTTCTGGACCGGGTCGTCCGCCTGGGTCAAGCTGACTACGAGGCCGGTGCCGAGCCAGATCGCAACGGTGATTGCGAACGCCGCGACCGCCCAGCGGCGCGCCGCCGCGGATCTCGCGTGGCCGGATTGTGTCCCATCCGGTGCCACGGCCGGTGCGTCGGCCGGTGCGGGCGGCGCTCCGGTGGTGACAAGCGTGACCCCCAGCCTCTTGGTCAAGCTCAGCAATCCCCACGTCAACAGCGTCGTACCCATCCAGACTGGCACACCCACGCGCATCCACGACAGGAAGCTCACGCCGGTGTCGAGCTTCTTCATGGCGGCGTAGCCGATGAAGTTCGGCGGCGTGCCGACGGGGGTCGCCATCCCGCCGAAAGTCGCGCCATAGGAAAGCGCCAAGAGCACGATGGTGGGGCTTCGTACGGTGCGGGCCAGGGCGACGACCGCCGGCAGCATCATCGCGGCGACCGCCGTGTTGCTCTGCACCGACGACAGCACGCCTGCGACGAGCAACACGACCAGGGCGAGGGCGGCGCCGTGCCCGCCGCGGAAGCGTTGCGTCCAGCGGGCGTGAATCAGGAAGTCGAAGGCACCGTGCTTCTCGAGGCCCCGGGCCAGCAGGAACGCCCCGAGGAACAGGAACAGGATCGGGTCGCTCCACGCCGCCAGCGCTTCCGGCCACGTCAGTACGCCCGCGAACGTCGCGCCGATCGGGATCAACAGCCCGGTTACGCCGAGCGGCATGACCTCGGTGATCCACAGGATCAGCGCGATGAGCACGATGCCCGTCGCACGCCGGACGCGGATGTCGTCGTGCCAGGGGACGAGCGCAAGCGCGGTAAACACAATGGCCGCCGACAGGATGATCCAGACGCACGTGTACTTCCGCGCCGGTCTGGCAGACATGCGCACCTCCCGCGCGGCATTCTGGCGGCCCCCGCTTGCGGACGCAACACGCCTGTGGCTCAGCTCGGCTGACTCGCCGTCGGCGCGCTGGGCTTCTCCCGCGGCTTGAATGCCAGAGCTTGCTCCTGCGACCAGACGCCGGGGATGGCGGTGCCGCACTTGGGACACTTGCCGTCGCGGATCTGGTTCGATGCCACCTCGTAGCCGATCCGCCGGATCAGCTCGTGCTTGCAGCCGTGACAATACGTGTTCTCGCCGGGGTGCATGGGGACGTTGCCGGCGTAGACGTAGTGCACGCCCGCGTCGAGCGCGATCAGCCGGCATTGCTCCAGCGTGGGGATCGGCGTCTGCGGCAGGTTGGTGACGCGGTAGGTGGGATGGAAGCGCGTGAAGTGCATCGGCACGTCCGGGCCGAGATGCTTCACCACCCATTCGCTCATCTGCTTGATCTCGTCCGGCGAATCGTTGAGCGTCGGCACGATCAGAATCACCAGCTCGAACCAGATGCCGACGTCCTTGAGGACCTCAAGCGTGGCCAGCACGAACTTGAGCTGGCCGGCACATGCCTCCTGATAGAACTTCTCCGTGAAGGCCTTGAAGTCGATCTTGACGCCGGTCAGTTGCCGGCAAAGCTGGCGCAGCGGCTGCTCCTGGATGTAGCCGTTGGAGATCATCACGCTGCCGAGGCCGTGTTCGCGGCCCAGCGCCGCCGTGTCGTGCATGTACTCGTAAAAGACGACCGGCTCGGAATAGGTGTACGCGATCGTCGGGCACTTGCGCGCCTTGCAGGCGTCCACGAGCTTGCGGGGCTCTGTGACGATGCTCTCCACCTGCTCCGGGCGGTACTGGCTGATTTGCCAGTTCTGGCAGAACTTGCATTCCAGGTTGCAGCCGGCCGTGGCGATCGAAAACGCCGGCGTGCCGGGCAGATAATGGAACAGCGGTTTCTTCTCAATGGGGTCGAGGTTGGCCGAGCAGAGCGTACCGTACACGAGTGTCTGGTAGGCGCCGCCCTGGTTCTCGCGCACGCCGCAGTAGCCGCGCTCGACGTCCGCGACCTCGCAGCCGCGCGGGCAAAGCAGGCATTTCACGCGGTTGTCCGGCAGCTTTTCCCAGAACAGCGCCGGATGCCGCGCGACGCCCGCAAGCCGGGGGCCGGCGAGTTCCGCCGTACTCGCGGCGTCCTGCTGGGCCAAGGCCCGGACGCCGCGCGCCAGCCCGCAGGCCGCGGCGCACGCGGCCCCCCAGCGCAGCACGTCGCGCCGCGACGGCGAGGCGAAGAGGTTGTCGAGGTTGTCCATGGAATACCTGAGCCTGCTCGCCACGGACCTATTCGCCCCCTACGGCCGACACGGGGGTCGGCCGCTACCGCTGCCCTCGGGGCGTCACACCTCCAGGCGCTCGATCTTCGCCAGGTCCGCTTCACCAAAGCCGCGGGCGCAGGCCGTCGCGATATGCTTCGGCGGCCGGCCGTCTTCCGCCAGCGACTTCAGCCCCTTTTCCTTGCGCTGCTTCTCGAGGATGTCGGCGCCGACGGCGTCGGTCGCGACGAAGTCCGTGCCCAGAAGCAGGCCGGCGAACGGCCACTGGAAGCCGGGTTTCGCCCCCGGCCCGCCCTGGCACTGCCCGCGAATGCCGTCGCAGACCGTCAAACGCCACTTTTTCGCGATGAAGCGGTGCGCGACGACGTCGACGATATACGGATCGCAGTTGCCGTCGTGGTATTTGTTCGGGTTGTGGATCGCGCCGTAGAAGTTCTTCATGCCCAGCGTTACGCCGGCCAGGTTGTGGTCTTTCAGCACCGGCACGCTGATCAGCGCGTCGATCTCCTCGGCCACGATCTTCGAGAAGCACGACCCGATCTGGCCGCTGCTCTCGATCTTCTCCTGGTAGCCGTTGCCGCCCCGCTTCGTGTCGGTTCCGCGGCACTGCACGCCGCTCGCGCTCTTGTTCAGCTTGAAGCCCGCCTTTTCGAGTTCCGTGTCGAAGCGGTCCCAGATGACGATCTTCTCGGCGGGCACGCCGGCCAGCCGCAGACCGGCGACGATCGCGTCCGCAACCGGCGGCTGCGCGCTCAGCCCAAGCGTGTTCACCTTGATGCCGATGCGCTCGGAGGGCTTGAAGAGCTGCCGCCACGCGGTCGCGGCGTCGGCGGCCCCGGTCAGCTTCTGCATGGCCGCGTTGAGCAGCTTCTCGAGCAGCTCGCGGTGCTCGTCGAGCTTGCCGCCGGCCAGCGCCTCGTCGCGGGCGACGACGACGCGTGAGCGTGGCCGGGTCGGCTCGTCGGCCGCCCACAGGCGTCCGACGGGGAGCGCCGTGCCCGCCGCGAGCGCACCAGCCCCCGCCAGAAACCGTCGACGTGTGCAGCGTGAGTGCATTTTCTCGACTCCGACAAGCGGCGCAAGACCCGGCCGCGGGATTGCCCCGCTCTGTGGTCGCGTCGCCCTGCCCTTACTTCTCCGGCTCGCCGAAAACCTCTGCCTCAAAGGAGTGTAGCTCCGCCTCCGGGCGCTTCCAGGCGTCCGGCGGCAGGCCGGCCTTGTGACACACCTCGCGCAGGAACTCCTCCCGCGTCCAGCCGCGCTCGTAGGCCACCTGCGGCAACAGCACGCCGCGCCGTCCGCCGAGCCCGATCAGCAGGCCGTGCCGACCGATAACGATGTCATCCGTGCTGGCCAGTCGTTTCATCGGCGTGAGGTAGCTGATCTCGATGTGGAGGTCGCCCAGCTCTTTGGCGGTGACCGGGTTGTCGGTGAAACGCGGGTCCTGGCAGGCGTTGAGCGCATTGCGCACGACCGACTGGTAGAGCGGCCCGTCGGCCAGCATGTTCCCGATGCAGCCGCGCAGCTCGCCGTGGTTCTGGAGGGTTACGAAGCACGCGCCGTCGCCGCGCAGCTTGGCGGGCAGCTTGTCGGCGTCGAGCTTGGGCGTCGGCTCGCCTTTCACGAAGGCGGTCACGGTCCGGCGGGCGATGCCGAGCAGCTCGCTGCGCTCCTCCGGGCTCAGCGTGCCGGCCGGCCGCGTGAACACGAACGACTGATATGTCACGCTGCTGGTCCAGTCGCCGGTCTGGTGGCCGGACGTGTCGAACGCGGTCCGCACGGCCTGGGCGCCCGCGCGCATGGACAGGACGCGCAGTAACAGGCAGATTGGCCCGCGGCCGCAGATCGTGTCACCCGTCTTGTTCAGATGGGCCACGAAGCCGTCGTAGTCGCAGCGAAGCAACGGGGCGGCCGCCTGCTCGGCCAACTCCCGCAGCTTGTTCTCCACGTCGTCCTTGAACGGCTGGTAGTCGAACCGCGCGCCGAAGTGCGTGAAATCGCTGCTGGCGACCAGCAGCGTGTCCGAATCGACGAGCGGCAGGAGGGCCTGGGCCGCGCGCGGGTAGTCCGTGTCCGACATCTGCCCGATGAGCAGCGGAACCAGCGTAAAGTCCTTCAGCACCCGCTGCAGGAACGGCAATTGCAGCTCCAGCGAGTGCTCGCCGGCATCCACGCCCGGATTGGACGTGAAGAGCGGGTTCTTCAGGAGCTGATCGCACGCCGCCCGGTCGATCGGGACCTCCCCCAGCGGCGTCGCGTACGCCGTCAGCTCCTTCGGCACATCCACGCCGTGGTAGCGGGCGGCATGGCGGTGGCTGAAGGCGAGCACGATCACCCGCTTGTAGTGCTGCCCGCGCAGGCGCGCGTACGCCGCCGCGGAGACCGGCGCAGCGTAGGCATATCCGGCGTGCGGGGCGATCAGGGCCAGCGGCTTGCCGGAGACATCTGGTGCCGACTCGCGCTCCAACAGCCCCTCGATCAGCTTGCCCAGCGCCGCCGGATCGCCCGGGTACCAATCTCCCGCGCACTGAGCGGGCCGCACCTGCGCCGGGCCGGCGATGGCCGCGCGACCCAAGAGCCCCAGTCCGAGAACCACCGCGACCGTCAGCAGGGAGGCTGGCCGTGACGTGTCCATGTCTCGCGCTCCATCGGGCCCGACACGAGCATTGTACCACGTTCTCGGACCACAAGCGGCGGATGGGGCGTGCCGGCCGGCGCCTGGACCAGGACTCACCGACAGAACTCATTGCGTCGTCAGATGATTCTGATACTTAGACGTGGCGCCGCGATGATCGCCACGCGTAGAGCGGCGTGCTGCACGGCCGGAGCTGTGTCGACTCGCTCCGTCTATCGGACGAGGAGCAGCGGTTCATCCTCGACGAGCTGGACCGGGTGATCCGCGCCCCGACCGGACGGGAGCTGCGCCAGAACCTGCGCTACCGCTACGCCGTGCGCGAGGGTCTCCTCATCGAGGTGGAGGGGGCCACGTCGCGTTTCATCGTGCGCCCGCGCAACCTCTCCGCGGGCGGCATCAGCTTCCTGCACGGGACGTTTCTCTACCCGGGTGCGGCGTGCGTCGTCTCTCTCCGGGCTACCGACGGCCGGCCGGTGCACGTGGCCGGCCGCATCGTGCGCTGCCGCTGCGTCCACGGCCGCATCCACGAGATCGGCGTGCGGTTTCAGGAGCGGATCGACGTGGGCCAGTTCGTAGCGCTCGAGCGGGCGCGGCTCAAGGAACCCGGCGCCTACCAACCCGGGGACGTGATCCGACTGGCGCTGGAGCTTCAGGACCTTGCGCTGCAAACCGCTCCGCGACACACCCTCCTGCGGAAGATCGCGGAGTTGGTCGAGCTGCTCCGCGGCAAGGCCGGCTGAGTCAAGCCCCCGCACGGCTACCCCTGCGCGGCGCGCTTGGCCGCCACGAACGCCCGAACGTCCTTTGCGGCGCGCGTATTCAGGACATCCCCGCGGCGCAGCCACGCCCGCCGCGCCGTCAGCACGCCGAACTGAATCTGGTCGAACTGGTCGACGGCGTGGGCGTCGGTGCTGATGACGAGCGGCACGTGATGGGCCCGCGCCAGCCGGGCATGCTCATCCTTGAGGTCCAGGCGGAAGTTGTTGGCGTTGATCTCCAAGGCGGTCCCGGTGCGCGCGGCCTCCTTGCAGATCGCCTCCAGGTCGAGCGCCATCGCCTCCCGTTCGTTGATGAGCCGTCCGGTCGGGTGGCCGATGCAATTCACGTAGGGGTTGCGGATGGCCGCCAGCGTCCGCCGCGTGTTCGCTTCGCTGTCCGAGCCCATCCCCGAATGCACGGACGCGACCACGAAGTCGAGTTGCGCCAGCAGCTCGTCGGGGTAGTCGAGCGTGCCGTCGGCGAGAATGTCGACCTCGGTGCCGATCCAGACGCGAATTCCTTCGGTCCGCTTCGCCAGCGCCCGCACGTCGAGCATGTGCCCGATCAGCAGCGCTTCCTTGAGCCCGCCGGCGATCGCGCTGCTCTGCGAGTGCTCGGTGACGCACATGTACTCATAGCCGCGCCCCAGCGCGGCCTCGACCATCTCCGCGACCGTGTTCCGGCCATCGCTTGCGGTCGTATGCACGTGCAGGTCGCCGCGGATGTGCTTCAGCGTCAACAGGTCGCGCGGCACGACCCGCACGTCAAACTCGCCGCGGTCCTCGCGCAGCTCCGGCGGGATCCAGGGCAGATCGAGAGCCGCGTAGATTTCCTCCTCGGTCTGCGAAGCGATCACCCGCCCGCCGGCGGTCAGGCCGGTCTCGCCCAGGCTCCAGCCGCGTTCGGCGGCCCGGGCCCGCAAGCGCGTGACGTGCTCGCGGCTGCCAGTGTTCCACAGCCAGGCTGCCCCGAACGACGCCGCGGGCACGACGCGCAGGTCCACGCGCAGCGTCCCGATCGGTTCGTAGTCCACGATGACCAGGCCCTTCGTCGTGCTCGCCGACAGCACCTCGGTCACGTGCTGCAGCTTGAGGAATTGCCGCACGACCTGCTCCGGGTCCTCGGTCGCACAGAGCAGATCGAGGTCGCCGACCGTTTCGCAGCCCCGGCGCAGGGAGCCGGCGAATTCGGCCCGCTCGACGCCCTTCATGGCCAGCACGGCGCCGCCGAGCAGGGTCGAGACCTTCCAGCCCATGCCGAGGCGCGTCCTCCCGGCGCTGCGTTCGAGAAACTCGATCCCCCGCTCCATCTGGATGAGCGTCTTGGGGCCGAAGCCCTTCACGGTCGCCAGCTTGCCGGCCGCCAGCGCCGCCTTCAGCTCGTCCATCGAGGTGATGCCGCACTCTTTCCACAGCACGGCGGCCCGCTTGGGCCCGATGGTCGGAACGGCCAGCAGGCGCAGCAGCGAGTCCGGAACCTCAGACAGCAACTGTTCGCGCAGCGACACGCGGCCGGTGCCGAGTAACTCGTGGATCTTTTCGGCGGACCCCGGCCCGACGCCAGGCAAGTCGCCCAGCTCCCCGCGCGCGGCCACGTCGTGGATGTCCGCAGTGAGGTCGTTGATGGTCCGGGCGACGCGGCGATAGGAGTTCACACGGAACGCGTCCTCGCCCTTGATCTCGAGCAGGACTGCGATCTCGTTGAAGACCTGGGCCACGTCGGCGTTGGTCATCCCGGAGCTCCTGCCGCTAGCCGGCCAATTTCTCGTTTATAGAGCCGACCGCCTGCTCGAACAAGTCGGCGGACGCTCGCCGCCGACGTAGCATGTTGTCGAAAAGTGTCACGACGTGCCCGTGGCGCAAGAACGGCCGCTTCGGCCGCCACGTTCCGCGACGCGCGCTATAATCCGGCCTGCGGCGGAAGCGGCGCGCGGCGCGACGCCCCGCTGAGACGAAGGAAACTCGATGACCGAGCCAAGACACGGCACCGAACCCATTTGCGTCGAAGAAACGCCCGGGCGAAAATCGTACTGCCAGTGCGGCTGGTCCGAAAAGTTGCCGTATTGCGACGGCTCGCACAAACGGCTGAACACCGGCTGCCACTCGATCAAGATCGAAGTCACGGAAGCCGGCACGAAGTGGCTCTGCCAGTGCCACCGCAGCGGCAACCTGCCCTGGTGCGACGGCACCCACCAGACGCTTCCGCGACCGGGCAGCGGCTGAGCGCTACTCCTCCCGCAGCAGTCGCGCGAAATACCCGCCGTCACGCCAATCCGCGGGCCGCGGCCCCCAGGCCGGCAGCGTCGTTTCCGTGGCGTCCAGGCGCCACGTCGGGTTCGCCGCCAGAAACGCGGCCACCACCTGCTCGTTCTCCGGCGGTTCAAGACTGCACGTGCTGTAGACCACGCGCCCGCCGGGACGGACTGCGTGCGCCGCCTTGTGCAACAGCACTTGCTGTACCTTGACCAGCGAATCGAGCTTCTGGGCCGTCAGGCCAAGCCGCGCCTCCGGACGGCGGGCGATGACCCCCGTATTCGCGCACGGCACGTCCACGAAGGCTGCGTCGAACGGCTCGCCCTCCGCGAGTGGCTCGACGCCGGCCGGCGTCGTCACCCGAGTACGCACGCAGCTCAATCCCAATCGGGCGACATTCTCGCTCACCCGTTTCAGCCGCTCGGGAACTGTATCGCACGCCACGACGACGCCCCGATCGTCCATCGCCAGCGCGAGGGCCACCGACTTGCCCCCGGGAGCCGCGCAGAGGTCCAGCACGCGCTCGCCCGGGCGTGCCCTCAACGCCGCGGCCGCCGCGTGCGCCGTCGCATCCTGCACGAACACGCGCCCTTCGAGAAACGGCGCCGCATCGGTGACCGCCACCGTCGCCGGCACGAACGCCGCGTCCCCGGCCACCTCCACGCTGTCGCCATACGCCACGCGCACGTCCTGCGCGAACTCGGCCGGCGTGACTCGCAGCGAGTTCCGCTGCAGCACGGTCACGGGTACGGCTTGCCCTGCCCACGCGATGCTCTCGGCCTGCTCGGCGCCGTACCGCGCACACAATTCCGCGTAGCGGGCCGGGCGCTCGCCCGTCGCCGCGGCCAGGTGCCTCGCCGCCCCGTCATCGCCCTCTGCCGTTGGCAGCACGGCCCGTCCGAAAAGGCACGCCTGGTCCCAAGCCACGCGCACTTGCCGCGCCTCCAACCGCACCCACGGCACACGCCGCTCCGCGACGGCCCCCGTCAATCGCCGCAGCACCGCGTTGGCCATACCCGCGGCGCGTCGCCCGACTTCCCGCGTCGCCAGCGCGACGGCCTCATCGACCGCCGCGAACAATGGAACGCGATCCATCCAGATGATCTGGTAGGCCGCGGTGTACACGATCGCCCGCAGCAGCGGCGGCGTGCGGCGACCGCGAAAGCGGGCGACGTTCCCCAGGACGTGCTCGATCGTGACGACATGCCGGACCGCCCCCAGCCCAACCTCCGTCGCCAGCGCGGCCTCGCGCCCACCCAGCCGTCCGGCGGCGCGGAATCCCCGCAGCGCTTCCTGCACGAACTGCGCGCCGCGCAGCGCGTCGGCCACCGCGCACACCGCCGCCGTTCGCCCGTCCAGCTCGGCCAGCGCCGACGCGGAGCGTGTCATCCGGTTCCCACCGGCAGCAGACGATCCCCGACGCCGATGTGCCGGCCGTTCGCGAACGCCTCGAACGACATCAGCTTCCCGCTCGCGGGCCGCACCTCCAGCAGCCGCACCCGTCCCGCGCCGGTCTGCACCGTGAGACCCTCGCAGAACGTCCCCGGCCCACACGCGTCGCTCGGTGCCGCGGCCGGGTCCGCCACGGCGGCCCGCGCGAGCAGGACGCGCTCCTGCTTGCCGGTGCGCGCCGCAAACACGCACGCCGCGGCCGGCCACGACCACAGTCCGTGGATTCGGCGCACGATTTGCCAGGCCGGCTGCGACCAGATCACAACCCCGTCGGCCTTCGACAGCTTCGGCGCCCGCGTGGCCTGGGACGGGTCCTGTGCGACTGGCTGGCCGCGGCCCGCTTCGATATCCGCCAGCGTCTCTACGATTAACTCGGCGCCCAGCGCGGCCAGCCGGTCGTGCAGCTCGTCGGCGGTCTCCGTGTCCAGAATCCGCGTGGTACGCTGTCCCAGGATGGCCCCGGCGTCCCAGCGCTCGTTAAGTTGGAACACCGTCACCCCGGTGTTCTCTTCGCCGTTGATGATCGCCCATTGATACGGCGCGGCCCCGCGGTACTTCGGCAGCAGCGAGCCGTGGATGTTCACGCACCCGCGCGGCAGCGTGTCGAGCAGCGCGCGGCCGATCTTCTGCCCGAACGCCACCACGACCCCCAACTCGGCCTCGGCGGCCAAGTCGCGCACGTCGGGCGCGTTGATGTCCTCCGTCTGGATGTGCCGCAGGCCCAGCTCGCCGGCCGCCGCGCGAATCGGCGTGGGCCGCACCTCGCGGCCGCGCCCGGCGGGGCGGTCGGGCTGGCTGATGGCGGCCCGGACCTGATGCCCGTGGCGCACCAGAGCGCGCAGCGCCGGCACGCCGAACTCACCAGTGCCGATGACGACGATCCGCATTCAGGGTGCTTCCGTCTGGGGCAAGTCTGCCGGCACGTATGGTACGCGCGGTGCTTGCTCCCGGAAATGCCCGCGGTGCGCCCGGTTCCGTCGAAACGCTAGTGCGCGACCTTGGTCCCCATGCGGAACTGGTCCTCGAGCGCGCGCAGGGTCTTCCGCGTCGCGATCCGGTCGCTCGGCCCCATGCGGTCAATGATGAGCACACCATTGAGGTGATCCGTCTCGTGCTGACAGGCGCGGGCGACGAGGTCCTCCACCTCCAGCTCGAGCGGATTGCCGTCCAAGTCCTGTGCGACGACGCGGCACCGCTGCGCCCGGCGGATCTGCACGTTGACGGCGGGCAGCGACAGGCAGCCCTCCTCGGCTTCGACCGAGCCGGACGACTCGCGGATCGTCGGGTTGACCAGCACGCGGTTGTCCCCCGGTTGCCCGGTGGCGTTCATCACGAACACGCGTTTCAGCACGCCGACCTGCGGGGCGGCCAGTCCGACGCCCTTGCCGGCCCCCATCAGCTCGAACATCCGTTCGACCAGCAGCCGCAGGGCCGCCCCAAACTCGGTCACGGGCTGCGCGCGCTGCCGCAACCGCGGGTCGGGATAGTGGATAATGTGCAGCTTCGTTACATCCATGCGCACGCCAGCGCTGACTTCGGTCGCAGACATCGGCCGCTACCTCGTGAGCAATCCTAGGCGCCGGCCGGCGGTTTTTCAGAACGCCTGCCCGAGCAGGAACGCCCGCGCGACCCGCCGCGACATCTGTGGGTTGTTGAATACCATCGGCATCAGCAGCCCGAGGTCGGTATTGGGCATCCGCAAATACCCGGCCAACTCCGACCGCCAGAGGGTGCTGAACGAGGCCAATTCGTCCTGCAGAACCGGTGCGCGGAGCGCCGCCGCCACCGTCTCCGCCGCCAGCTCACCCGACCGCAGGGCCGGATAAATGCCCTCGTGGCTGAACGACGTGACGAAACCGCCCGCGTCGCCAATGAGCAGGCAGCGCTTCCCAACGTGCGACTCCATCTCCAGCGCGGTCCCGGCCAGGCAGCCGGCCGCCGCGGTGATCGTCGCCTCCTGCCGCGGGAGCAAGCCGTTCGCCTGCGCCACGTCGACAAAAGCCTGCAACTGGGTCTTCGCGGGCGACGAGTGATCCCGGGTCATCAACTCGACGCGCACGTGCTCGCCGGCGCAGGCGATCGTTGCGACCTTCAAGCCCTGGATCGCCCCCAGCACCAGGTCCAGGCCTTTGCCCGGCGTGGCACCGGTTTCAAACCGGTCCCACAGCGCCAGTGCGCAGGCCGCCCCGCTCGCGACCCGCCGCGCCGCTCCCAGATGCGCCAGCTCCGCCGTCGGCGACGCAGCCCCGTCCGCAATCAGCACAACCTGACCCGTCACGGTCGTCCCGTTGGACAGCTCCAAGGCCGCCGCACTCTCCCCGAGTTGAAGCCGCTGGACCGACGCCCCGCGCACCACCCGCACCCCACCGGCTTCGGCCTGCTTCAGCAATGCCGCGCTCAGGCGTTCGGCCGAAACAACGCCCCCCTTCAGTTTCGCGTCGTGCACCTCGACGCACTGCTTCAGGTCCCAGGAGCGCAGCCGCAGACCCGTGAACGTGGAGCCCAGCCTGGCGACGTCGACGCCGTACGCCGCGCAGTGTTCCAGGGCCGCCGGCCCGAGCCAGCCGGCGCAGGGCCCCGGCTGCGGGGTGGCGTGGCGCTCGACAATCAGCGAGCGCAGGCCGCGCTGCGCCGCGGTGAGCCCCGCCGCGCTGCCCGCCGGGCCGCCGCCGACGATCACGACATCCCAGACGCTGCCGCTGGCCAACGCGACCTCCTCACGGGAGCACGGGCTTCCAGCCCGTTGGACCGGTTCGAAGCCGATTCCACACGCGCACGGGCCAGAGGCCCATGCTCCCCCGGGTTCCTCATTTCAGCAGGTCCCACAGGGCCGTCTCGGCGCGCTCGAAACGCTCAAACGAGGCCCGCAACGCCGTCCGCACGGTCTCCAGCTCTTCCGCGTTGGCCGCATTGAGCGGCCCGCCGCTTGGCAGCGTCCGCATCACGGCCTCCAGCCGCCCCGTGGCGTCGTTCAGCTCGCTCGCCGCGTCCGCGAAGCTCCGGGCGGCCTGAAAAGCGAGTTCCTGCTTGCCACGCTGCGGGCCCGGACCCCAGATCAGCTTCGACGGATTGAGGGCCACCTCTTGGACCCCGTGCAGGAGCGCCTCGCTCGTGGCCTTCAAGTTGCGCACCGCCTCCTCGATGGTTGGCCGGTTCACGGCCAGCATCCGCTCCCCTTCGGTGGTCAGCGCCACGAGGTTGTCCAGCGACGCGTTCATTTGGTCCATCGCGTGATGGCTCTTGCCGGTCAGCGACGTGGGGCTCTCCGGATCCAGCTCGTGCTGGAGCCGGACGAGCAGGTCCTGGTCCAGCGTTTGGGCGGAGTGCGCCACGCTCGTCAGGGTATCCATGATCAGCGGCCGCGTGTCCCCCAGCAGCGTGTTGGCCTGGGCCAAGCCCTCTGCCAGGCGATCCAGCGCGATGTGCATCTTCTCCAACGCCGCCGCCTCGTCGCCGTCCTTTAACTGGGCACGCAACATGGTGGTGGCCGCGGCGACGTCGTCCAGAATCAGGTGCAGCTTGCTCAGCAGGGTCTTCTGCTGCTCCGGTTCCAGTTGCGTGCGCAGCTCGCGCGTCATCGCGGTCAGATCGTCCACGATCGCCATCACTTTGAACATCAGCGAACCCTCGATCTTCGGGTTCACCGCGTCGTTCAACTGGTCCACCAGCCCGCCTTCGGCCAGAAGCTGCCGCGAGAGCGACCCGATCGCGGCCTGGAAGCTCTGCGGCGGGCGCCCCTCGATCGGCTGCACGAGCGGGTGGCCCGGCGTGCCGACATTCAGAATCGTGATGAACCCGCTGCCGCCGATGGCCGGTTGGTCGGTCGTGATCTGGCAGTCGCCGTACAGCTTGAGCCCGGCCTCCACCTCGGTCCGCACGACGAAGACCGTGTGCTCCGGCCGGACGGCCCCGGGCTTATCCTGGACGGCCGCGATGTGGATGTCGCGCACGCGCCCCACCGCGATCGAGCCGCCGAGCAGCACGGCACTGCCCGGCTTGAGCGGGGCCATCCCGTCCTCGTGGCGGAAGTGGATCACCAGCTCCTGTCCGTGGGCCCCCAGATTCGGGTAGAGAAAGATGACCGTCCCCAGGAACAACCCGAGAAACACGATGGCCGTCAGGCCCAGCACGAAATCCTGTTGTCGCTGTCTCATGCCATTCGTCCGCCCGGGGCCAGCCGCCGCGCCGCTCGCACCATCCTCCGCGCCCCACCGATTCTCGGGTTGCGGCGCGAAAGCAGACCGTTGTCACCGGTGAGCAGTGTAACCGCCCGGGCGATCCTGCGCCAAAAGACCGGCGCCTCATTCGATCCCGACCGGCAGCCGATGCCCCGTTCACAAGCCCAGCGCGATGGGCAGGGTGAACAGTGGTGCCAGCGTATCCGCGCGGCGCATGCAGCCAATGGCATGGCGGCAACTGACATACGTGCTCCGCGCGGGACCACCGCGCGACATAAATGTCGCGGCTCCCATACGTCGCAGTTTCAATGAGGCACCACACTAGTGTAGTTATTCATAATTAGTGCAACTTATTGAGCAGTTGTCGGTATCCCTCTCTGGCAGGAGGATGATACCGATGCGTAGAGCCCCGAAGATTGCCTTGACGGACAAGCAACGCCGGACGCTGCAACGCTGGGCGCGGGGCCGGACGACGCCGGCCCGGCTGGTGCGGCGCGCCCAGATCGTGCTGCGGGCCGCGGAAGGTCTGGAG
>CAIWOY010000211.1 GCA_903914415.1 uncultured Phycisphaerales bacterium | reverse complement strand
TGCGAGACGCCCGGCACCAACTCCAACGGCTGCCCCTGCAAAAACCCCGCAAAAAGACACTCGTCGATCCCCGGCGGCAGCGGGCACGTCGCGACGTACGGCAGCGCCGCCGGCCCGCCGAGCGCGATCGCCAGCGGCATCCGGCGTCCGCGCGCGCGGTAGAGCCGGAAATGCCGGGCGCCGTCGTGGTGCATGTGCCAGTGCATCGCGGCCAGCTTCGGCTCGAAGAGCTGCACGCGGTACATGCCCACGTTGCGGTCGCCGGTGTCCGGGTTCTTCGTGAACACGGCCCCCAGCGTGATGTAGCGGCCTACACTCCCCTCCCTCCCAGGGAGGGGGCGGGGGAGGGTGGCCGGTTGCGGCGCGCGCTGCCCCTCCCCCCTGTCTAGTTCCGTCTGGGAGGGCGAACGGTGAACAGCAGCCGTCGCGTCGCCATCCAGCGGCCAGCACTTCAGCGCCGGCAGCGCGAACAGGTCGGCGTCATCCGTGTGCACGACCTCCTGGCAAATGCCGCGTTTCACGATCTTCGGCGGCAGGCTGCCGAGCTGCGCCAGCTCGGGGAGCTTCCTGAGTTTTTGCAGGAGCGTGGTCGGGATCTCCGGCTTGAGCAGGTCCTTGACGCGCGCCGCCACCTCGTCAAAACCGCCGCAGCCGAGCGCCAGGCACGTCCGCTCCTGCGTGCCGAAGGTGTTGATCAGCAGCGGCAGCGCCGAGCCGCGAACGCGCTCGAACAGGAGGGCCGGGCCGCCGGCCTTCGTGACCCGGTCGGCGATCTCCGTAATCTCCAGGGCGGGATCGACCTCGACGGCGATGCGTTTGAGCCAGCCGCGCTGTTCGAGCTCGGCCACGAACGATTGCAGGTCGGCAGCGGGCACGGGGGTCTCCTTCGGCACGTGCAGCGCGTGCCGGAAGTATAGCGATAGCGCGGGGGTGGGATGAAAAGCAGGCCGGGGGCTTTTTCAGCGCCGCGCCGACCGGCGGCGGCGCCACTCACAGGGCGCGTTCTTGTTGACCAGCTCTTTCAGCTTGCGGCACCAGACGGCGGACATCGTGCGGCAAATGCCGGCCGTCTCCGCGGGCGGGAAGGCCGCGAACGGGCAGGAGAAGTCACAGATTTCGGGCGGCTCACGTTTCATCGCAGCCTCGGGGGCGAAAGACGGCTCCGGACCCCGTTTCCCCGCGTTTTCCCACCAAGTCGATTGTACCGGATTCCCGCGGCCCGCTGCAATCGCTATGTGGCCCGCTGGTTATCGGGTTTTTGCGCCACGCTGAGAACGCTCGCGGTGGCGACCGCGAGCAGAGGCATGAGCGGCACGCGGTAGCGGACGCTGCCGATGTAGATGCAGTGCACCAGCGTGAAGTAGATCACCGGGACCCACAGCAGCGCACGCAGCGTGCGGCGGCCGCGCGACCGGGCCAGTCCGGCGACGGCGCCCAACAAGACGACGACGGTGTACACGGCGCCGACAGTCGCGACCGCGCCGCTGCGATACTCCGCCACATTCGGGATCGGGCTCCAGGTGCGCAGGAGCTTCACGCCGGCCAGACGCAGCACGCGGCCGGGGTCGGCACACATCTGCTCGGCGGCCCGCCGCGCCAGCGTGCGGTCGAGCGTGGCCTCATCGAGCCCGCGAAACGCGGGCGTGTCTTGCAGGAAAGCTTGGTTGCTGCTGCCGTCGGCCTGTGGGCCCTGTGCGTCGTACAGCGTCACGCCGCCGTTGGTCGAGAGCCACGCAAACGACCCGAGCACGGCCTTGTTGCGCAACCCCCACGGAAGCAGCGCTGCCGCGAGCACCAGCGGACATAACACCGAGCGGAGCCATATCCGCCGCCGGTCGCCGCTGCACACACCGATCAGCAGCCACAACAGCGGCACCAGCAGCACGACCGCAGGACGCGTCATAACCGCCGCGGCACCCAGCAGAGCAAACCCGATCAGCGCCCCCTTGCTCGCCGGCTGCATGACGACCTGCCACGCGCAGCCGACCAGCGCGAGCAGCAGCAACGTGAAAACCGTCTCGGTCAGCAGCAGGTTGGCGAAAAAGATGCCGAACGGGTCGATGCAGACCACCAGCCCCGCGACCCACGCCGCCCGCGGCCCCCACGCCGCATTGGCGCACCGGTTGGCCAGAACCGCGGTCACCGCGCCGATCGCCGCCTGTGCCAGCCGCGCAGCGAGCAGCCCATACGTCCCCACCCACGCGAACAGCGCGAGGAACAGCGGATACACCGGCATCCGAGCCGCGTACCGGCCGTCGTCGCTGACGAGCGTGCCGTCCCGCACGAGATGCGTCGCAAGCTGCCAATGCAGCTTCTCATCGTCGTAATCGAACGCCGCCCCGTGCGTCGCCCAACGGTACACAACCCACCCCACGCGCAGGGCCAGCGCGACCCCGAACAGCAGCCAGGCGGAGCCAATCAGGCGGCGGATCACGGGGCGTCCTGTGGGCGCACGGCAGCGGGCGCCAGCACCAGGCGCAGGGCCGTACGCGTGGTCGGCCGGAGCTTGGCCCGCTCGTCGATGCGCCACGGCATGACCCACAGCACGCCGCCCTGGTCGCAGAGAATCCCGATGCGGGCCCGCATCTGCGGGTCGATCTTCTGCTCGCCGAAGAAATCGCCGATCGTCTTCGCCCCGGGATTGCCGAGCGGGCGAAAGCGGTCACCCTCATGTCGGCAGCGGATCAGCAACGGCGGGCGAATGCGCTCGAAATCGAGCCACTCTTCGAGGCGGTTCGTGTTCTGCTGCAAGGCCTCGATCTGCGCCGCGTCGACCGCATGGACTTCCGCGACCAGCTCGAACCCGATCTGCGGCAGCGCCGTCCGTCCCGGGCACGCCACGAAGACCGTCTCCAGGGTGACCGCCGGCTCTTCATCCTCCAGCGGACGAAATTCGAGACGCTCGTACTGCTTGCGGACCACGACCGGCCCGGCCACGTGCACCTCTTTCCCGCTCGCCGGATCCTCCGCCAGCCGCAGCACCGTCTCGATGTTCCCGAAGCTGAGGTCCTGCTCGCCCCCGGCCGCGAGCGCGATCGCCCGGCGGACCACCTCGGCCTGGATGATGTGCTGCTTGCCGACCAGCGCGTGGACGTTCAGCGCGACGCGCCGCCCCTCTTGCGAGATGACCAGGGCCTCGAACGTGCGGGCCGCGGCGTCATCCAGGTACGTTCCCAGCCAGCGGGCGTGCTCCGACAGCCGCAGCAGCGCCTCGACCACGTTCGGGTTGAGCTGCTCCACCAGCAGCGGCATGACCGTGCGCCGGATGCGCCCGCGCGTGAACTCCGGCGAGCAGTTGGTGCTGTCCTCGCGCGGCGTCAGCCCGCGCGCGGCACACAGCTCCTCGATCGTCGCCCGGCGTTGCTGGAGAAACGGCCGCACCAGCCGGATGTGACTGTCCGGACGGAGCGGCCGCACGTCGTGAATGCCGACCAGCCCGCGCAGGCCGGTGCCGCGGCAGATGCGGTGCACCACCGTCTCGGCGTTGTCGTCCGCGTGATGGGCGACGGCCACCAGCTCGCTGCCGGCGGTCAGCGCGATGCGCTCGAGGAAATCGTAGCGGTGCGAGCGGGCGACCTCTTCGGTCGAGCCGCCGCCGCGCGCGACCGCGGCGGGGACATTTGCGCGCTCCACGTGAAACGGGACGTGCAGATCCTCGGCGATCCGGGCGGCGAAGGCGGCGTCCTCGTCGGCTTCCGCGCCGCGCAAACCGTGATGCAGGTGGGCGGCGTGGAGGCGCCAATGCAGCTCATGTCGTTCGGAGAGCCCCGCCAGCGTGTGCAGCAGGAGCGTGGAATCGGGCCCGCCGGAGAGACCGATAACCCAATTGGCGCCGTCGCCGAGCAGGTTGCGGGCCGCCAGCCAGTCGCGGATCTGATCGAGAAAAGCGTCCCAAGTCACAGTTGGTGAAGTATAGAACGCCCCTTCCGGCGACGGAAGGCCCGCCCAGTAGATGCCGATGAGCACCGTGGTGAAAAGAGTCC
>CAIWOY010000210.1 GCA_903914415.1 uncultured Phycisphaerales bacterium | reverse complement strand
TTCCAGCCCGCCGAGGAAGGCCCGGGCGGTGCAGCGCCCATGATCGCCGCCGACGTCCTCGACGGTATTGAGGCCGTTTTCGGCCTGCACATCTGGTCCGAAATGCCCCTGGGCACGCTCGGCACTCGCCCCGGGCCCTTCATGTCGAGTACCAATCGCCTGCACATCGTCGTGCACGGCAAGGGCGGCCACGCCGCCATGCCCCACCAGTGCGTCGATCCGGTGGTGGCGGCGGCGCAGATTATCCTAGCGTTGCAGACCGTCGTCAGTCGCGGGATCGCGATGACGGATAGTGCCGTGGTCTCCGTCACGTGCCTTCAGGCCGGCAGCGCCTCGAACATCATTCCCGAGTGTGCGGAGTTACGCGGCACGGTCCGCACACTTAGGCAGGCCACCCGCGCGACGGTCCTGGGGCGGATTCGCCAGCTCGCCGTCGGCGTTGCCGCGGCCCACGGGGCAACCGCCGACGTGACACTCGAGGACGGCTACCCTGCGCTGGTCAACGACCCGGGGATCGTGGACCGCGCGCTGCATGCCGCCCGCCAGATCGGCTTCACGCCGGACCAGCTTCTCACTTTGCCAGCCCAGGGCGGCGCGGAGGATTTCGCCTACTATGCCCAGAAGGTGCCGTCCGCATTCCTGTTCCTCGGTGCGCGGAACGAGGCCAAGGGTTGCGCATACCCGCACCATCACCCGCGCTTCAACATCGACGAAGACGCCCTGCCACGCGGGACCGCCCTGCTAGCGGCCTTCGTCGACGCGTGATCCAACCCCAGAAGAAACGGCAGAGAAACGCACGCCGCGTATCCGCTTCTCGGCCCAAAGTATTAGCTTGATGTTAGGGCAACACGACGAAACCTGGTCCGGCGGGGGGCGTTGAACACCACATATCGCCAGTCCAGGCCGCACGACGCGCAACTAATTGTAGTTTAAGCGGTTGCACGAAAAGCAATTATCTTCTGCATTACTTTTGACGGCCACAACATCTTGGGCTATTATGGAGGTTGCCCCACTAAATGCAGGTCACGCCCGTGACCGTCAGCATTAGTGCCGCAACTCGGTCTAGCGGCTCGCAACCGTACCTCGACACTGGTGAGGTTCGTCGGACACGCTTCCGGAAATGGAGTTCTCGGATGTCGGACGTCACACGCCAGAACCTGACCCGGCTCACGGACGAGCCGACCCTGTCCGAAAACGGCCGCACTGTCATCGAGGCCCGCTACCTGAAGAAGAACGAAAGCGGCCAGTGCGTCGAGTCGCCCGGCGACCTCTTCCGCCGCGTCGCGAAGACGATCGCGGATATCGAGTTGCTCTATGGAGCCACGGAGATTGACCGCCGGCGGCAGGAAGACGGTTTTTATCGGATCATCGCCAGCGGCACCTTCATGCCCAACTCCCCCCCCCTCATGAATGCCGGCCGCGAGATGGGGATGTTGTCCGCTTGCTTCGTTCTGCCCGTGCGCGACTCGATCGTCGACATCTTCAACAGCATCAAGCACACCGCCCTCATTCAGAAGGCTGGCGGCGGCACCGGTTTCGCTTTCGACGAGCTCCGCCCCACCGGCGACTTCATCAAGTCCAGCGGCGGCAGCACGAGCGGCCCCATCAGCTTCTGGCGCGCGTTCAGCGAGGCGACCAACGCCATCCAGCAGGGCGCATTCCGGCGTGGTGCCAACATGGGGATGATGTACGTCCACCACCCGGACATTCTGAAGTTCCTGCACGCCAAGCAGGATCTCAACCAGTTCACGAACTACAACATCTCGGTCAAAGTCACCAACGACTGGATGGAGGAGTTCCTCGCCGCCCCCGACTCGCCGCACGTAGTACGCAACCCCAGGAATGGCCAGGCCTTCGTCATTCCACGCAAGATCGCCATCTGGAAATACACGATTCACGACCTGATTGAGGTCGACTGCGTCGAGCGCGTCAGCCCCACTTCCCGCGAGAAGTACTTCCGCACGCCCCGGCTCACCGGGCCCCTCCCGGACGCCTGGCAGGGCCGCGTATACACCAAGCGCGACGTCTGGGAGATCATGGTCGGCAACGCATGGGAGACCGGCGAGCCGGGGGTGGTTTTCATTGACCGAATTAACGAGGATAACCCCACGCCGCACATCGGCCGCATCGAGGCCACCAACCCCTGCGGCGAGCAGCCCCTCTTGCCCTACGAAGCGTGCAACCTCGGCAGCGTAAACTTGGGCCTGTTCGTCAACGACGGCTGCACGCCGGCTGCGGACGTGGATTGGGAGCGGCTTCGGGAGGCGATCCGGGTCGCGACGCGCTTCCTCGACAACGTGATCGACGCGAACAACTATCCGCTCCCCGAGATCGAGCAAATCTGCCGGGCCAACCGCAAGATCGGCCTCGGCGTGATGGGCTTCGCCGACGCGCTCTTCAAGCTCGGCGTCGCGTACAACAGCGACGAGGGCGTGGCGTGGGCCGAGCGCTTTATGAAGTTCCTGAACGACGAGGCCCACGCCGCCAGCGAGCAGCTCGCCCGCGAGCGCGGCTGTTTCCCCAACTGGCAGGGCAGCCGCTGGCACACGCAGCACAACCGCGTCATGCGGAACGCGGCCGTCACGACGGTCGCGCCCACCGGCACCATCAGCATCATCGCCAACTGCTCCGGCGGCATCGAGCCGATGTTCTCGCTGGCCTTCATGCGCAACGTGCTCAAAGGCCAGCGCCCCGGCGAGCGGCCGCTCATCGAAGTGAATGAGACTTTCTGCCAGGTGGCGCAGCGGCGCGGCTTCTATTCCGAGGGGTTGATCGAGCGCCTCGCGCGGGAGGGGACGCTGGCGCACAGTGACGAGGTCCCCGCGGATGTCCGGCGCGTCTTCGTCTGCGCCCACGACATCTCGCCCGAGTGGCACATGCGGATGCAGGCCGCGTTCCAGCGGCACTGCGACGCGTCGATCAGCAAGACGATCAACTTCCCGCACGGCGCTAGCCGCGACGGCGTGGAGCAGATTTTCCAACTCGCGTACCGGCTGCGCTGCAAGGGCGTGACCGTCTACCGCGATGCCTGCCGCGAGGAGCAGCCTATGGCCCTCAAGACCGACGCGGATGATTGCACAGCCGCCGGCGAAACCCCGCCTGCGGTCGAGTACAAGGACAATCGGGACGAGGAGCCCGTCGCGGAAATCGTCTGTTCGACGTGTGAGCCGGACGAGGCCGCACCGCCGCCCACGCCCTACATCGAGCCGCTGGACCTGCCCGAGATCGTCAGCGGTCTGCGCATTCGGCAGATGACGCCCTTCGGAAACATGCACGTGAAGATCACCGTCGATCCGCGGGCCGACCGCGAGCTGGAGGTCTTCGCGCAGCTCGGCAAGGGCGGCGACGTGGCGAACAGCGATCTCGAAGGGCTGTGCCGCATCGCGTCGTTGTGGCTACGGGCCGGCGGCAGCCTGCGCGCGCTTATCAAGCAATGGGAAGGCATCGGCACGTCCATGCAGGTTCCCACGCGGGCTGGCCGCATCATGTCCCTGCCCGACGGCTTGGCCTGCGCGCTGAAGAAATACATGAAGGCCAAGGAGCGGTTCGGCCTGCGGGCGCTGCTGCTGGGCGAAATCGACCTGGCCGAGTTGGACAACCCGAATCCCCCGCCTCATCACCCGGAAACGACGCCGATCGACCGCCCCGTACGACCTGGCAACGGCAACGGCGGACGCGACCACACCGAAATGCGTCTTGTCGAACGCCGCGCCGATTCCGTCGTCACTCGTCCCGCGCAGCGCGTCGCAGCGCCCGCCAAGCGTTCGCAAACGCCCAAGGCGGTGCACGAAGGCGGTGACGGGGGTGAGGACGGCAATGGCCACGCCAGCCTGGGCACCGATACCGCCATTGCGGTCGCCGAGGTCGACGAACTCGACGAGCTTACGGAGCACGTTGAGACGGTCGCCCTCGTCCAGACGCGCACCGAGAGCGTCGTGCTCGACGCCGCCCCGGCCTCCGCGCCC
>CAIWOY010000209.1 GCA_903914415.1 uncultured Phycisphaerales bacterium | reverse complement strand
GTGCTGCCGACGATGCGGTCGATCGAGGACAGGGCGTCGTCGATCTGGGACTGGTTGGCCGCGATCTCGTCGCTGGTCAGGGCCGCGTCGTTGGCCGTTTGGTTGGCCAGGCGCGTGATGTCGCCCATGAGGCTGCCGATCTGGGTGAGGGAGCTGTCCGCCACGCTGAGCATGGCGTCGGTGCGCTGGTTGTTGGAGATGCCGGCGTCGACCGCGGTCAATTGTGAATTGAGCTTCGTGAGAGCGAGCAGACCGGCGGGATCATCCGCCCCGGTGTTGATCTTTTTGCCGGTCGCCATGCGGTGGAGCACGCTTTCCTGGGCGGACGCTGTCTTGTTGAGGATGTTCAGTAGCGACAATGTGTTCGTGTTGCTGATTGTCATTGCCATGCCGTGTTCTCCTGGAGGGTTAGGGTTTTGCGAAGCACGATCCAACCCAAGGCTTCAAAACGCGCGGCGCGGCAGGCAAGCGCGAGTCACGTTTTTTCGCGATTTTTGGCGTGGGACCGAGAATCGCGGGCGGAGTTCGAGTTGCGTCCGGGAGAATCCCCGGACGTGGCGCGCGGCGTGAGGGCATTACGGGGCGTGCGAGGTTATGCGCTGCTTACGCAGGGGCAGCAGTCAAGCGCGGAAGAGGACGTTGCGCCGCCGTGCGCGTCGGTGCCGCGCGGTGGCGGTCCGCGTGCGGTGACAGTTTCCGGTTCCCCGCCGAAGCCTGTCGGTTGCTATCCGAGCACCTTCGCGACCGCGTCGCCGATGGTCGCCGGGCTGTCGGTGACGGTGATGCCGGCGGCGCGCATAGCGGCGATCTTGGATTGCGCGGTGCCCTCGCCGCCGGAGATGATCGCGCCGGCGTGGCCCATGCGGCGGCCGGGCGGGGCGGTCTGGCCGGCGATGAACGCGATGACCGGCTTGGTGACGTGCTGCTTGACGAACGCGGCGGCCTGCTCCTCGTCGGTGCCGCCGATCTCGCCGATCAGGACGATGGCGTGGGTTTCGGCGTCGGTCTGGAAGAGCTCGAGCAGCTCGATGAAGTTGAGGCCCTTGACCGGGTCGCCGCCGATGCCGACGCAGGTGGTCTGGGCGTAGCCGCGCTGCGTACACTGCCAGACGGCCTCGTAGGTCAGCGTGCCGCTGCGTGAGATGAGGCCAACGTTCTTTGTGGCGGTGGTGGGCGGCTTGTGGATGTAGCCGGGCATGATGCCGATCTTGCACTGTCCGGGCGTGATAACGCCGGGGCAGTTGGGGCCGATGAGCTTGACGCCCTGGTCGTCGAGGTACTTGCGGGCCTTGACCATGTCGAGCGTGGGGATGCCCTCGGTGATGAGCACGACGAGGCGGATGCCGGCGTCGGCCGCTTCCAGCGCGGCGTCGGCCGCCGCGGGGGCGGGTACGAAGATCATGGATGCGTCCGCCCCGGTCGCGGCGACGGCCTCATGGCAGGTGTTGAACACCGGCAGGCCGTGCTCGGACTTGGTGCCGCCCTTGCCGGGCGTGCACCCCCCCACCAGTTGCGTGCCGTAGTCGAGGCACTGTTGCGTATGAAAGGCCCCGGCTTTGCCGGTGATACCCTGACAAAGCACGCGGGTGTTGCGGTTGATGAGGATACTCATGGTTGTCGTCTTCTACGGGGGTCAGACGCCCGCCACTCGCGTGGCGGGTGCGGATTGCGGCGGCCGCTACGGCGGCGGGGCGGCCGGCTCCAACCGCTCTTCCGTCACCTCGTAGCCGGGCGGGGCCTTGATGCCAAAGAGGCCGCTACTGAAACTCGGGTTCAACTGGGCGTCGGAAAAGGTCGTCGTGATGTACGAGTCGAGCTGGCCCGTGCCTTTCAACTTGGCGGCCCGCACCTTGACCGGCAGCCCGGCGGTCGCACCTTCCTGGCTGATCCACACATCCAGCGACTTGTACGTCTGGCCGGTTTGGGTGCTGGGGCGCGGCACGAAGAGCAGGTGGTCGGTCGCCGGCAGGTCGCTGGCCGCCGGCGGCACGAGCTGGACGGCGAATTCGCGCAAGACCTCCTGCTTCTTCTGCCCGAACGGAAGCGGGAAGACGCCCTGCCCGAGCTTGTAGGGGTCGGTGGGGTCGTCGGGCTTGCGGACCTCGCGACGCGTGAGCGTCTTCGTCCGCGATTGCAGTTCCGTGTACCAGCAGCCGTCGAAGAGATGCTGCTCGTCGAGCTTGTCCTTGCGGCCGCCGGCGATGCTCTCCGTGAAGTGGATCAGGAACTTGGCGACGGGCTCGGACTTCTGGTACCAGATTTCGCCGTTCTTGGTGATGGCGTCCTCTTCCAAATCGGTGACGTACTGCTGCCGCCAGGACAGCTTCGCGTGGAGGTCGTGCACCTCACGCTCTTCGAGGCGGGTCAGGATCTTGTCGATCTCGGGGTCCACGGCGGGCAGCGTGGCGGCCTGGGTCGTGGCGCGGGACGTGGCCGGCGCGGTGGCCGGCGCCGTCGCGGTTTGCGCACTGCCCGCGACGCCGGCCGTCAAACCGAGTATGATGAGCGTCCAGTTGGCGCGTTTCGAACGGATAGACATCGTCCCATACTCCCAAAGCGACGGTGGCGGATTGTAAAGCCGGTGGGGTGACCGGGAAAGCTGCCGGGAGTGTCGAGCGCAGGGCGCACATGACGTTCCTGCTTGATCTAATCTACGGGTTCGCACTGCTGCTGGGCTGGTGGCTCCTGCTGTACCGCCGGTGGCAGCGCGGGCCGTCCGGCGTCCCGCTGCGGGAGTACTTCGGGCGTGTGCCGTCGCGGCCGGTGTCGGCCCGCTGCGTGTGGATTCACGGCGTGTCGCTGGGGGAGATGAACGCGACGCGGACGCTCGTCGGGGAGCTGCGCCGACGGTCGCCCGACGCGGTCATCGTTCTCAGCAGCACGACGCGGACGGGGCTGGACCAGGCCCGCCGGCTGTACCCGCACCTCATCACGTTTCGCTTCCCGCTCGACTTTTCGTTCGCAATCCGCACGCTCCTGAGCCGCATCCGCCCCACAATCATCGTGCTCATGGAGTTGGAAGTCTGGCCCAACCTGATCGAAGTCGCTACCGCCGCCGGCATCCCGGTCGTCATCGCCAACGGCCGTGTGACGGCGGAGAAAAGCGTGCGGCGGTTCAACTGGCCGGTCGTCCGCTGGTTCGCCCGGCGGATGTTCGGAAAACTGCGGTGGGTAGGAGCGCAGGACGCGACCTACGCGGCCCGGTTCGTCGAACTCGGCGTGCCGCCGCAGCGCGTGACGGTCACGGGGTCGGTCAAGTACGACGCGGCCGAGGTGGCTGACCGGATCGAGGGGCAGGAGGAGTTGGTGCAGGCGATGGGGCTGGACCCGTCGCGTCCGCTGTGGGTCTGCGGGAGCACGGGGCCTGGGGAGGAGGCGTTGATTCTCGACGCGTACGCGAAGCTAACGGCCGCGCTTCCAGACCTGCAACTGGCGATTATCCCGCGGAAGCCGGAGCGGTTCGACGAGGTGGCCGAGTTGATCGTGCGGCGCGGGTTCGCGTGCCTGCGGCGCAGCACGGGGACGCCGACGCTGCCGGCGGGCGTGACAGAGCCGCGGCCGGTGTACCTCGGCGACACGATGGGGGAACTTCGCAAGTTCTACGCGGTCGCGACGGTGGTTTTCGTGGGCCGCAGCCTGGTGCCGCTGGGGGGTTCGGATGTCATGGAGGTCGCGGGGCTGGCCAAGCCGATGCTGGTGGGGGCACATACGGAGAACTTCGCCGAAGCGGTCGACCTGCTGGTGGACGGGGGTGGCTGCCGGCGGGTGGCGACAGCCGATGAGCTGGCGGAAGCGACCGGCGAGCTGCTTCGCCAACCCGAACAATGCGTCCGCATGGGCCTGGCCGCGCGGGCCACCATCCTCAGCCGCCGCGGAGCGACGGCCGCGACGGCGGAACGTATCCTCGCGCTGCTGCCGTAACAGTCCGCCGCAGAAGTAGCGTCGGCCCCCCGTGGCCGACGTAGAATACGAGAAAACACGGCCTTCGCGGCCGGTCCTCGCTGGCGAAGGTCCTTTTGCGGCGGACTGGTAGGGGCGCAACAAACGGGCTGGGCAGCTAGCCTTCCCGGCCGACCGCCCAGCCCAAAGCCCCCTGGCTTCCACCTCCCACCCCCCCGCCGGATGCGCCACGTGCCGCCGCCTCGGACAGCGCGCGTGGAGCGACTCCTCCTATCCTCCAACGCTGGCGCGAGTTACAAGAACTGAACCAGTGATCATTGCCAACGTGTATTATACCTCCGTGACCGCTCCCGATCAACCGCTCCCGGAGAATCCCAGGGCTTGGGGCGTATCCGGCGGGGCCTTCGCCGGTACTATACGATGCGTGGCGGATAGGACGCACACTACCGGACGTTGGACGGGCTGGCAGCCGTCAAGGCTGGCGATCTGGTGCGCGCTGGGGGCCACGCTGGCGTTGGGGGCGGCGGGTTGCCAGAACCAAAAGCTCGCGGAACAGAGGTCCAAGGCGAGGATCGAGAAGCTGGGGCGGGCACCGCAGATCTGGGCGGCCTCAGAGCGCGGGCGTCCGGCCAAAACGGTGCAGATGCTCAAGCACGGCGAGTGGTACATTCAGCATCAGGCGGAAGAGTTGGATCGCAACGGGCGCGAGGCCGGCCGGCTGATCGAGCGCGAGCTGCGGCGTCCCGAGGAGCGCGGCCCGGCCCTCGGCGAATGGGGGCTGAAGCTCCTGTACGGGAAGCCGGAGCGGATCGAGGGGAACGCGATCATCCTGTTCTTTTAGTGTGCCCAACAGAACCCCCCTCCCTCTCAGGGAGGGGCTGGGGGAGGGTCAAAACGCCCGGGTTCTGATAGGCGCTCCTGGGGCGGTTTCACGAATGCCGTAGCGTCAGGCCTCCGTGCCTGACGGCGTTTCTTAGGCCGTAGCGTCACGCCTCCGTGCCTGACGGCGTCTTTGCCCGTTCGAACGACCCCCAAAACGCCGCACAACAAGCGAAACCGCTCTAGCCCATCAACACGATACTCGGGGTCGATGGCCCCAGGCCTTTCAGGTCCCCAAAAAGTAAGGAGCCAGGAGGGACAGCGGGACATTAGCCCACCCGCTGAACGCCGGGCTCCTTTTTAGCACGTTAACTTCTTGTTATCATATCGACACGTCGTCGCGGGTTCAAGCATGCTTTTTCTGACCGCCGCAGAATGGGACGCCTTCGGAATCTCAGCCGAGATTCATCGTTTTTTTGTGCAACTCTGGGACGGGCTCTTCGATGACCTCGTTCCAGACACCTGGCAGGTCCGGACATGCACCACTTCCACAATAATACGGGAACTTTTGGACACGATCGAGACGGCGTCTCATCATGAGCCCTTCCGGCACGACGTACCGATCCTCGCCGAGGAATCGCTCAGGACGGCACGGCGCGACCCCATAATCGGGCAACGCTTCCACTTCGTCTTGCGCTATCTTGAGAGGCTGCAGGCAAACTGCTCGAACCTCCAGACCGCCTCGGGCCTGTGCACGCTCGTTCAATCCGGCCTCGCGTCCTACAGAGAGGCGCTGATCAGCCGCCTTCGCGAGCTTCTTCGCGAAACAGGTTCAAAGGCAAAAGGTGAGCTGAGCGCACTGACCCTTGCTCTCGCCACCGAGCTCTCCGCGGCCGGATACTCCACTCCTTACCTGCGCGGCGTGGCGCGCGCAATCTGCGAGGATCCGGACCCCGAATTCCTGAATCGACTCGACCGGGTCCTGGCACTCTGCGACGGTCAGACGAAGGAGTACGAGGTCGTATTCTGCGTCACGTGGTTCGGCGCCCCGTCCGAGGCCCTGCGCCTGCCGGGTCTCGAGTACGCGCGCGGGAGGCCCGCCGAATACCACTCACCAGCAGAACGTGAGTTCTACGAGCAATTCACGGAGCAGGATCTTTTTGTCACGGCCATCGTCCAGGCTCTCGACCCGTTCGACGCGCGGGCTCAAGGCGGACTGCGTATCCAGAACGCTATCGCCACGTACAAGCTGTACCTCCCGCGCCGACAGGTGCAGACCAAAGGCGCGTATGCGCTCGCGCGGCCGCGCGGTGGCGAGTTTCTACTTGTTCCGCCGGACAGATCGCGTACCGAGCACTTGTACGAGCTCCCCGCCCCACACTCCCATGTAGCTCGCTTGCTCGATTCACTATCACGACTGAGGGAACCGGATCGTCAAAGCCTCACAGCCGCATTGAACTACCACCATCTCGCGCTAACCGCCCCAACCGATGATGGCCGCTTAGTGAACTTATGGATCGCGTTGGAGTGTCTTGCCCGCCACGGCCCGGGCAGCATCATAGATCGCATCTGCGGCACCATCCCTCCCGTGATTGCCAACAACAGACTCTACCGCCTTCTCTTCACCACCACTCAGGACATACTTGCGTCGATGCCTCGGGACCCCGCACATCCGAGCTTTCAGCAGCTCCCCCGCTCCGGGCAGCGTCATATCGATCGCTCCGATCTCCTCGACGCCCTTCTCGATGTCAAGGATGGTCCGAAGATTGAAGCCCTCTACGCTTTGATCGCTGACAACTACCTAGTGCGATTTCGGGTCTTCCACCTTCGTTCCGGACCGCTCGCCAGCCCCAGGACCTTCGCCAACGATCTGGCCGCAAACATCGAGAATGTCACTTGGCAGCTACGGCGCGTTTACCGAGCCCGTAATTACGTTATCCACCGCGGGTCCGCGCCGCGCAACGTCCGACACCTCCTTCAGCACCTGCACACCTACCTCGTATCCTCGCTGCGAACTGTGGTACACGACCTCGAATCGCACTCTCAATGGTCACTGGCCGATGCCTTGGCACACCGCAAATTCCTCATCCACGATCTGATCGGCCAGTTGCGCGGCCCCGAGGCTCACACCGTGCCCAAACAGGCGCTCCTCCGCCCCGACGCTCTCCACGGTGCTGCGGGCGCTCCGGCCGCTTGGCCGCATGATCCGGATGCAGAAGCAACTTCTGTGGTAACCGGCCCGTAATGATCCGCGACGCATTCGCGGTCGGCGAGCGCGCAAGATCCACTTCCCGCGGGCAAAGCCGGGACAGCCGCGTGAGGGTTACCGAGTTCGGAGCGCGCGAGGCGCGACCACGGATTCTCGCTCGAACCCACGACCGTCCGCCAGTCTCCGAGAATCCTCGCCACCCGCCGCCAATCTCCGCCAACCTCTCTTTCCCGCTTTGCTTTCCCCCTCAACGTGGGGAATACTTGAGATGCTCACGCAGTGCCAGAGCCTGCCTTGACGGCCCGCTCGGCGGTGTGGCACCGGCCCTGAACCGGTGAACCGTGCACCCCACATCCGCTGACCCGGTTCGAGACACGTGCCCGGACGCGTCCGCACAGCGCTGTCGCTTGCGGACGGAGGACGCCCGGTGCACCGGCGATCGCCTGGCCGCGGCTGCCTGAGAAGTCCCGGACCCTCCCGCGACTCAGCGTAGCACCGGAGCGGAAGGGATGCTTCGCGAGCGTCCCGTCTTTTACAAGTGAATAGTTGTTGTCCGCGACGCGGTCTC
>CAIWOY010000208.1 GCA_903914415.1 uncultured Phycisphaerales bacterium | reverse complement strand
TTTCTGTTGGTGGGCCGGTTGTGATATGATGAGCGCAAAGTCGGATCGAGCTCTCGGTGGGGTTGCTGCCATGCGGCGGCTGCCCGGGGGCTGCGGTGAAGCGAGCCAGATGGGGCACGTCGATGAAAATCGGGATTGACTCGTGTTGCGGCGGGAACGGCGGTGCGTCCGGGTTGTGGCGGCTTGGTCGGAAGCCTCGAAGAACGGAGGGTCGCTCGATGCAGCGGACTGGCAGCTTCTCGGCGTTCATTCTCGTACTGGGCGCGCTGGTGGTGTGGAACTGCGCACCGGCGAGCGCACAGGACGCGGGGGCGATCGTGGGGTGGGGCCAGCAGGTCGTCGTGGCGCAGTCTGAATTGACGGGCCTCGTCGCCGTCGCGGCGGCCTACCAGCACAGCCTGGGCCTGAAGGGCGACGGCTCGGTCGTGGCGTGGGGATACAACGGCGACGGCCAATGCAACGTCCCGGCGCCCAACAGCGGCTTCGTGGCCGTCGCGGCGGGCTACTCGCACAGCCTGGGCCTGAAGGCCGACGGCTCGATCGTGGCGTTAGGATACAACGTCCAGGGCCAATGCAACGTCCCGGCGCCCAACAGCGGCTTCGTCGCTGTCGCGGGGGGCCACTGGCACAGCCTGGGGCTGAAGGCCGACGGCTCGATCGTGGCGTGGGGATACAACGCAGACGGCGAATGCAACGTCCCGGCGCCCAACAGCGGCTTCGTGGCCGTCGCGGCGGGCCACGAGCACAGCCTGGGGGTGAAGGCGGACGGGGCGATCGTGGCGTGGGGCTACAACGGCTTCGGCCAATGCGACGTCCCGGTGCCCAACAGCGGCTTCGTCGCCGCCGCGGGGGGCGGGTACTTCAGCCTGGGCCTGAAGACCAACGGCTCGATCGTGGCCTGGGGAGACAACGGGCCGGGCGACCCGCCAGCGCCCAACAGCGGCTTCGTCGCCGTCGCGGCGGGCATGTTCCACAGCCTGGGCCTGAGGGTCTACCCGCTCGGCGACCTGAACTGCGACTGCAGGGTTACTTTTGCGGACATCGACGCGTTCGTGCTGGCGCTGTGGGGACCGGCCGCCTATCACGAGCAGTACCCTGACTGCGACTGGCTGAACGGTGACTGCAACGGCGACGGGCACGTGACCTTCGCCGACATCGACCCGTTCGTGGCGCTGATCGGGACGACGTGCCCGTAGGGACCGGCGCACGCCAAGGCGCAAAGACGCGAAGTGGGCAGGGAGTCACGCGGATCGGGGTGCGAGAAGGGATTCTCGTAGCAGCGGCCGGCGCCGAACCACCGCGCGACATGAATGTCGCGGCTCGGACAGGAGCGGTTGCCGGCGGCGGCGGCACATGCAAGCCGCTTGTCCGTCTATGTTTGCCCGTGCCACCCGATTTAGTCACACCCACGCTCATGCGGAAGCCCAGGGCCTTTCAGTTCTGCCGCAGCGCCGGCCCTCGTCGCACAGGTGGGTAGTGCGAAGTTCAACTTCGCACTACCACACGCGCGCACGGCCGAGAATTGAAAGGCCGTGTGCGGAAACCCCCGGCGCTTGACAAACCTCCGCGGCGCGGGCATAGTAAGCAGAGTCGCGCAGGCCGCTCGCCTTCGATCCGGCGGCGTGGCGACAAAGGGTGCCTGATGGTTGTGGCGATTTATATTGACGCTAGATTAAGGAGCGTGCCGGGGTTGCACTCGCCGCCATAAGGCCCACGCGAAGGCTGAAAACGACGACGAACCCTGGCCCGCTCGGCGGGACCGGGGTTTTTTCGTGCCCCCGCGACGGCACGCTACGACTGGAACACGGACCGGAGCGCGAAGTACAACTTCGCCGTACCGCACCATGTTGCAGAATGTGAATAGTCTCGATACTTCGCGCCGCACGGCAACCGTCGAGCTGCTCCGGCTGGCGCTGCCGCTCATCGCCGTGACCACCTCGCGCATGCTGATGGGCTTCATCGACGTGACGATGGTCTCGCGCCTCGGCACCGACGCCCTCGC
>CAIWOY010000207.1 GCA_903914415.1 uncultured Phycisphaerales bacterium | reverse complement strand
CTCGCCGCAGGGCGTGGTCGTCGGGGCGTCGTACTTTTGGCAGTTGAGGGCCTTGGCGAGGATGCGAGCCATGCTGGTCTTGCCGACGCCGCGGGTGCCAGTGAAGAGATACCCGTGGTGGATGCGGCCGACCTTGATGGCGTTGACGAGGGTGGTGGCGATCGGCTCCTGGCCGATGACCTCGTCGAAGGTGCGGCTGCGGTATTTTCGCGCTAGGACGGTGTAGGCCATGGTGTATCCGAATTAAGAATGCTGAATTTAGAATTACGAAGCGTCTTGCCGGGCGAGCCTTTCAACGAGCCCACGCGATTTTCAGCGCGCTTTCTTAATTCTTAATTCCCAATTCGCAATTCAAGCCTGAGGCGCCGACCAGGTTTACGGAGCACGTGGGCCGCCACGAGTGGGCTGCTACCTTCCGGTCCTGACCCGTTGCCCGAAGAGCGCACTGCACCGGCCCAGCCGTCGCCCCAGGCGGGAAGCATGGTACCCGCGGGGCGGGGTTTCAGCCAGGCGCGGGCGCGGCGGGGATGGGTCTACCGCTAAACGTTGGCGGATGGGGGGGATCAGAGCCAGGAGCGCAAGCGACGGGTTCCCGGCGAACGCGCGCCAACCGGAAACGCAACGCCCTCCGGCAACCCCGCGCTGGCGCTTGGGGCTCTGCTGGCCGGGTCCCACCCCGTACTGCGGGGCGGCGCGCCGACCACCACAGTCTTGCGGTACATCCGGCGGGGGATGCGTGCGCTACGTCCCCGACCGGTTGCGCGTCGGCGCGGCGGCCCACGGCACGTGCGGGAAGTGCTCGTCGAGCGGGGCCTGGGCCAGTTCGATCAGGAACCGGCTGATGCGGTCGCAGACGAGGTCGAGATACTTGCGACCCTTCTCGGCTGTGGCGCCGGACGGGTCGCCGATGGCGCAATGGTCGTTGAGGCGGGCGAAATCGCGGCTCGTGCGCACCCAGCCCTTTTCGAGCGCCTCGAACCGGAACGGACGGGCGTGGCCGTCGCCGGCGCGGCTCAGCTCGACCAGCTCGGGATACAACGCGAGCGCCACCGAAGTCTCCTGCTCGCCGGCGTGGTCGTCGTGGGCCGCGAAAATCTCGCCATACTTGTCGTGCCCCACCGCCCACCAGTTGCACAGGAACACGTGCACCGGCAGATCGCTCTGCACCTGCCGGATCAGCGGCGAGAACTCGTTTCCGCCGTGGCCGTTGATGATGACGATCTTGCGCAGGCCGTGCTTGTGCAGCGCGACGATGATGTCGCGCATCAGGGCATCGAGCGTCGCCTGCGAAACGTGGATCGTCAGCGGGAACGCGGCGAGGTTGCAATCGGCGCCGTAGGGGATGATCGGCAGGCAGACGACGGACTCGGTCGCGCGCCACGCGGTTTCGCAGCACCGGCGGGCGACGTGCAGCGTGGAGAGCACGTCCTGGCCCTCGGGCAGGTGGCGGTTGTGGGCTTCGGTCGCGCCGACGGGCACCACGGCGACCTCATACTTGCGACCCTGCAGGCGGCCCAGGTTCGTCGTCGCCAGGTCCCACTCGTCGATCATCGCCGGGCCTCCGTGGGCGTTATTTCACCACTAAGGCCAGAAACGAGATGATCCAGCGCCCGCGGAGCGCGCGGACGCTCACGGCCGGGCAGACGCGGCCAGCGCTGCGTCAGCCGGGGGGAAGAATCGTCGGCGGCGTTCCGCGACACCTCTCAAACTCCTGCATGAAGCGCTGGATTTCGCGGGTGAACGGCCGTTCCTCAAGCCACCGCACCATTCCATCGACGTAGAGGATGCCAGGGCCCTTCTCACCGCCGGACGCGGCATCGCAGTACGCAACGATCCAATCCACCGGGTCGTCCTTCTTTAACCCGGTGACGTAGTAATAGTCGCACGCAGCCGGCGCATGTCCCAGCGAGGTTTCGGCGAGCTTTTCCGAGGTCAGCAACTGCTCGGTCACGAGCGCGTGCAAATCGGCCGGGAAGGCTCCCGCGGCATTCATCTTTGCGTACATGCTGAGGGAAGAAGCGATCAAATTCAAGTTCGCCCTGGCCCGAGCGAGCTTCATTACGTTGCTCATTTCCGGGTGGGGTCGGATCATGATCCACTGGATCCGGACCGCCGGAATCAGCAACGCGGCGGCGGAGGTCACGATGCCGATGATTGCCTGACGCTGGCCCGGAAACCGGACCGCGTCGAAGCGGCTCCGGACCGCGGCGATCACACCGAGAAGAAGCCCCACTTGTGCAATGGCAAAGCCCCCAAAAAGGAGTTGGAACACCGGCAGACCCAGAATCCTCACCGGAAAGAAGGTTTGCCCCAGGTGCACGAACGCCTCGACCAGCAGGGCGACAACACCGAAGGCCAGTGCGGCCGTCGCCATACGGCTGCATCTGGGTGACGTCAGCGCGTCGGCCGGCGACGCACGCGGGCTGGACTGCTCTGATTGAGAGGACAGTGGCTCCGACATGATTGTGTCTCCTAGTCGACATTTCCCAGATGACTTCGCCCGGCTCCGGTGCCGGGCGGCGCAGAGCCATTGTACCCCGCCACGCGCCTTGCGCGCCCGGCGTTTTCACGCTTTTCCCGGGCGTCGGGGGGCGTCACGAGCTTGCACCGAACGCCAATCGTCGCCACTGGCCCCATTTACTTGCGGCTCATCAACAGCTCGCCGACGGCCCGCCAGACCTCCCGCCGGAGTCCCTCGATTTTCGCGCTGTCGTCGGGGTGCACGCGGTTCGTCAGCGCGAGGACGTACACGCCCTGCTCGGGATAGATGCGCATCGCGGTGCCGGTGTAGCCGGTGTGGCCGTACGCAAACGGCAGGCCGGCGCCGGCGTCATTCGGGTCGGGCACGTAGAGGTCCCACAGCAGGCCGCGGCGGTCGGGCTGACCCTTGGCGTTGAGCTTGCCCGCGTTCTGGATGCGCGTCATGTCGGCGATCGTGTCCGCCTTGAGAACCCGCGTGCCATCGAGCTCGCCGCCGCTGAGCATCATTTGTGCAAAGCGGCTCAGGTCGCGGGCCGAGCTGAAGAGGCCCGCGTTGCCGGAGACGCCGGCCTGCATGGCGGCGAGCGGGTCGTGCACCTGCCCGCACAGGAAGCCGCCGTCGCCGCGCCCGTAGTCCGTCTTCGTCGTCGGCACACAGCGCGCCCGCAGCGACTCCGCCGGGTTGTAGCACGTGTCCGCGAGGCCCAGCGGCTTGAAGACGTTCTCGGCGGCGAAGCGGTCCAGCGGCTCGCCGGTGACTTTCTCGATGATCTCCGCGCACAGGATCGCGTTGAGGCAGCTATAGACGACGGTCTGCCCCGGCGGATGCTTCAGCGGCAGCTTGCGGATGTACGCCCGCAGTTCAGCGGGGCACGGGAAGCCGGCCTGCGCGCGAATCTCCTTTTGCTGCGGCGCGTCGACGTACGGCGGCAGGCCCGACGTGTGCGTCATGAGGTGGCGGACCGTCACACCTTGTTTGTCGCCGTCGTTGAACTCCGGGAGGTACTTGCCGACCGGGTCGTCGAGGCCGATTTTGCCGCGCTCGACGAGCAGCATCAGGCTCGTGCCGGTGGCGATCGGCTTCGTCATCGAAGCGAGGTCGAACAGCACATCGTCGCGCATCGGGATACGCTGCGGCTCCGTCTGCACGAAGCCGTAGGCTTTCTGCCACGTGCGGAAACCGGTCTCCGTCTTCATCCCGACCGCGATAACCGCGCCGGGGACGTGCTCCTTGCCGAGCAGCTCGGGCACGAGGCTGTCGAACGCGTCGGCGAGCGATGCGAAGCCGGACTCTGCGGGGATCGCGCGGAAGTCGAACGTCCAGTCCCACTCGTCGAAATACAGGTTGTGCCCGTCGATCTCGATCTCGCCGCGCTGGAAATCGACCGGCTCGCTGCGGAAGCTGGTTTTGGGCGCGACGAGCGGGCGGCCGTAGTCGAGGTTGACGATCATGCGGTAGCCGTCGAGGTGGCCGCAGTAGAACTCCTGCACCGCCGGGTCCTTGTGCTCCTGGAGGCCGTACGACGCGTCCGCCGGCAGCCAGCCCCACGGCGCGACGTAGAACTCGGCCCAGTCGTGCATGTTCGAGCCGCCGGGCTCCGTCTCCCAGCCGGATCGCCAGCGGGCGGGGATGCCGGCCGCGCGGCACATCGTGATGAACAGCAGCGACTGCACGCCGCAGTCGCCCTTGAGCGTCGTGAATGCCTTCTGCGAGATGCTCGGAATCGTGCTGTACTCCATCTCCGCGCAGTACTTCATGTTTTGCACGACCCAGCGGTAGATGCTGAGGGCCCGCAGCAGCGGGTTCTGCTCGCCCGCGACGACCTCGTCCACCTTGGCCCGCAGCTCGGGCGTAAAGGCGATGTGCGGCGGGCGCTCGGCGGTGTTCTCGCCGTACGCGGTACTGTCTTTGTCGTATGGCTTGACCGCCGCGGGATCGATGTTGGGCACATTCGCAGAGCAAATGTACTCGAATTCCGCTGCGAACCGCGGCGGCTTGACCGGCTCGTCGAGCACCTGCTCGAAGTAGACCGTCCGTTGCGGGCAGCCGTTCGGAGCAATCACGCCGCCCGGCGGCGTCGTGGAAATCAGCCGCGCGTCGCGCTGTGGCCCGTATTCCTGCGGGAACGGCAGCCAGCAGCGGACCTTCGCGCCAGCTTTGAGGCGCGCGTTGCCCTCCTTCACGCGGATTTCGTAGCGAATGTGATGCTTGATCGGGTCCACGTACGGCTGGCCCGACGTTTTCGCCAAGTCGAGCAGGCGCGCCAGATGCGCCGGCAGGTCGAACTTGCCGGCCGGTTCGACGACCGGCTTCCGGCGTGACTTGGCTTCGTCGTTGAAGCGGAACAGGTTGCCGGGCTCGCGGACGAAATAGCACACGTCGTCGTCGATCACGCGGTGCTGCAAAACGCCCTGCTGCCGCCAGCGGTCCACGTCCTCGGCCGTCGCGTCCGAAATGCTGCCGCGAAGCTTCTTGAGTATCTGCTCCGGCGTCAGGGCGAAGTCGAGCCGGATGCGGCGCATGGTCTCGCGCAGGATCGCGAAGTCGTTAACGACCGGCGCGTTCGGGTCCTTGATCTGGTTTGCCAGCAGCTTGTCCGCGGCGCGGAAATGCCCCCGCTCAATCGCGGTGCGGGCTTCTTCAAGGACCTTCGCGTCGTCCCCCGCAACCGCGGCCCCCACGGCGACCAGAAGCGCTAGTGCCAGTCCAAGGGTATACCGCAAGACTGTGGTGGTCGGCGCGCCGCCCCGCAGTACGGGATGGGACGCGACGAGCAGAGCCCCAAGCGCCAGCGCGGGGTTGCCGGAGGGCGTTACGTTTCCGGTTGGCGCGCGTGGGCCGGGAACCCGTCGCTTGCGCTCTGGGCTCTGATCCCCACCGCCCGCCAACATCCGGCGGTATACCCCCAGTCCAAGGCCGAATCGTAAACCGCTCGCAAACCTGCGCATGGCGTGCTACCTTTCTGCCGAAGCGTAGAGTCCCGACAGAATACTCGCCTGCGAAAGCCGAGTCGAGGAAAACCGCGATGAGAGCCAAGCTGTGCCGCCCGCGTCCGCTCGTCCTGCCTACATCCGGCTTGGCGTTCGTCTTGATCGCCGGCCTCGGCCTCTTCATGTGCAGTGCGGCCGGCGAAGAACCCAAGCCCACGGCCGCCAGCCCGGGCGAGCCGCAAGCGCGGTCCCGCGTGCGCCTCGGCGTCGACGTCCTCATTGCCGACGGCTTCAAGCCGCTCGTCGGCAAACGCGTGGGCCTCGTCACGAACGCGACCGGCGTCACCGGCAACCTGCAATCCACCGTCGATGTCCTGCACCACGCCAAGGACGTCAAGCTCGTCGCGCTGTTCGGCCCGGAGCACGGCGTACGTGGCGAAGCGGCCGCCGGCGTCGAAGTGGACGACGCGAACGATCCGGTTACCGGCGTGCCCGCGTACTCGCTCTACGGCAAGACCCACAAGCCGACGCCCGAGATGCTGCAGGGCGTCGACGTGCTGGTCTTCGACATCCAGGACATCGGCTCGCGCTCGTACACCTACATCACGACGCTGGCGAAAGTGATGGAGGCCGCCGCCGAGAACAAGGTGGCGTTCGTCGTCCTCGACCGGCCGAACCCGCTCGGCGGCGTCCGCATGGAAGGCCGCCCGCTCGACCTCGAGTTTCGTTCTTCGGTCGGCTACATGCCAATTCCCTATGTCCACGGCCTCACCATCGGCGAGCTGGCCCGGATGATCAACGGCGAGCACTGGTTGAAAGGCGACGTGACCTGCGACCTGTACGTGGTCCCGATGCAGGGCTGGAAACGCAGCATGTGGTGGGACCAGACCGGTCTGTTCTGGGTGCCGACCTCGCCGCACGTCCCGCGTGCCGACACCGCCGCGTTCTACGCCGCCACCGGGATCATGGGCGAGCTGGGCGTCATCAGCGAGGGCGTCGGGTACACGCTGCCGTTCGAATTGGCCGGGATGCCGGAGATCGAGCCGCAGAAGCTGGCGGCCGAGCTGAATGGCCGGCACCTGCCCGGCGTCTTCTTCCGCCCCCTCTTCTTTCAGCCGTACTACGGCCACTATGCCAAGCAGACCTGCGGCGGCGTGCAGATCTATCTAACCGACCGCGACCGGGCGGAGCTGACGCCGATCCAGTTTCACGTGCTGGACGCGGTGCGGAAGCTGCACCCGGCCATCAGGCTGTTCGGCGCGAAGCGCGACGGGATGTTCGACAAAGTGTGCGGGACGGACGAGATTCGGAAGTTGTTTGAGGCGGGCCGTCCGATTGGGGAGATCCTCAGCACCTGGAGCCAGGGCGTCGAGGCATTCCGCGCGCAACGGGCAAAATACCTCCTCTACGAATAGCGGGCATCCCTCACGGCTGTTCCCACACGTGCAGCAGTAGCAGCAGCGAGACCGTCCCGTCGATGATCGGCTCGTTGGTCGAGAAATCCTCGAACACGTCGTGGTAGACGCCGATGTCGGACTGGAACCGCGCCAGGCGGTCCTCGCCGATGCCGGTGAACTTCAGGCGGTCGTTGATGTCCTTGTACACCGGCCCGTCGACCAGCCCGCCCACCGGCACCTGGTTCTTGAGCTTGTAGAACAAATGGTGCGGCCGGCTGGCCGTGTCGCCGCCCGCCGGCACGCCGAGCACGAACGACACGCCCCACGGGTTGCGGCCGAAAATCCAATCGCGGGCCTCGGCGGCCAGCGGACGGAACTGCGCATCGCCCGTCATGCGTTCGTACAGCACCGCCTGCGTCGCCAGCGCGATCACGTCGTTCGTCGAGCACCAGACCAGCGGCGTGCCGAGCCGATACGGGTTTTTCTCGGCCAGCGTGCGGACGCGTTCGAGCCCGGCGCGGTAATAGCCGGCGAGCCGCTGCTGCGTCGCCTGATCCACGAGCGGGTACAGCCGCCAGTGCGCCAGGTTCACGTACGGGAACCACTCGTAATGTCCGTGCCGCAGGCTGCCCATCCAGCGGCTTTCGCCGGCTCGGTCGGCCCACTCGATCGCCTGCGCGAGGTACTCCGGCCGCTTTGTGGCGAGGTAGAGTTCCGTCGCGGCCCATTCGAGATCGTCGAAGTAGTCGCTCTCGCGGTAGTAGTACGCCTCTTTCACCGGCACCGACATCGCGCAGCCCGGGTTCGCGCGCGCGAGCGCGTACAGCGACTCGGCTTGCTCGAGGTGGCCGGTCAGCGCCAGCGCCGCCGCCGTGCGCCCCGCGAGACTGGCGAGGCCGCTCGATTGATTTCGGTACTTCGGTCCCTCGGGCTTACCGGTCGCCGGCCACGCTGCCCGCGGCCCGCCCGGCCCCCAGCCGTAATCCGCCCGGTCCTCGTGCCACAACCCCAGCGGCCCGCCGTGGTCGCGGTCGTCGCCGATTTGCACGTAGAGCGTGTTCGGGTCGGGGTGGATCTTGAGCAGCAGCTCCGCGCCGTATG
>CAIWOY010000206.1 GCA_903914415.1 uncultured Phycisphaerales bacterium | reverse complement strand
GGCCGCGAAATCTGCATCTGCTCCGCCGCCGCCTCCTGGTACAGGCCGTCCCAATCGGCCAAGCGCAGGGCCTCGAGCTCGTCGAGGCGCAGCGCGACCGGCTCAAGCATGCGGGCCGGTACGCCGGCGGGCTTGAAAAGCGTCGCGCGGGGAGTAGCGGAGACGAAACGACACTTGCAGGGTCGCGGCATTCGACACCGTCCGGCTTCCAGTCATTACGATCATATGTTCATAACAGCTCCGCGTCAAGTCCTGATCGGGGCCGGATTCGGGACCGGCGAAGCGGGCGGATTTCGGCGCGGGCGGGGAGTCAGCGCGGTGCGCCGGCTCGGCCGGAGCCTCGCCCGCCCGTGCCTCGCCCGCCGGCGCCGCGGCCGCCCATCGTGTACACGCCGCTGGGGCACTACATCTGGCCGGCTGAATCCGCTATAGTGCGGCGCTTCCGGAGGAATGTATGAGCAAGCACGGTCTGATCCCGCCGCACGGCGGAAACCTCGTGAACCTCGTGGTGGACGCCGCGCGCGGCGCGCTTCTCAAGCAGACCGCCAACGATCTGCCCAAGGTCGCGCTCGGCGAGCGCGAGCAATGCGACCTGGAGCTGCTCGCCGTCGGCGGCCTCAGCCCGCTCACCGGCTTCGTGGGCGAGCAGGAATTCCACAGCGTCTGCGACACGATGCACCTGACCAGCGGCGTCCCGTGGACGATCCCCATCGTCTGCCCCGTGGACCGCGGCACGGCCGGTCGGATCAGCGTCAGTCAGCCGGTTGCTCTCACCGATGACCGCGGCCAGGTGCTGGCGGTCATGACGGTGACGGAGAAGTATACGCATGACAAGCGCAAGGAGGCCGAGAAGGTCTTCGGGACGAAGGAGGCCGCGCACCCCGGCGTCGCGGTGACCATGACGCAGGGCGACATCTGCTTGGCCGGCACGCTCGAAGTGCTTACGCCGCGGCACGACCCGCAATTCGCGGATTGGCGCTTGACGCCGGCGCAGACGCGGGCGGCGTTCGCGGAGCACGGTTGGGAGACGGTGGTCGCGTTCCAGACGCGGAACCCGATTCACCGGGCCCACGAGTACATCACCAAGTGCGCCCTGGAGGTTTGCAACGGGCTGCTGATCCATCCACTCGTCGGCCAGACGCAGAAGGGCGACATCCCCGCCGACGTGCGCATGAAGTGCTACGAGGCGCTGCTCGCGAGCTATTACAACCCGAAAAACACGCTGCTTTCCGTCCTCCCGGCGGCCATGCGCTACGCCGGCCCGCGCGAGGCGATTCACCACGCCATCATGCGGAAGAACTACGGCTGCACGCACTTCATCGTCGGCCGCGACCACGCCGGCGTCGGAACGTACTACGGCACGTACGACGCCCAGAAGATCTTCGACGAGTTCGAGCCGGGTGAGATCGGCATTGCGCCGCTGAAGTTCGAGCACACCTTCTGGTGCAAAAAGTCCGGCGCCATGGCCAGCGACAAGACCACCAACAGTACGAAAGAAGAGCGCGTCTTCCTCTCCGGCACCGCCGTCCGCGACATGCTCGCCAAGGGCCAGCGCCCGCCGGTGGAGTTCACGCGGCCGGAGATCGCAGACATCCTGATCGAGTCGATGCGGGGCGGGTAGCTCGCTGAGTTGACCGACTGCGTGAGGTCGAGCTATACTCAAGCTATGAAGGTCTTCCTGAGCTACGCGGACAGTGATCGCGAGTTAGCGCGAGAGCTGGCACAGCGGTTGGCCGGCGCCGGTATCCGCGTCTGGTGGGATGACGCCGAGATCTCCGCGGGCGAAAACTGGGCCGAGGCGATTGAGCGAGCCCTGCGAGAAGCAGACGCCCTGGTGGTGCTGCTTTCTCCCGACGCAGTTCGGTCGCGATGGGTGCGGCGCGAAGTCGATTACGCGCTGGGTGCACCCCGGTTTGCCCGACGGATCGTGCCTGTGCAGGTAAAGCCGACTCCAAACGCTCCGTGGTTCTTGCGGTCGCTGCAAGCGGTGCGTGCGACACGTGATCTGGATCAGGTGACGCGCGAGATTGTCGGGGCGCTCGTACCGAGCGAGAATTGACTGGATGGCACGTCGCAAGTCGCATAATCCCCGCGAGGCGTTCCTATCCCACTCGAGCGTTGATCGGCCGTTTGCCAGCAAGCTGGCGCGCGACCTCCGCCGACACGGAGTTCCGGCGTGGTACAGCGCGACGAGCATTCTGGGAGCCCAACAGTGGCACGACGAAATCGGCGCAGCCCTCGGGCGCTGCGACTGGTTTCTGCTGGTGCTGTCTCCTGCGTCGGTCGGCTCGCGCTGGGTGAAGCAGGAACTGCTCTACACGCTAAACGACGGCCGGTATGAGAATCGCATCATCCCTCTGTTGCATCAGCCGTGCGATCACGCTCAGCTCTCTTGGACGCTGCAAGCATTTCAAATGATCGACTTCACGGTCCCCTATGCAAACGCGCTTCGGGAACTGTTGCGAAGCTGGGGGATTGGCTACCGTCCGCGGTGAGCATATGAGATACGCCCCGGCAACGCCCGACGTGGGCTGCGAGTCTGTGGCCGGATGTGCAAGCCATGATCCTCCGGTCGAGGTCGTTGAGGCGATCCGGGCCGCACACGACATCGCGTTGATCAGTCATGTCACGCCGGACGCCGACGCGCTCGCGTGCCTCGGCGCGCTATGGCTGGCGTTGCCGGAACTCGGCAAGTATCCGCATCTGGTGTTGCCCGAGGGCACCGTCTCGCGCCAGCTTCAGTACCTCGTGCGCTTCGCCGGGCTCAAGTCGGCCCACAGCGACGATGTTCGGAAGTGCGACCTGATTGTCGCCCTGGACACCGCCAAAGACCGCCGCCTCAATCACCACGAGCACGTTACACCGCTGACGACCATCCCGATCCTCAACATCGACCACCACGCGACGAACACCCGCTTCGGCCGCTGGAACTGGATCGTCGGCCACGCCAGCAGCACGTCGGAGCTGGTCTACGACGTGCTCAAGGCGCTGGGCTGTCAGGTCACGCCCACGATCGCCACGCTGCTGTACGCCGGCATCCACACGGACACGCAGGGCTTCTCGCTCTCGAACACCAGCGCATATTCTCTGAAGGTCGGGCACGAGTTGGCCTTGGCCGGCGCACGGGTCGCCGAGGTCTGCGAACGCATGCACCGCAGCCGCAGCCGCGGCGAGTTCGAGCTGCTCAGCACCGTCTACCGCAACACCCGCGTCAGCCCCGACGGCCGCCTCGCCTGGAGCAGCGCCACGTACCAGGAGATCACGGCCACCGGCTGCCAGGCCGCGGACATCGACGCCCAGGTCGAGATCCCACGCGCCATCGAGGGCATCGCGGTCGCGATCCTCTTCACCGAGGGCGAGCCCGGGAAGGTCCGCATGAACTTCCGCGGCGAGCGCGGCGTGCCGGTCCTGGAGCTCGCGACGAAGTTCGGCGGCGGCGGCCACCACGCCAGCGCCGGCGCCCGCATGAGCGGCACGCTCCAGGAAGTCATGGACCGCATCCTGCCGGCGGCGCTGGAGTTCGTGGCGGCGTTGAAGCTGGTGGACCAGTTCTAAGTAGCCGACGCTGAGCTAACAATCCTCTCTGAGCTTTGAAGGACGGCGTTCGCTATGCGATCCTGGCGTCAAAAGAAGATGCCCGTCGCGCCCGCGTTTCTCGTCTTTACTGGAGCGCTGCGGATCGTGAGCGTCCGTGAGCCCGGCGTGTCATCCGGCCCCGTCGCCCCCCAGTGTCCGGAGCTTCTCCTGGAGGTTCGCTTGTAGCTCGCCTTTGCCGGGAAGCTCGTTCCGCGACAGCCAGAAAAGGCATTCCTGGTACGCTTTCACGGCCTTCTTGCTCTCCTGCTGGAAAGCGAGTTTGTCAGCCTTGTCCAGCAACTTCTGAAAGGCCGCACTCTGCTTCTCGTTCACCTTCTCGGATTGGAGTCGCTCTACTTGCGACTCAAGCTCGGCAAGCAGGCGCACGTTTTCGGCCATAGGCGCATCGCCCATCACCTCGCGGAGCTTGGCAAGAGCCTTCCCGGCCTTCTTCGAATCGGCGCTGCCGATGCACTGTCGCACCTCGCCCGCCAGCGCGTCGATGTCCCCCGCCGTCGCCGTTCGCTCGACGTCGCTGACCATGGTCCAGAGGCGCGTGACGATTTCGTCGCGGGCGGGTACATCAGGCGGCAGCGAGTCCACAAGGCGTCCGACGCTCAGGCGGTTGAAGTGCCAGTCCGCAGCTTCCAGGCCTTGATATCGAATCACGCGGGCCATTTCATCCAGTTCTTGATTGAAGTGCTCGCAGTTCTGGCGCATTTCATATCGTCGTCGTTCCTCCTCGTGCTTTTGAGGCGGACCGTCCAAGTCGTACCTCAGCTCGGCTGGCAAGCGGGACAAATAGGCGCGCGGGACCTTGCAGCTCTCCAGATCGAAGGTCGGTTGACCTGTGAGGCGCCCTCCACAATTGGAGCAGAAGTAACCGGAGTCGTGAAAGCCGCAGTAGGGGCAGGTCAGCAGGCCACCGGATTCGGTTTCTTGGACGACCGGGGTTGTGTCGGGCGGCAGAGAGAGCACGAATGCCTCGGAACATTTGGGGCATCTGGCCTTCTTGCCGATGTTGTCGGCCTTGACCTTGTACTGCGCTCCACAGCGCGGGCATGCGATTGACACAGCGTTCATTTGCGCCTCCATGCCCCGAGGGTGCTCCGAGCCCTCGCAGGCGGACGATCCGGTTTGTCGTCGTGATCACCGCGCCATTTAGGTCCGGAAGATAATCCTACGTCCCGTGGGCCAGAGAGGAAAGTCCCATGTGTAAGGGCGTCGACCTTGTCGGGGAAGCTGCTGGGCTCGACCAAGATTCGGCCGGTCCGGGCTATGCCTTGGTCGTTTCCGTCACGCGGCCCCAGACGTGCCCGCGCCGCACCTCGCCGCGCTTGGCGCGCTCCAGGATTTGCTTGTAATCCGGGTACCCGCCGCGCTCGGCGAAGGCTTCAAACATCACGTACCGCCGGTCCGTCGTCACGCCGATCGCCTCCGCGTCGTTGTAGTCGCTGGCGATCAGACCGCCGTGCGGCGTGCCGCAGCCCAGACCGCCCGCCCTTACCCGCCCACTCCCAGGAGGTCTTCAGAGCAGCACCAGCCTCTCCGGGTGTGACTATTCTCTGTGGACAGCGATAAGCCGTGGCGCGACGGAGGGTTGCGCCGGCAGTCGCACGCACCACCGTCTTTATGTTCGGTCCCGTGGCTCACGCGCTCGGGCCTGGGCCTCAACGCGGCTGCGCGACAGTCTTGAACGCACTATCGAATCGGTGGCTCAGCGACTTGCCGCTCTTGGCGCAGGGCCGCTTGACCGGAGCTTGGGCTAAGGCGGGGCGCGGGGGTATAATGGCGATCCAGGAGAACGGGGCCCCGGAGATTCGGAGGTCGGGGTTCCCAACTGGAGGCGCGGGCAGCGCACCTGCCCACCGAGGAAACAGGAGGAGCACGATGAAGGCGATTGGTGAGGCTCTGGTGGCATGCGTGGTTGGTATTTGCGCGGTCGCCGCCCAGGCGACGGTGATCATCGACACCGTCCCCGTGGGCAACCCGGGCAACGCGGGGGAGCTTTCCGGTGTGGACGCAGGCGGCTACGGTCCTGATCGCATCTGCGGCGCGGTCGACTACACGTACAACATCGGCAAGTACGAGGTGACCGGCGGGCAGTACGCGGCGTTTCTCAACGCCGTGGCGGCGACGGACACGTACGGGCTGTACAACCCGAGCATGGACACGGCGGTCGACTCCTACGGCTGCAACATCAAGCGTAGCGGTAGCTCGGGCGGCTACACGTACGCTGTGGGCGATGGGAGTCCAACGGATGTGGCTAATTGGGGGAACCGGCCGGTGAACTACGTGAGTTGGGGCGACGCGGCGCGGTTCAGCAACTGGCTGCACAACGGCCAGCCGACGGGGCCGCAGGGACTGAGCACGACGGAGGATGGCTCGTACTACCTAAACGGCGCGACGAGTGACGCGGCCCTGCTGGCCGTCGTTCGCAAGCCGGGTGCCACATGGGCGATTCCGACGGAGGACGAGTGGTACAAGGCGGCGTATCACAAGAATGACGGCGTGTCGGGCAACTACTGGGACTATCCCATGGGCAGCAGCGCGGTCCCGAACAACGGGAATCCGGGCGGCGATACCGGCAACTCAGCAACCTTCTGGGACGGCGACGACACGATCGGAAGCCCATACTGGCGCACGAATGGGGGGGTTTTCGGACAGTCCGACAGCCCCTACGGCACGTACGACCAGGGCGGCAACGTCTGGGAGTGGAACGAGGCGATTATCGGCGGGCCGTGGCGCGGCTTGCGGGGCGGGTCGTTTGGCGGCAGCGACCTCTACCTGCGCGCGTCGTGGCGCAGCGTCAGCTTCTACCCGACGTACGAGTGCAGCAGCTTCGGGTTCCGTGTCTCCGAGGTTCCTGAGCCCGCTACGCTGGGCATGCTCGCGCTTGGACTCCCGGGCGTGTTCCGCCGCCGGTAAGCGGGTAGGCTAAGTCGAGTTGGCGAGGCGCGGCGTTTGGCTGGCGACGCGGATCGACGCGGGCGTGGCCGGGGCGGCGCGACGTGGGAACGCGGGAACGTGGGAAGGGCGGGAGGGGCGGTGCGGGACGATATTGCGGCGGACGGGGCGTGGGCGTATGCTGCGCGGCCTGACGGACGCGCGCGGAAAACGGCGTTTGGGAGGCAACGGTACGTCGTACGGGCGCAAAACAGGTACTCCGCGCGGCATGGGGATGGCCTAATCAGGGTTAGGACTGCCATGGCAAGGAAAGGCACTGTCATCACGGCATCAATCAACGAGGTGTTGCCAATGTGCACCGGTCATAGCACTGTTCGTACGCGCACAAATCTGTCGATACTCCATCTCCATTCAGCTTGCTTGTTCTCGAGGCAGGTTCAGGAATTGGAGGAGCAGAACGCCGGAAAGGAGTTTGGCACTTTTTCTTGGGAGGACATTTTTGCACGTGCTTCAGCGAGCGTGCTTCTCACGGTTGCTGCGTTGGAGTCATACGTGAATGAGCTCTATGCTGATCGCGAGACCAACTTTCCGCGTGTTGGCACGGACCTTCTCATTAAGCTGTGGGAGACGTACGAGGCTAAGCCCGTTCTTGAGAAAGTCGATCTGGCGTTGCTTCTGCGCGAGGCTGGGCCGCTCAAGCGTGGGGTTCGTCCCACCCAAGAAATTGCGCTGCTAGTTCGGCTGCGTAACGCTCTCATCCATTTCAAGCCCGAGTGGTTCGGTGAACGGCGAGCACATGCAGAGTTGTCTGACCAGTTGGCTAAGTGCTTCGCGCCCAGTGCTTTCTTTTCGAAGGGCGAACGGATGTTCCCACGGCGCTGGGCCAGTCACGATTGCACGGCCTGGGCAATCGGGGCCGCTATCGAGTTTATCGAGGCGCTTGAGAAGCAAGCGGGCCTACGTGCGCGTCTTGCGCAGTTCAAGGGAAAGCTGAGCTACTGATGATCGAGCTCGGTGTGGCTTTTCGTTCCATCGGGCGAGTGGCGGATAGGCTGACACGCCTGGCTGGAATAAGCGGGACAGGCAGCTATTTTCTGTGCCGCACGCGGACCCGCACGGTTGCCGTTCGTGTTGTTCCGGTCCGTCCATGCGCTGCGGCCCCACCAACCCGTGCCCGGTGAGCCCGGCTGGAGGCGCGCCGTCCAGTATAACTTCTCCCCGCCGTTCCCGCCCACCGTGTTTTCCGTCGCGTCCTTGCGCCCCTGGCCGGAATGCCCCGCCCTTCTTTCCGGATTCTGATAACCAGCTTTTCCTTCGTGTTCTTCGTGTCCTTCGTGGTGAATCTCCGCCACCGGCCGCCCATCTCCGCCAACCTCCCTTTTCCGCTTTGCCTTCCGCCTCTACGGCGTGGACGCCCTGCCGGCCTAGCGTTCCGCCCAACCGCTCGCCGCCCAAAACGTACAAAATCGC
>CAIWOY010000205.1 GCA_903914415.1 uncultured Phycisphaerales bacterium | reverse complement strand
CAACGGCGTAACAGACTGGTGCGACATTCGCAATCACACGAGTGGGGACTGCAACGGCAACTGGGTTCCGGATGAGTGCGACATCGCCAGCGGCCACAGCCAGGACTGCAACAGCAACGGCGTTCCGGACGAGTGCGACATCGCGTCCCCGGTCTTGTTTGCGGGGACGCAGGGAGGCAGCACGCCGGGCTGCGGAAAGGTCTTTCAATACATGGGCGGAACGCAGTGGATCGACCTCACGCCCGGCGGCCTCGGAGAAGCCGTCGCGGTGCTGGATCTTGCACTTTACCGGGGTCGCCTGTACGGCGCGACGCAGACCGTTCATGGCCATGGCGGCGGCGACGGGCAAGGGCAGGTCTGGCGCCGGGATGGCGGCTCGACTTGGACCCAGGTGGGGACGCTGGACAACTCTGTAATGGTCTTGGAAGAGCTCGGAGGGCGTCTCTATGCCGCGACGGCGACGCCGTACGCCACAAAGCTCTATCGGTGCTCGACGTGCGACGGGACGGACTGGGAGAGCATTCCTAGCGTAGAGGATCCGGAGTTTACAGGTTTCCGATCCGGCATTGTATCAACCGTCTGCGAAGAGCCGCAACTGTACCTCGGCGAGCTAGAGAGGGATGCGTTCTGGCGGTACACGGCGACAACTGGGCTCGTCTTGCTCGACAATTTGTATGGGAGCTGCATTTGGGACTTCGCCGACTACCACGAACGACTCTACGCGGGCGCATATGGTGCTGGGCCTACGGCACTTAATCGCGGACCCGTCTATCGGACAGAGCTCCCCTTGGACTGCAACGAGCCTCGGTTCGATCCAAACCTCTACCACACCGAGGAACACAACTGGGCGCTACGGGCGTTCCGCGACGACCTATATGTGGGCAGCGGATCGCCGTATTCGGGCGCCAGCGGGGCGCAGCTCCGCCGTTACAACGACGCAACCGGCGTTTGGGCCACTATTAACGCGTGGCCCACGACCGTTTCAAACGAGGGCGTGTCGGCCCTCGCCGCGGACAGCGAATACCTGTATGTTGGCCTGGGCCTGCCCGACGGTTATTACAGCGGTGACGGGCGCGCCGAGGTGTGGCGGTACGACGGTTCGTCTATCACCCTAATCTCGGGGGCCGACGCGTTCTATGGCGGCGTGCAGTGCCTGTTGGTAGCGGGCACGGGCAGCCAGGACTGCAACAGCAACGGCATCCCCGACGAGTGCGACATCGCCAGCGGCCATAGCCAGGACTGCAATAGCAACGGCGTCCCGGACGAATGTGAGCCCATGCGATGCCGTGGCGACATGAACTGCGACGGGCAGGTCACGTTCGCCGACATCGACCCGTTCGTCGAGGCGCTGGGCGGCGAGTCGGCGTGGAATCAGCACCATCCGGGCTGCCCGTGGCTGAACGCGGACTGCAACGGCGATTGCCAGGTGACGTTCGCGGACATCGACCCGTTCGTGGCCAGGATCGGCCAGCCCTGTCCGTAGGACGAGTGCTGTCGGCCAGCAGCTATCGGCTTTGAGCCGGTGGCGCGGCGTTGAGTTGGGCCGCGGTCGGCGGGGAGCGCGGTGAGCGCTCCCTGCCGGTCGCGGCTCCTTGCGCCCCGTCCTCGCGGACGGGGTTCAGATCACCAATCGGCGCGGCGATTTGACATCGGAAAAACGTGTGGTATTCTTAAAGTAGGAACCAGGAACGACCCGCCGGCGTCCAACAAAGGAGAAGCGTGCAGTAAAGACGACAGGTGCGGATAACTCGATCCCGAAATCGCGATCGATCGCCGGACCGGCTGAGCAGTATTGCGGCGGCAAACGGCCTCATACATAAGCCATCATCCCCCGGAACAGCCGTCGGCGTAGAACGGCGACGGCAGCCGCGAGCAGCCACTCGTGGGCAATCGATGCACTCCTTGACATCACCGCGGACTTCGCGTCGCATGGGCGGCGCGCGCGTTTTGCGTGCGACGCCGCCGCGCGACCCGCGACGGAAGACGTAGCGGGCGATGCCGACGCCCCGAGTTCGGGCGTGGGCTGCGGCTCGGCAGGAGCCTCGCCCTCCCGCGCGCGGGCGCGGACCGCCACGGACAACCGCGCACGGGCGCCGGATGCGTGTGAAACGCGGCGAGAGCTGAGAGCCGAGAGCTGACGGCGGAGAACTGACGACCGCGAGCTGACGGCGGAGAGCCGGCGGCTCCTTTGCACGGAGGTCGTGCGATGGCTGCTACCAATGCCGTGTGGGGCATCGACATCGGGCAGTGTGCGCTGAAGGCCCTCAAGCTGCGGCCCGCCGCGGACGGCAAGCTCGAGGCCGTGGCCTTCGACGTGATCGAGCACGCCAAGATCCTCTCGCAGCCCGACGCCGACCGCGACGAGCTCGTCTCGTCCGCGCTCGAAAAGCTCGCCTCCCGTCACGAATGGCAAGGCGACAGCTTCGTCATCGGCGTGCCCGGACAGCAGACGTTTGCCCGGTTCTGCAAGATGCCGCCAATCGACCTGAAGAAGGACGCCAAGAAGATCCACGACCTCGTGCGCTACGAGGCCAGCCAGCAGATCCCGTTCGACATGGAAGACGTCGTCTGGGACTACCAGGTCTTCGCCAGCGAGGGCTCGCCGGACATCGAAGTGGGCATCTTCGCGATCCGCAAGGATCTCATCCGCAAGCACCTGGGCTTCTTCAGCGCGGTCGGGATCGCGCCCACCGCCGTGCAGGCCATCCCCGCGGCCCTCTACAACTTCTGCACGTTCGACGGGCAGGCGACGGCGGAGCCGGGCAAGGCCTCGGTGCTGATCGACGTCGGCTCGCAGAACACCGACCTGATCATCATTGAGCCGCGCGCGGCCTGGACGCGCAACATCCCGCTCGGCGGCAACAGCTTCACCGAGGCGCTCGTCCGCGCCTTCAAGCTCTCCTTCGCCAAGGCCGAGAGCCTGAAGCGCTCCGCCGCCACCAGCAAGTACGCCCGGCAGATCTTCCAGGCGATGCGCCCCGTGTTCGCCGAGCTCGTGGCGGAGATTCAGCGCTCGCTCGGCTTCTACAGCTCGACCCACCGCGACGTCGAGCTCCGCGAGGTCCTCGCGGTCGGCAACGCCTTTCGTCTGCCCGGCCTCCAGAAGTACCTGGAGAACAACCTGACCGTCGGCGGCGGCGTGCGCAAAGTCGAGAAGTTCGCCAAGCTCGTGCCCAGCGCGACCATCAACGCCCCCCAGTTCACCGAGAACATCCTCAGCTTCGGCGCGGCGTACGGCCTCGCCTTGCAGGGCCTCGGGCTGGCACGCATTCACGCCAGCCTGCTGCCCGCCGAGATGGCCCGCATCGCCGTCTGGGGGCAGAAGCGGCCGTACTTCATCGCCGCGGCCGCCGCCTTGGCCCTCGCGGCCGGCGTGCCCTGGATCGCCAACGCCCTCGACATGCAGAAGCTCACCAGCGACAGCAGCCAGGCGCACCGGCAGAAGACACAATCCATCCTGCAGGAGGCGCGCGGCCTGAAGAAGCGCTTCGGGGAGGCGTCCACCGACACGGCCAGCCGCGAGAACGACGTGCACAACCTCCTGAAGCTGCAAGAGCAGAAGCTCATCGTGCCGCGCCTGTTTGCCCTGGTCCACGAGTCCCTGCCGCCGCCCAATCCGCCCGATTTGGCGGAGGCCAAGTCCGCGGCCGCCCTGAAGGCCAAGATCCAGTCCGACCCGAAGAAATACAGTCGCGCCCTGCGCGCGCAACTCCTGATCGAAGTGCTGGACATCGAGTACGCCGACAACGTCGAGGGGATCAACCTCTCGCCTGGTGGGGGTTCGGTGCCGCCGCCTACGCCCGGCGGCCTTGCTCCGCTGGGCGCCGCCACCGGCGGGCAGCCCCAGGGCGGCGAGGGTGGCGCCACGGCCAAGAAGGACCCCGGATTTCTGGTCCGGATCGAGGGACGGCTGCTCTACGGCACCATCCGCTCGGAGGCCAGCCGCTGGCTCGAGGACTACTTCGGCAACCTACGAAAGAGGCTCACGGAGGCCGGACTCGGCTTTTACGTCCCGGCCGACGACCCCAGAGACCGCTCACGTCGGTTCATCAGCGAACCCGCGATCGGTTCCTATTTCAAGGACGCCGGCGGCGGGGTCCCGCCGGCCGTTCCGATCGCGGGCACGCCGGCCGGCACCCCGGGCCAGACGGCCCGCGCCGTGGATCCGGCGACGGAGGAGGACGCCCGGGCGGACTGGCGCGTGAGCTTCGCCTTCAAGGTCCGCCTGGGTGATATGCCGCCGGCGCCGCCGGAGGGCAAGAAGTAGCCGACACGCCGCGGCGGCACCGCGGCCGCCCGCGCGTAGGAGACCGACGATGCAATTCCTGAAAGCGCACTGGATCTTGCTGGCGTGTGGGCTGGTCGCGCTGCTCGCCATCGGCCTGCTCGCCCTGGGCATGACGCGCACGAACGTTGTCGAGGAAATGAACCGGCGCGTCAGCGAGGCGTCGGAAATCGACTCGCTCAAGAGCAGCCCCAAGAACGAGGACGCGATCAACGCCGAGCTCGAGCGCCGCCGGAAGTTCGAAGAGGAGTACAACGCGGCGGTGCGGGAGGCCGAGCGGATCAACAAGCGCGAGCCGCTGCGCACCGGCATCTTTCCAGTCCCCGCCTCGGATCAGGCCGCGTACAACTTCCAGGAGTTGTACCAGGACAAGCTCTACGAGCTGCCCCGGGCCCTGCTGGCCGGCGGTCCCCCGACGCCCGAGGAGGTCCAGGACGAGGCCGAGCGGTTGCAGGAGGCCAAGCGCCGCAAGAACGAGGGGGTGGAACCCGACGAAGCGCCGGCCCCTGGCACCACCGCGACGCCGTCGCAGCCGCCCGGTGCCGCGCCGGGGACGTCGCCGCCCTCGGAGGCGCCCGGCACGGCCAAAGGCTCTGAAGCCGAGCTGCGCGCCGCAATCCGCAAGGCCCGCAACATCCGCATGTACGCCGAGCTGACCGCCCAGCGTTCCTGCTTCCACATCAGCCCGATCGTGCAAGTGCAGCGCGTCCCCACGGTCGAGGAGATGTGGGAGGCGCAGGTCGGCCTGTGGGTGCAACAGGACGTGGTCAATGCCATCCGCAAGCTGAACGACGAGGCAGCCGAGCAGCTCCCGGAGAAGGACCGCCACGTCGAGTTCATGCCCGTGAAGCGCCTGCTCGAGATCCGCGTCTTCGGGTACACCGGCGCCGCCGGCCAGTTGGTGCACTTCAGCGCTTCGGCGGCCGCCGGCGGTGGCGGCGTCGCCCCCGCGACCAGATATCGCGGCCCCGAATACCGTCCTTCGCTCACCGGCCGCAAGGGCGACGAGAACTTCGACGTGATCAGCTTCGGTTTGGCCGCCGTCATTGACCAGCGCGACGTGCTGCGGCTGGTGGACCGCATCACGCGCGAGAACTTCTACCAGTTGACCAGTATCCAATACGACGCGCTCCCGCCCGGAAGCGACGAGGGCGTGTACTTCTACGGCGGCGCCCCGGTCGTCCTGGCCACCATGAACTTCGAAGGCTACATGGCGCGCAAGGCATATAAGGAAATGATGCCGCCGGAAGTCTTGCGTGAGGTGGGACCACCTGGTGCGCGCCCCTGACCCGCCGCGCGCGGCGCTTGGGTCTGCCTTGGAGGACCGACAATGGCCGCGAAAGGATCGCTGAGCTTCGTCGAGCTGCATATCGAGAAGATCGTGCTCGGGCTGGCCGTGGCCCTGGCCGTGGGCGTCACGGTCTACTTCCTGACCGGGGCCAACACGATCGGGTACTCGGGCGAGAAGCTCGGTCCGGGCGCGCTGGACGAAACCATCGCGAAGCGCGCCCAGGATCTGCAGGATGCCGTCAAGCGCCACAAGGAACCCGCCAAACCGGTCCCCACCTTCTCGAAAGCCCTGACCGACCAGTTTGAAGGCGGGCTCTTCGCGCCCGATCCCAACGGCGGTCCTGCACTGCCCCGCACCCTGGGCGTTGCGACCGCGTTCGGCGCTCCGACGCCCCCGCTGGTCGACATCGGTGAGAAACCGGAAGAGAAGGTCGAGCTGGTGAAGGTGCTCAGCCCGACGACCCCCGTGGCCCGCACCGGGATCAGCATGGTCCGCCGGCAGCAGGCCGTGATCCCTGGGCCGGGGGGTAAGGAACCGGCGCCCGCCAAGCCCACCGCCGAGGCCCCAACCGAGCGTTCCTGGGTGACCGTCGGCGCGTATTTCCCGAGAGAAGCCCAGAAGCGGGACATGACCAGCGCCGGGTACGTCGGCTACCGCGCCCGCGTATTCGTGTTGGGCGTCGACGTGCAACGGCAGGTGCTGCTGCCCAATGGCCAATTCTCCGACTGGCAGGATGTCGAGCCTGGCCCCGCGATGCCGCGCGTGGATGCGCCCGCGCCGGTGCTGGACGAGCGCACGGGCGACGTTCTGAACCAGACGACCCTCGAGCAGACCCTCGAGCAGATCAAGGCTTCCCAGAAACCGATCATGCAGCCGGAGTTCTACCCGGTCGAGGCCGGCGACGCGTGGGCGCCGCCGCCGCTGCCGGGCCTGGAGACGAAGGCAGCGGAAGAGGAGGTCGTCGACGCCAATAAACCGGGCAACATTCACGCCATAATCAAGAAGAAGTTGGACGATGCGCAGAGGGCCAAGGGGAAGAAGGACTGGGAGACGGTCGAGAGGCTGGCTCAGGAGGTCTTGAACGAGCCACAGGCGAATGCGGGCGAAAAAGCGAGGGCCGAGCGGCTCTTAGCCGACGCCAAGAGAGACAAACCGAAGAACCCGCCCAAGCCGCCGCCCCCGCCACCCGGTCGCCTCGAGCCTCCGGTGCCCCCGCCGCCTCCGCCGCCCCCCCCGCCGCCCGACGAAAGGCGACCGGTCGCGCCGGACCAGGACCTCAGGACCGACCCGAGCAGCGCCGATCGCGACCCGGCCGTCTGGTTTCACGACGACTCGGTCGACCCCGGCAAAACCTATCGTTACCGCATGAGAGTCAAGCTCTGGAACCGCTACGTCGGCCGCCGCGCCGCCCTGCGTAACCCGGACCAGGCCTCCCAGACCGTGCTCGTCGGGGACTGGTCGTTGCCGGCCGACCCCGTCGTCGTCGCCCCGAAGACCCACTTCTTCGTGCTCGACCAGAAGACCGGCGAAGTGCCGAGCGCGACGGTCGCCGTCTTCACCTGGTACTCCGGCCGGTGGTACAAGCAGAGCTTCGACGTGCAGGTCGGCGACACCGTCGGGGACGTAAAAGAGATCCGCACGACCGAGCTGGACGTCGACGGCAAGCCGCGCCGCCTGCCGATCGACTTCTCCACCGGCGCGGTCGTGCTCGACCTGCGCGGCGACGAGCCGGTGTTCCTCCGTAAGGCCTCGCGCGAAGGCAGCTTCACCTACAACGAGCAGAAATCGGTGCGGCTTACCTACCTGGACCCGGCCGACGGACACGTGAAGGAGCGGATCAACTGGCTCGACCGCAGCGACCCGCTCTACGACAAGCTCAAGAAACACGCGTCCGACTAACACCCCACGCGGGAGCCCGCGTGCCGCTGCGGCTGACCATTTTGGGTTCCGGCACCTCGCACGGCATCCCGATGATTGCCTGCGCGTGCCCCGTGTGCACGTCCCCGGACCCGCGTGACCGGCGGACGCGCTCCAGCGCGCTGTTCAGCTTCGATGGCCACCACGTCCTTATCGACACGGCACCTGAGTTGCGGTTGCAATGCCTGGCGCTGAACGTTCAACGCGTCGATGCGATCCTGCTGACGCACGCCCACGCCGACCACGTCGCCGGGCTCGACGACGTCCGGCGTTTCAACCACGTGCTTGGCGCGCCGCTGGACGTGTACGGCGACGCGGCCACCCTCGCCCGCGTGCAGCGGATGTTCGATTACGCCTTCTGCGACGATCCGGATTATCCGAGCGCCAAGCCGCAGTTGCGGGCCGTAGCGGTCACTGGGCCCTTTACGCTCTGCGGGCGGCCGGTGACGCCCATCCCATACCGGCACGGCCCCACGCCGGTACTGGGCTATCGCATCGGCGACATCGCCTATTGCCCGGATTGCAGCTTCCTGCCCGACGAGTCGCGGACGCTGCTGACGGGTCTGGACGTGCTCGTGCTTGATGCGCTCCGGCGACGGCCGCATCCGACGCACTTCAGCCTCGCGCAGGCGGTGGCGGAGGCGCAGCGCATCGGGGCGCGGCGTACGTACTTCACGCACATCGCCCACGAGCTCGGTCACGCCGCGACGAACGCGCAGCTTCCGCCCGGCCTCGAATTGGCGTACGACGGGCTCATCTGCGAAACGGAATGACCGGCCGCGCCGTCCGCGCAACGAAGAATCCGGGCACGTCGCGGATCGCGCTGCGCGCCCGGATTCCCCGTTGTGGAAGAGAAGACTTCTATCTCAACGCCGGCGCAGCAACCCGATCAGCCCGCACCCGAGCATCGTCAGGGTCGCAGGCTCGGGGGTCTTTGTCGCTGAGCAGGTGAAAGCCGCAGTCCACGTCAGGTTCGGCGGATCGCCGGCCTGATTCACCAGGGCGAAAGAGAACGACTGGTTGCGGAGCTGCGGAATTCCTGGGCCGGTGATCGTGACAGTGTTACGCGACAGGAACTGCGTCCCTCCGAAGGTTATCACATCCAGCGTGGCGGACGTGAAGGAAATGTGCAGCACCTCCACGGCGTTCGGATCCAGGAAGCTGATGTCGCCCGGCCCCAGCGCGCTCGGGTACGTGCCGGGTGCCACCACGGTAACCGGGTTTACAATGTGGAACGTCGCATTCGGGTACGTGGCCTTGGTAAACGGCATCACCAGGGTCAGCCCGCTCCCGCTCCACCCGCCGGTGAGAAGATTGTTGCTCTGGGTGAATACCGGCGTATTGCCGTCGGACGGGTCCAGAAAAGTGCCAATTGTCGCAGCGTTCGCCGCAACCGTCGCTAACAATAGGACGCCAAAAATCGGGAAACGCATCGTACGAGCGCACATCGCTTCCTCCAGCCCTCCAGGGCTTGTTACACAACGCCAAACTCCACGAGGGATGATGCAACCATGCGCCCCGCCCGTGCGCACGTCACCCAACGCCTCATTTCATGCTAGGCATTCGCTTTGCAGGAAATCAAAGCGCGCCCCCGGTTCCGTGCGAGATTCCGCTGGTCGCGTTGTGGTCCCCCCGTTCCCTGCCTCCCGCGCCGGCTTTTCTCGGTCGCGATACGACCAACGGGCTACAGTCTTTTCTTCGACAGCGCGGACTCTACCGCCCAATCCGCCGCACGCCGGCGATCACCCGGTCCCAGTTGAACGCCGGCCCTGGATCGACCTTCTGCGTCGTGATGTGGAAGTGCCCGACCAGGCCGCTGAAGCTCGCCAGCTCCTCTTCCGTCAGCATCGTCGTGCGCAGCTCGCCGTCCTCATCGCGCGGGTAGTCCGGCCGGATGCGCGGCAACACCTGGCAGAGCGTCGCCGTCAGCTTGATGAGCGCGTCGTACTGTGCGTTGGTCAGATCGTACTGGTGCAGCTCCTGGCCGTTGATCTCGCCGGTGATCGCGTCTGCGCGGGCGGGGCGGGCCACGAAGCCCGGCGTGCGGATGCTGCCCGTGTCGATGGAGCTGGGGAATGTGACCAAGGTGTGCCCGTCGTCGTCGCGGCCGTACCACTCCGCGAGCGTCTTCGTGTCGCGGTACGCGCCGATGTTCGCGATCTCGATCCCGACGCTGCGGTCGTTGGCGGTGCCGGCGTGCCACGCCCGCTCCTTCAGGTCGAGCGTCTGATAGATGGTCCCGTCGACGTCGAGCATGAAGTGCACGCTCAGGCCGCGCAGGTCGTGCAGCACCTCGAAGCACCGCCGCGACGTCCCGCACACGTCGTAGTGGATCACGAACAGGTCGACGTATTGCTGCAGCAGCGGCAGGCTCCAGCCCGCGTCGCGAATCTGCGCGACCACGTCGTCCGGGAGGTTGCGCCGAAATGTGTTGTACCGGAGCAGCGCGTCGCTGACCGGCTTGGTTGGCTTGTCCTGGTTCGGGATGAAGCGGCACTCGCCCCGGTAGGCGTCGTACCCCCCGGGGTCGGTCCATAGCACCACCGCGGTGCCGGTGTGAAAGAGTTCCCCGCACACGACGATCTCGTCCCCGGCGCGCCGCAGCGGCTCGCCCGGCCGGCCGAAGCGCGGCGCGGTGACGCAGGCCGGCAGGGCGGTCGTTACGAGCAAAACCATCAGGCCGGCGAGTCGCGCCGGACGTTTGGCCAGAGGCATGAGCCGCTCCGATCAACTGGTTTAGAATCGTTTGCTGATTTCAAACACCGAGGATACCACGCGGGAGGCCACGGGGCGACGCGGGCCTAGATTGATCCGGTCTAACGCGATTTCACCGACCCCGCTCGACCGGCAGCAACTCATACCCAAACCGCATGTTCCGCAGATGCGCCATGTGGTCCTCGCCGGTCTTACCTGCGCAGCCGCGCACGAAGAAGTAGCCCTGATCGACGCGGGAGATGATGCGCATCCCGCCCGGCCCCGCCTCATCCACCGCCCGCCGCTGCGCTTCGACAAACGCGATCAGGTCGTCGGCCGTCTCATGCGTGCCGGCGTACGTGCCGGGCTCCAGATAGGAGTGCGTGATGATCATCGTCTTCCGCCCCGCGACCGCTTCAGCCGCGAACCGGCGGAAGTCCGTCATGTTGTCCGGGTTCACCCGCCGCTGGCCGTCTTGCTCGACGTATCCCGCGTACACCGTGTCGGCCAGGTAGAGCCCGTCGATCGACGCGAAGTGCTCCGGCGCCTTGAGTAACGCCCGGACCGCCCCGAAACCCGCACTGAACGAAGAGACGCACAGCCGCCGTCGTTGAGCGCTCTCCGCCACGCGCCGCCGCGTTTTCAGCTCGGCCAGCGTGTCGTCCAGGAGCGCGCGAAACCGCTGCGGGTCGCTGAACGGCTTTTCGTAAACACCGGACAGCCCGTGGTAGTTCACCGTCACCAGCACGGCCCGCAGCCCGGCCGCCGTGAACTCCCGCTCCACCACCTCCGGCGCGCCGTGGAAATGCACCACGAGGTCGAACTCCGTGGCGCCCGGCGACAAGCCCTCGGGCACGAAAACCTCGTCGCCCGTCGCCAGTGCGAACCTCAGCCCCGGGACCGTGGCTTGCGATGCCGGCGCCGGAAGTGGACCGGCGACGCTGCGGCGATCACTTTCGCGCGGCGAAGACGGTGTCGCACACCCGCTCACCATCGCGATGCACGCCAGAAACACGATCGCGGACAAACGGCACATGCTGCACCCTCTCACGGCCGAGGTCTGGCCAGCTCCAGCGCCAAGTCGCGCGCCGTGGTGTACGCCGGCTGCCAGCCGACCCACACCCCGCGAATCACGCCCTTGGAATCAAGCACACGGACGACCGGCAGCTCGGGCAGCGTTTCCACTTCCACGAGCGCACCGCCCAGGAATTGCGTCAGCCCGCCGCCGCACTGCCGGATGACCTGCCGTGCCCGCACGAGGTCCGCGTCCAGGTTGTAGCCGAGCACGCGGACCGCCGACGTTGACAGCTCTGCCTGGAGCTTCCGCATCGGCTCCAGCACCCGCAGCGCCGCGGCCGAGTCCCCCGACCAGAAGCACTCGACGACCACGCCCCGCCGCGCGGCCTCACACGTCACCGTCTGCCCGGCCGCATCCTGCAAAGTCCACGGCACAGCCCGGCGGTTCAACCAGCGCAGTGCCAGCGCCGCCCGCGCCTCGAGCACCTCGGCCGCGGCCCGCAGCTCCTGCCGATGGGCGTCGGCCAGCGTCCAGAAGGGCGACACCGTGCGGACGTCGATGTCCGACTTGAACGCCGACCACAACTGGTCGAGCCGCTCCAGAATCCGTGGCAACTGGTCACCCCGCGCGGTCAGCTCCTGGACGAACCGGTCTTCGTTGCCCAGCGCGCGCAGGAACCGCCCGCCCTCCTCCGTCCGCCGCGCCGCCCACTCCGGCGTTTGCCGCGTGCGCTCGCGCAGGACCGCGCTGACGTGGGTCCACGTCCGGTTCAGCAGGTCCTGCTGCTCCGACTCCAGGCGGGTGACCACGCCCGCGCGCGCGTCGAACCAGTACGTCCCGGTGCGAACCTCCCCCAGGGCGTCGCCCACGCCCAGCGGATCCTCGACCACGAAATCGACGCGCGTGCCCCCCTGTTGCCCGGCGTCGGGCCCCCGGCTCATGCAGCGCCAGGCACGCTGGTAAACGTCCGGCGTCGTCGTCCACGCCTCCGCGGTCTGCGCCCCCACGGGCAGCACCGGCAGCAGGTCTAGCGCGGGCTCCACCGGATCGAGACGCGTCATCACCTCCGCTGGGAGGCGCCGCCGCCCGCCCTCGTCGATGTACAGCACCGCCGCGCGGGCCGGTTCGGCGCGCCCCGCCGTCGTGCGTGTGAGCGCGACGAGCATGAACGCTTCTTTCTCACGCCGCTGCACGCACCACAGCTCGATCTGGTCGTCGATCTCCGCCGTCGGCGGTCCACCGTCGAGCGGCCGCGTCGTCGCCCGGCGCTCGTACAGCAGCCGGTCCCCGGCCTCGAGCCGATACATGAGCTCGGGCTCGGCGCCGGCCGGCGCGAGCACCGCCAGCGCGCCGCTGACGCACAGCGCCGCCGCCCAGACGGGCTGCCTGCCGCGCCGCATTCGCCCGGTGCAGATTCTGCTCATGGTCCCCATAGCCTACCGGCGGCGGGCCGCGGGTGGGATAGCGCCGATCGTCGCGCCGGATGTCGCGCCGAAGGTGTCCCCGCCTCGGCCGCTGAGTACAATGTCCGCCAAGGAGGCCCCGCCGTGAACATCATCCGCGAGCCGCGCGTGTATCTGGTCGGTCGCCAGACGTTGGACGCCGCCGCCCTCGACCGCTTCCTGCGCGACGTCGGGGCGACGTGGAGCACCGACTCGGAAGTCGGCGCCGAACGCCTCTGCGAGGTGGCCGGCCGCCTGTGCTACATGTCCTTCGGCAAAGGGCGAAAAAACAGCGCCGAATATCTGGCCAACATCATCGAGTCCGCCCACGGCTCCGTGCTCGAACACGCCGTCTGGAACTTCATCATCGCTGGCGTGTCGCGCTCGTTTACCCATGAACTGGTCCGCCACCGCGCGGGCTTCGCCTTTTCGCAGCTCTCGCAACGCTACGTCGACGAGTCCGCCGCCGATTTCGTCGAGCCCGACTGCATCGCCGAAAACCCCGAACTGCACGCCGTCTGGCTTGAATCGGTCCGCCAGTCGCACGCCGCGTACGGCCGGCTGGTCGAGGGCCTGTTGCACACCTTCGCCCACGAACCGGACCCGACGCAACGCCGCAAGCTGGCCCGCCAAGCCGCTCGCAGCGTCCTGCCGAACGCCACGGAGACGCGGATCTTCGTCTCGGCCAACGCCCGCGCGTGGCGGCACTTCATCGAGGCCCGCGCGAACGAATACGCGGAAATCGAGATCCGCAAAGTCGCCATCCAGATCCTGCGCGCGCTTCAGAAGGAATCGCCCGGCCTCTTCGGCGATTACGAGATCGTGCCTCTCCCCGACGGCAGCGTCGTAGCGCGCACCGCCCACCGAAAAATCTAGCGCGAGTTCGGCAGAGGTGTAGCGTCCGGCGCCCCTGCCGGACGTAGAAAACCAGTTGGCATCCTACGGCCGACCGGGGCGTCGGCCGCTACGGGTTGATTGGAATCGTTCTAGCGGCCGGCTACACCAGCGAAATCAGCGGCCGTTCGCGACGCTCCGGCGCGCTGACCGGCAGCGTGATCCAGAACGTCGCCCCCTGCCCGACCTCGCTCGCCACCCCGATCTCGCCCCCCAGCAGGTACGTCAGATCCTTCGCGATCGCCAGCCCCAGCCCCGTGCCGTGGTGTTCCCGCGTCGCCGACTGATCGATCTGCCGGAACTTCTCGAAGATGATCTGCTGGTGCTCCACCGCGATCCCGGGCCCCGTGTCGCGCACCGCCACGCGTACGTGCTCCCCGTCCAGCCGCTCCGCCCGCAGCCAAACCTGCCCCCCCTCGGGCGTGAACTTGATCGCGTTCGACAGCAGGTTGAACAGCACCTGCCGCAGCCGCCCGCGGTCCGTGGACAGCACCGGCAGCTCGCCGTCCGCCTGCACGTCGATCCGCACCTGCCGCTTGTCCGCCAGCGGCCGCATGAAATCCGCCAGCGTGCTGCACACTTCCTGCACCGCCACCGGCTCGATGTGCAGCTCGACCCGGTTCGCCTCGATCTTCGCCAGGTCCAGCAGATCGTTGATGATCTCCAGCAGAATCCGGCCCGAGATCAGGATGTTCTCCGCGTACCGCAGCGTCCGCGCCTCCACCCCGCCCGCCGGGCTCTCGCGCAGCAGCTCGGCAAAGCCGATGATGCTCGTCAGCGGCGTGCGCAGCTCGTGCGACACGTTCGCCAGAAACTCGCTCTTGAGCCGGTTGGCCTCGTACAGCGCCACGTTCGTCTCGGCGATCTGGCCCAGCTTCTCATCCAGCAGGCGGTTCGCCTTCTTCAGCTCCTCCTGCGACTCGCGCAGTCGCTCCAGCATCGTGTTGATGTTCACCGCGAGCTGCTCGAACTCGTCGCCGGTCCGGATAGTCGAGCGCACCGTCAGGTCGCCGTCGGCCACGCGCAGCGCCACCGAGCGCAGCTCGTGGATCGGCGACAGAATGAAACGCGTCGTGATCAGATAGAACACCAGGATCGCCAGGATTCCCGCCAGCACGCCCGCCGCTACGACCACCACCCGGTTGAGCAGCGAGTACTGTCCGCTCTGCCCGGCGGGCAGCGCCACGGCGATGATCCCGGCCAACTGGTTCTCGCGAAACGGCTGCGCGCTGCGTCCTTCGTCGTGGCAATTCAGGCACCGCCGCCCGACCCGCACCGCGTGCGCATACTCGAACCGCCGCCCGCTCGTATCTGACCGGTTCCGGTAGAAAAAGTCCTTGCTCGGACGCTCCCGGAAGGCGGCCAGCGCCTCGCGCACGAACGGCTCCTCTCTGCGATCGTGCGGGCGCGTCGTCGGGCCGTTGGGGTCCGGCTCCAGCGGAATAAACTGGGGTTGCTCCGGCAGCGGTTCCGGCATCAGTCCGAACGCTCCGCCGTGCACGCCCGCCGCCGCCTCGGGGTTCGCGAGCACCAGCCGGAAGTAGCTGTCCGCGACGCTCTGCGCCTCGCGAAACGGCTGCTGGAGCACTAGGATTTCCATCGTATACAGCGGGACCGCCAACGCGGCGCCGATGATGAGCACCACGGCCAGGCCGAAGAGAATCCGGTATTTCGTCGCTAGTGAGATTCGCGTGAAGCGCACCGGATGTATCCGCCTTGCGAGAAAGCCGGGTGCGATTATAGCCGTGCGCCGCGCGTCCGAAAGACGGCCCGCGCGCGTCCGGCTTCTCCCGTGGCTGGCGACGGCCGCTCTGCTGCCGGCTTGCACGCCGCCCTGGCCGCTGTTCGACGCCTGGCCGGTGGACGCCGCCGAGTACGAGCTGGAGGAGCTGCCGGCGGTCCTGTCCGCCTCGTACGCGCGCGGCCACGACGTGTATTGGGGGTTGAGCACCGGCGAGGTCGTCCGCGTCGCCGATGACGATCCCAACGGTCCCCGGGTCAGCCTCGGCGCGCCGCTGGACGGCGGCCCGCGCCTGCTCTTCGCCTCCACACGCGGGACCGTCTTCGCTTCCGCCGACCGCCGCTCGTTGTACCGCACGACCGACAATGCCACCTGGGCCGCCTGCCTGGATGTGCCGGTCTGGCGTATGGATGAGGACGACGAAGGCAGTCTCTACGCCGGCAACTACACCAAGGACCCCCGGCACGTCGCCACGCTCTACAAGAGCACCGACGACGGCGCGTCGTGGACCTTGATCTTCCGCGACCCGACCAATGACCACATCCACACGGTCCGCTGGGACTCCGCCGGGCAGCGCCTCTACATCGCGTTCGGCGACGGCCGCTGGCCCGGTCACCTCACCCGCGGCGAGGCCTATTCCGACGACCGCGGCGCGACGTTCCACGACCTCGCCCGCGGCCCGCGGCAGGGACATACCGATGTTGCCTTCACCGACGACTACGTCATCTGGTGCAGCGACGACCAGTCCGGCCGCGTCTTCCGCGTCCGCCGCACCGACGGCGCCATCGAAACCGTCTTCGGCGACTCGCAGTTCGTCTGGTTCGGCGCGGCGTCGGGCCAGCAGATCTACGCCGGCACCATGACCTCTGGCAGATTCGGCGGCGAGCGGGCCGCGCTGCTCGCGTCCGACGACCAGGGTCAGACCTGGCGGAAGCTGCTCGAAACCTCGCCCTCCGCCGGTCCCTACGACCGCGGCTTCTACGCCGAATCCCGCGCGCTCAGCGCCGGCGGCTGGTTGTACTGCACCGCCCGCGACGAGCCGCCGCGCTCGTTCCGCGTACGCCATGTCGCGCCCAGCCCGCTCCACCAGCGCCCCACAACAGAGCCTCAGCCATGACCGCGGCGCCGGATATCGTCGCCTTGACCGGCGCCAGCGGTCTGATCGGCTCCGCGCTGCGCGCCGCGCTCGCCCAAGCCGGCCATCCGGTCCTATCGCTCGTGCGGCGCACGCCCGGCGGGCCGGACGAGGCCGAGTGGAGCCCGGAACGTGGCGTCATTCAGCCGCAACGCCTGGAGGGCATCGCCGCCCTCGTGCACCTCGCCGGCGAGAACATCGCCGCCGGTCGCTGGTCTCGCCGGCGGATGGACGCCATCCGCCGCAGCCGGATCGACGCAACTCTCGCCCTGGTGGACTCGTTGAGCCCGCTGCGAACCTCGCCGACCGCATTCCTGTGTGCCTCTGCCGTCGACATCTACGGCGATCGCGGCGCCGACTGGCTCACCGAGCAGAGCGAGCCCGGTCGCGGCTTCCTACCCGATGTCTGTCAGGCCTGGGAAGCCGCAGCGCGTACAGCGCGCGAGAAGCTCGGGGCGCGCGTCGTGCACCTCCGCTTCGGCGTCGTACTCGCGGCGACCGGCGGAATGCTCGCCCGCCTGCTGTTGCCCTTTCGACTCGGCCTCGGGGGCCCGGTCGGCAGCGGGCGGCAGTACCTCAGTTGGATTTCGCTCGCCGATGTGGTGGGGGCCGTGCAGCACACTTTACGGGACGAGCGAATCGCGGGACCGGTCAACGTCGTTTCGCCGACGCCCGTGACGAACCGCGAATTCGCGCGCACGCTCGGGCGCATCCTACACCGCCCGGCTGTGCTGCGCGTGCCGGCTACGCTGCTCCGCCTGGTGCTTGGGCGGTTGGCGGACGAAGCGCTCCTCGCCAGCTCACGCGTCAGGCCGGCCGTTTTGCTGGACACCGGCTACGCCTTTCGGCATCCACAACTCGAAGGTGCTCTGCGCGCTCTGCTGGCGCATCGCCTTGCGAACGGCGAAGGGGCCTGAATGGGGCCCATCCGCACGGTACCCGGGTATCCTGCTCTTCCCACGCCTATGGCCAAGCCCGCACTT
>CAIWOY010000204.1 GCA_903914415.1 uncultured Phycisphaerales bacterium | reverse complement strand
TGGTTGTTGACATGGCTTCAAACCCGCTTCTTTCTCGTGAACCAAGATTGCTGCAAATAAGAATGCTGATGGTCGATTGGGGAGCGGACATTGTTGTAGGAGACTTTAATGCACCACGTCGCTCCCGCGCCTTGTCACCTCGTCACTTTGTCACCGTGTCACCGCCAAGGTACGCCTCAATTACCCGCGGATCGCGCTGGACCTCCGCCGGCGTGCCGACCGCGATCGTCACCCCGTAGTCCAGCACGGTGATCCGCTCGCAGATGTCCATGACCACGCCCATGTCGTGCTCGATCAGCAGGATCGTCACGTCGAACCGCTCGCGCAGCCCCCGGATCAGCTCCCGCAGCGCCAACTTCTCCGGCGGATTCATGCCCGCCGCCGGCTCATCGAGCAACAGCACTTGCGGGTCGGTCGCCAGCGCCCGTGCCATCTCCAGCCGCCGCCGGTCGCCGTACGGCAGGTTGCAGGCCAGTTCGTCCCGCCGGTCCTGCAGGCCGAACGTGGACAACAGGTGCACGCTGCGCGCCAGGATCGCCCGTTCTTCCCCGACCTGCTGCGGCGTGCGCAAGATCGTGCCCGGCAGCCCGTGCCGCGTCCGCAGATGGCAGCCGATCCGCACGTTGTCCAGCACGCTCAGATTCCCGAACAGCCGGCTGGCCTGAAACGTCCGCGCGATGCCCGCCGCGGCCACCTGGTGCGGCCGCAAGCCGGTCAGCACCCGCCCCGCCAGCCGCACGCTCCCCGCCTGCGGCCGATAGATGCCGGTCAGCAGGTTGAACACCGTCGTCTTGCCCGCCCCGTTCGGCCCGATCAGCCCCTGCAAGTCCCGCGGCCCAAGCTGCAAGTCGAAATCCGCTACGGCTTTCAGACCGCCAAACGAGATCGACAGGCCACGGATGTCGAGCAGTGGTTCCATCATCCAACCGCGACGGTCGCGGCCCGGCGACGGCCGAGCGGCCGGTAGTCCCAGATCTCACGCACGCCGAACAAGCCCTTCGGCCGCACGATCATCATCACCACGAGGCTCAGGGCGTAGAGCACCATGCGGTAGTCGGCCAGGTTGACGCCCTGCCACAACGCCGCCGCCCGCACCGCCTCCAGCGCGACGGTCACAGCCGCCAGCGTCAACGCCGCGCGCCTGCCCGCCTTCCGCCGGACCATCAGCACGAAGACGATCGCCACCAGCCCCAGCGGCCACACGTGCGGCGGGCTGCGCAGCACTTCGGGCAGGATCGTCAGGATGGCCGCGGCCAGCGCCGCGCCGGAGATCGATCCCATGCCGCCCAGCACGACCATGATGACGATGTCGAACGACTTCATGAAGCCCAGCTCGCGCGGATTCAGCGCCGTGCCGATCTCGTGGGCGAACAGCCCGCCCGCGATCCCCGCGAAAAACGCCGCCAGCACGAACGCCCGCACCTTGAAGCGCGTCAGCGCGACGCCCATCGCCTCGGCGGCCGTCTCATCCTCGCGAATCGACAGAAACGCCCGGCCGTAGCTCGACCGCTTCACGCGGAAGGCGACCAGCAGCGTGACGGCGGCAAACAGCCAGACCCAGAACGGCGTCGTGTAGAACGGCACGCCCGAGAAGCCCAGCGCGCCCCCCAGGTGCCGGGCCATCTGCCAGACGGACATCCGCTGGACGTCGGCCGCGAGATAGGGGATGTCGGAGTCGCTCTGTTGCAGCAGGACGCGCACAATCTCCCCGAACCCGAGCGTCACGATCGCCAGGTAGTCCCCGCGCAGCCGCAACGACGGCAATCCGACCAAGTACCCGGCGACCGCCGCCAGCAACCCGCCCGCCAGGCAACTGCCGACGAAGAGCGCGTCGCCCGCCGTCAGCCAGCCGTTGGCCGGCACCCCGCTGAGCACGCCGCCGTGCATCAGCGCGTCGCCCCACACGCGAAAGGAGGTGTAGTACGTTATGGCCGCGGCGGTATAGCCCCCGACCGCCATGAAGCCGGCGTGGCCGATCGAAAACTGCCCGGTAAAGCCGTTCACGATGTTGAGCGAGACCGCCAGGATGACATTGATGCCGATGTTCATCAGGACGTTCGTGCGGAACGGTCCGATGGCCGGCTGCAAGCCAAAGTGCAACGCCGCAGCGAGCGCGATGGCGGCCAGCAGGGGCAGCAGGCTGTACAGCCACGTCGTCCCGGCCGCCGCCGGCCGCGGGGCGACCCACCTGGCATTCGCACTGGTCATCCGCACCTTTCCTCTAACCGCGGAGGCACAGCGCGGCCATCGGCCACAGCCAAACGTAGCGTCGGCCCGCCGTGGCCGACGCCGCGCCCGATGTAGCGGCCGACCCCCGTGTCGGCCGTAGATCGCCCAAGAACCTGCGCAGCGCGCGAGAGTCCCGATCGTTTGGTACGCACCGAAACCACGACGGCCGGATTCTGCCCGTGGACCGCAGCCAACGCAAGCCGCCCGATCGCCACGTGTGCCCCTGCTCTCGAGGAGTGCGACCGGGTCGGCGGTCGGCTGGAGCGACAACTTCTGGGGCCAGGCCAACCCCCCGCCGGGAGGGAATCGAACTCGCGCCGTGATGTCCCGGCCAGGCGTCCGAGCGTATCCCCAGGCGTTAACCCGGAGTGAGGTGCCCCGAGATCAACCCTCCCCCCCTGCAAGGGGGCGCGAAAAGTCATGTCGCGCGTGCATTGACGAAGCCGAGCACGGCGCTTACAATTGTAAGGCGTCGTGAGGATACGCGGTGAGTCGACAGGGCCTACTGAACATGACCGAGGCCGTGTTGCTCGGAATCTTGGTCCAGGCCGAGAGATACGGGCGCGATATTGCGCGCGAATACAAAAAACGTACGGGGCGCGAGATCCCGGTGGGCTCCCTGTACGTGACACTGGATCGGATGGAACGCTCGGGCTTGATATCCTCGAGGATGGGCGTCAAAGCAGAAGAGCTGGGCGGCAATCGTCGCCAGTACTTCAGAATCCGAGCGGCTGGACACCGCGCCTTTGACATGGCGTGCCGTGCAATGACACTACAAGTGGAGGTGGGCGGTGGTCCCACTTGGTGAGCTCGACAGGATCTGGATTTTCAACTCGTGCCTGCTGAAGGTCGAGCGCGCACTTCCGGTCCCATACACACCGACTCGCCTACAAGGGTACCTTCGCACTCGCCAAGAGCGCTCGGGCATGCTCCGAACACTTTACCTGCGCGAGCTGGCGCACTTTTCCGAGCACGGGCATCTCTCGCACGAAATGCCGCAGCCATCCGCGGGCCGCTTTTGCCTATCGGTGCTTGCCCTCATGGTGCCAGCTTTGCTCATCGTCATGCCCGTTCGATCTCTGAGGCGATTCGTTCGCGATCGACGTAGAGAGGGCGCCGTCGATTCGGATCGGGCCTTCGACCAGGGTACTCAGCGGATCCTGCTCTCTTGGACAGCTTATCTGCCCGCACGAGACCAGGAACGCGTGCGCGCGCATCTCTGGGAGCAATGCACCGAGCTCGAGCAGGCCGGTTGCAGCCGCCGACGGATTAGAAGGCAGATCGCGTGGGAGGTGATCCTCGCGCTTCCTCTGTGGCGGTTCGTTGCTGCCGGTTGCCTCTTGCGGTGGCTGTCTTGAGGCCCGTGTGCCACTGCTCTCGACCGGTGCGGCCAAGCCAACCCGCCGGCCGGCCATTTCGCCGTCCTCGCCTGCGGTGCGTATAGCAGCTACGGCCTCACGCCGGAGCCACCTGCGGCGTTCCTCCTCATCCTCCCCGCCGCGCCCCGCCCCGCCGCGCCGCGCCGCGCCGCCTGCGCAGCGGTCTACGCGGCCGTGTGAGCAGGGTAGTTGGTGGTCTACATGCCGTGCCCGGTGGTGACGGCCGTCAGGTCGCCCGCGATCAGCCCAAGCCCGACGAGGTTGGCATTGCCGACAGCGACGAAGCTCTGCTTCCAGGCGTGGAACTCGGCATCCGCGCCGGGAATGTAGTCGGCCATCACACATCTCCTTCTGATGGCATCGGTTTGATTCGCATCATTGACCAAGCATTGCAGTTATGGGTCGACCTTCGAACTCGTCGGCTCACTCGTCGCCGGTGCTCCCTGCGTGCGTCCCTGGCCCGTTCTGCTTAGCGCTCTAATGGTGGCTACCCCCGCACGCCAAACGACAGTTGATGTTCTGACCGCCGCAGCAAGCAGGATTCTGCCCATCTTACGAAACCACGATACGCACCATCGAACCCGGGATTCGCTAGCACCGTTCGTGTTCTTACCCAACTGCTCGAGTCGCTGCTGAAGCCCCGCGAGCTCCGCGTCGTCAGGCGCCCGCAGCTCATCTAGTATCGCAAGTGCGTGAATCCAACGTCGTCCTTCTCGCGTGTCCGCGCACCGGAGCAGAACAAGCGCCATGACCGCAGACAGCACACCAATCAGACCGTTGTGCTTTGTAAAGGCAGCAATCGCTAACACGCACAACGGAACCGTAGAATATGCGCAAAGCCTCACCTCGGCCTGGAATCGGTGCATGTGCACGAACGCGTTGCGCACGCCTCCGTCCTTGGAGCACACCAACCACTGGAGCAGGACCTTGAATAAGTCTTCATCCTTGCACTGCAACCCCGTCGTTCCCGGCTTCACCGGTCGGAGCCACGTGGTACGCTTCTTCGCCGCGCGGGTCAGTGCCTTGGATGATAGGCGACGCCAGAGCGGAGAACAAAGGCCCTCATAGACGAGCCCAATGAAGTACGATGCCGCCAGCAGCGTAAGGCCCCCAAAGAAGACGAGTCCTGTACTCAGGGGGCCTCCGGTCGCGTTCGTCGGAAGTAATGGCTCCCAGTATGCAGGCACCGGCATACCGAGATACCGCGCCACCGCCATAGTCAGCACGCCGGGAGCAATGCGGGCGAACACGTCGTACTCGAAATAAGGGATCTTCCATTCCATCGGCTGCCCTCTCTCTCGACCGGATAGACGCGCCCTACGCTACAATCGCTGTGCTCGCCCTCTCGCTCCACGGCCCCTTTTTCGCCGACCGTGCTGACCCAGCGTAGCACGTAGTGGGCCGTCTTGCCAGCGTCCGCGCCGTCGAAGCTCGGCAGGTACGCCGTACGGGTATCGACCGCCAGAAACGTCAGCCCCGCCGACCGCCAAGGGGCGCCAGACCCCGCGATTGCCCGATCTCCCCCCGCCGTCTCGGCGATTCCCCGCCCGCCCCGCCACCAGCCGCCAAAAACGCACAAAATCGCACAGCCCCCGCCTATCTCCACCAACCCCCCCGCCCCGCCTTGCCCGGCCGCCCGTCCTATGCTAGTAATCCTAGTATGCCGGCTCCGCCCCTCCAGCCCTGGGCCCCTCGGTCCCTCGGCCCCGTGGCCCCTGCGCCCGTTTTCAAGATTCTCATTTACGACCCCTACAAACTTGAGCATCTTGATACCCTTCGGCCCACACGCCAAGAATCGCGTTATTATCGCCCCGCCCTGATACTCTTGGATCATCTTCCCCCCGCCGCTCACACCTTCTCCACCGTCGCCCGGCCGAGAATCCCGGCCGGCCGGAACAGCAGCACCAGGATCAGCACCGCGAACACGTACACGTCGCGGAGGTTCGGCGACAGGTACGCCGCCCCGAAGAATTCGATCAACCCGATCAGCAGCCCGCCGAGCATCGCCCCGCGGATGTTCCCGATGCCGCCTACCACCGCCGCCACGAACGCCTTCAGCCCCAGCCGGATCCACGTCTCGTGCGCCGGCTGCTGCAACGTGATGTACTTGGTCGCGTAGAGAAATCCCGCCGCCGCCGCCGCGCAGGAGCCGATGACGAACGTGAACGAGATGATCCGGCTGACCGGCACGCCCATCAGGGCCGCCGTCGGTGGGCTGTACGACACGGCGCGCATCCCGCGGCCGAGCTTCGTCCCAAACACGATCCAGTTGAGCAGGAGCATGAGCACCGCGGCGGTGCCGACGACGATCACGTCCAGCAGATTCACGTTGACGCCCGCCAGGGCGAATAGCGGCCGGTCGGGCAGGAGCCGCGGCATCGGCTGCGGCATCGCGCCGAAGAGCCATTTGAGCTGGCCGAGATTCTCGATAAACAACGATACGCCGATCGCCGTGATCAGGACGTTCAGCCGCGGGGCCTGGCGGAGCGGGCGGTACGCCAGGCGCTCGATCGTGAAGCCCAGCGCGCCGCAGCAGACCATCGCGGTCAGCAGCACGAGCAGGGCCTTCGCGACGGAGGGCTCGACGGTCGCCGTCTGCCCGCCGATGCGCACCGCCACCAGAAACGAGAGCCACGCCCCCACCATGAACACGTCGCTGTGGGCGAAGTTGATGAACTGGAGGATGCCGTAGACCATCGTGTAGCCCAGCGCGATCAACCCATACAGGCTGCCGACCGCGATGCTGTCCACGAGCGTCTGCAGCAGCTTGGTCATGACACTCCGGTTCCGCGCTCGCGCTCTGACCGGAACGGGCCCGTCGCGGAGGCCGGAGCGCGCCGAACGGCATGGCCCAGTGTGGTGTCTGGGAAAAAACCGATCGTATCACAGGCTGAGCCGCGGCCTTCAG
>CAIWOY010000203.1 GCA_903914415.1 uncultured Phycisphaerales bacterium | reverse complement strand
CGCCTTCGCCTTCGCCGCGGCCAAGAACACGGAGGTGGCCGCGCTCACCAACGAGAACACGGCGCCGGCTGGCCGCAGCTTCTCGACTGCAGCGAGCAAGGGCGCCGGCGTGGGCCTGCCGGACCCCGACTACGTCGAGGACGACTACGTGGCCGTCTACGTGCGCATGGTGACGCCGGTCTCGCAGCCACAGAACACGGGCTCCGAGTATCAGATGCTGATTGAGAATCCGTGAGCCGGAGCTGAGGCCCCGACGTGACCTACTACGGCGAGACCCCCGTCACCGACGGCGACTACACGGTCGTCCGCTTCCTTGAAAGCGGCGACTTCGTCACTCCGGACGGCGTCACGGAAGCCAGCAAGGTCTTGATCGTCGGCGGCGGCGCAGCCGGCGGCACGTGGTGCGGCGGCGGTGGTGGTGGTGGTGAGGTCTGCGAGAAGACTGCGCTGGCGCTGAGCGGCGCGATGTCCGTCACCGTCGGAGACGGTGGCGCGGCGCCGACTGCCAACGGCCCCGGCGCCAGCGGCAGCGACTCGACGTTCGCCGGGTTCACTGCCGAGGGCGGCGGCGGTGGCGGCGCGTATCCCACCGAGACCGGCGTCGCCGGCGGCTGCGGCGGCGGCGCGGCGCACGGCAGCACGGCAGCGCCAGGCTCGAGCACGTCCAGTGACGGCGTCGGCTACGCGGGCGGCTACGGCTCAAGTTCCGACAGTTCCGGCGGCGGCGGCGGCGCGGGCGAGGTCGGTCACAACGCAGTCACCACGACCGGCGGTGAGGGCGGCGCGGGCGTCGCCAGCGACATCACCGGCACATCGACGTACTACGGTGGCGGCGGCGGCGGGTTCGGCATCTCAGTCGCCGGGACGGGTACGCCATCGACTGGCGGCGGCGGCGCGGGAACGACGCAGACGTATAGCGTCAACGGTGGCGCGGGAGCCGCGAACAAGGGCGCCGGCGGAGGCGGCGGCTGGTATCAGCAGAACTCGTCGCTGGGCGGCGCAGGCGGCAAGGGCATCGTAATCGTGCGCTACCTGACGCCGACGGCGCCGGCCGGGACCGCCACCCTGATCATCACCAGCCGGCACAAGGTCGGTTTCCTCGCCACGCTGGACGTCACCAGCCGGCACAAAGTCCGCGAACTTCTCTTCGTGCGCAAGACCGTCACCAGCCGGCACCTCGTGGGCTACGTCTACACGCCGCCTCCGGCGCGCCTCGCCCTGCGCAGCCGGCACATAGTGAACGGCGTGCAGGGCGCCGCACGCCTGGCGCTCACAAGCAGGCACGCCGTCGCAGAGCTGGTGCGCCTCACGCTCACGTCCCGCCACCTCGTGCGCGACGTCGACCCGGCGACGCTCAGCCTGAACAGTCTGCACGTGGTCGGCTTCTCTGCCCGCCTCGCGCTCACCAGCCGCCACAGGGTGCCGCGCCGCACCGTCATCCTGCCCGGCTCAGACCCCCCTATCGAGGTGGTGGACGACGTGACCCTCTACGCATCCTTCAACGGCATCGACCTCAACAACGGGTCGACTACGCACGTGCTCGCCGACGGCACCGACGTGGGCGGCAACGCGCCCGAGTACGACACGATCCGCCACTACGACGGCTCACTCCTCATCCACGATGTGCGCGGCGCCTTCTCGACGATCACCATCCCGGAGATTGTCACGTTCTCGACCGCCGCCGGCCTCTCCGCGTGGATTGCGGGGCTCAACGCCGCATGTCGCGACGGAGGCTCGTTCACCCTCCAGGAGTCCGACGGCGCCACGGCTCGCACCTTCCTGATCGCTCCTGGGCCTGAGCCGTCGATCCCCGAGAACAACCGCTTCTTCATCCAGCACGTGGCCATCTTCGACCTCGTGCTGACCAGGTGGCCAGAGTGAGCCGTCCGGTCGATGTGGGAGAATTGGCGGTGGTGAAAATCGCGACACAAAAGCACGGCACAATAATGTGGACCACGTCCGAGCTTGGAATCCTGAGCGAGAATGCGCGCCTCGGGGTCGCCGCGATCGCGCTCCTCCTGGGGCGCTCAGAGTGGTCGGTGCGCAACCAGGCCCGCCGCTGCCGCATCTCTTTGCGCCGCGCCGGAGAGACGCGCGGCCTCGTCCTGGGGCAGCCTCGTGGCCAGGCGATCATGCCGCAGATCCGCGAGGACGTGGTGAGCGGAAAGGTCGGCGCCGAGGCGATCGCCAGGCGCATGGCGCTCTCACGGGACGCCGCGCTCTGCCCGGTCCGCGCCCGCCGTCCGGCCGAGGTAGCATCGAGCGGCTACTGCGTCTGCTGTCACAAGCGCCTCCTTTCAGAGGCTCACCTCGCTGAGCTGGAGAAGATTGATGCGACGCGTTCACTCTGGGCGAGTAGACAAGCATTGTGTAGAGCCCGGAAAGCGCACGTCCGTGAGGGTTAACATGGATTTCGCGGGAACCCTCCTGTGAGCAGTTTCACCAAGGTCTGCAACTGCGGCCGCCGGGCGCTCCCCGGCAGCTCTCGCTGCGCACGCCACCCGATGCCGGCGCAGACGCAGGCCGAGCGCCTCGTTGCGCAGCCCTGGCGGCGCGCCTACCAGGACGCCGCCTACCGCCGTAACCGCGCGCTCGCGTGGGAGCGCTCGGGACACCGCTGCGAGGTCTGCGGCTTCGAGCTCAGCGAGCACACCTTCATCTCGGACCATGTCATCGCGCTCACCGACGGCGGCAGCAACGACGAGCAGAACCTGCAGATCCTCTGCGCTCCCTGCAGCAAGACGAAGACCCGGCGCGACCGGCAAACGCGAGCGGCGAGGCGTGCATGAGCCCCGAGAGGTGGCACTGACGCATGACCGGCAAGTTCAACGAGACCACGCGTCGCTTACTTAGGGACGCCAACGGCGGTGGCCTCGACAACAGAGCGTTGTTCGACCTCATGGTGGCAGGCCACGAAGAGGGCTTGCTCGCGGCCGAGAAGCTTGCAGAGGAGACGAAGGAGGCGGCGGCCGCGCTGGCCGCGACGCTGGCCCAGGACCGCCAGTACATCGACCGCATCGCCAGCCACCTGGAGAGCGAGGCCGGGACCATCAATCGCCTCATGCAGCTTCACTGCGCCGACACCAACGCGCACCGCCGCGATCCGCGCCGCAGGGATGACCCGCCTGAGTACGACTACAGCGGCATCATCATGGGCCGCTACGCGACGGCCGGGGGCGAGGTTGAGGACCGTGTTGAGGACCGTGAGATGGGCGACCTCAAGCGATTCTGGCGCGTCACCCGCTGGGCAGGCCTCGTGGTCGGCGCGGCGTTTCTCGTAGCACTGGCGGACGTCGTGGTCCGGCTCATCTTCGGCATGTAGAGGAGGCACCGCTATGGCAGTCCAGGACGTATCGGCACCAAGGAAGAAGTACGCCTTGAAGAAGTTCGCGGAGGCGTGGAACAAGAAGAATCCCGGTCACCTGATCGTGCGCCCCGACGGCGTGAACCCTGACGTCACCCTCATCGGCGACCCGGCGCGGGTGTGGGTCGGGCGGATGCAGGCCGCGTGCCACCTGCCGGTCACGCACAAGTTCGACAGAGCGACCATGCAGAAGCTTCTGCCGCCGGGCATCCGCGGGCAGGTCATGGCCATCGCACACGCAGAGCTTGGCGAGCACGAGTGGCCGCCCGGCAGCAACATGGGCGAGATCGTCGAGTACCTTCACGTCGTGGGTCTCAGCGGCGGGTATCCGTGGTGCGCGGCCTTCGTCACGTGGTGCCTGCGCAAGTCCGGTTTCACGCACCTCCCGCCGAACCCAGCCTATGTACCCTCGTGGGACGACTGGGCGCAGTCCAGGGGCCTGCTCAAGCCCGTCTCTGAGAGCAGGCTCGGAGACCTCTGGATCTGGTGGAAGAATCAACACATCGGCTTCTGTGATGACACAAACCCGGAGGATTGGATCGCCTATGGCCTCGACGGCAACGTCGGCTCGTATGGTGGCAGCGTTACGCAGGTGCGGCGCACGAGCCAAGAGGTCACGGCCTGCGTCGACCTCCTCAAACTGCGCGAGCTGAAATGAACCTCCAGGACCACCTCAACCTCACGATCATCGCGCACTTCATGCGCCAGCTTCCCGGCGTCTCAGAGGAGTCCGTGCAGGTCGTGGCGCACTATCTCGGCGTCTGCGTCGAGAGGACGCAGGCGGGCGTCGCTGAGCTTCCGGCGGGCATCCTTACGCCCAACGGGTGACTGGGCCCGCAGAGTCACCCTTGCGGGGCGGGCGCGCTTTCCTCGGTCAACGAGGCTGCTGCCCGCAGGGCGTGCCCCCCCGCACAGCCTGCAGGCAACGAACGGGGAGCGTATGTGCCGTGGAACTATCGCACTCAAGATCACTCTGGTATCTCTTGGGCTTCTGCTCATGGTGGGCTTTCATCCTTTCTCTGCGCGCGCTCGCATCGCGCCCGGGCCGGCGACCTTCGCATCGAGCGAGCCGACCACCACTCCCGAGCCAGCCTCAGCGGGCGTCGTGCGCCGGGCACTCCGCGGGCGCCGCGCCGCCGTCCGCGCATGGCGAGAGTGGGGCCGCGCCCGCGCCTGTCTCTCCCTCAGAGTGGTGCGGTTCGGTGCGCACTCCGCGCAGCAACCCGACAGGGCCGAATCTGAGGCCGTTTGGGTGGGAGCTGGAGTGGCTTGGCGAGTCGACGCAAGGGCTTACGGGCGGCGGACAGACAAGCTCGTGGAGCGGATGAGGGCGCCGGGCGGGACGTCGAGCGGGACGCGGTGGGCGCCGCTGGCGCTGTGGGTGGGCTGGAGCCGCGCCTGCATACCGAACCTCGTGTACATCATCATGCGCGAGAGCTCCGGGCGGCCGACCGCGGTCAACTCTTCGAGCGGCTGTACCGGTCTGCTGCAGATCCTCAGAAGCAATGTCGCGCAGCCGTGGAGGCTCACAGAGCCGGAGTACAACCTCCGCGAGGGCTTGCGGCTGTACCGGGTCTGCGGGTGGAGCCCGTGGGCGCTGTGATGATCATCTTGTACCTCATCGTCGCGGCCTTCGCCGGGCTGTTCGCTGCGAACTGCGTGCTGCAATGGATGATCCGGCGATGAGCGGCGACCGCGGCGCCCGATGCCCGCAGTGCAGCACCATGAGCCACTGGACGGCCGAGATCATCCTGCCGCCGCTGGT
>CAIWOY010000202.1 GCA_903914415.1 uncultured Phycisphaerales bacterium | reverse complement strand
AGTTTCCGAGTCTGCATCCGTCAGGACGTAGCTCAGCGTCACGCTGCCGCTTTGCGGACCGGTGGGCGTCGTCACCGACACCGACGGCGGCAGGGGCGTGACGGCGCCCGAGACCGCGGGCGAGGCGGCCCTGCCCGCGGCCACAGAACCGGAGTCAAGGCCCGCGACGATGCCGGACGGCCCGGAGCCCGAACGGAAATGACGCCGGGCCGGCCACGGGGTCTTGCTGGCTGAGCGAATGCGCGGCGTCCTCGGGGGTGGTGCTGGCGCTCCGTCAGAAGCGTCCATCGTAGATGACCAGCGCCGGTGTGCCATCCGGCCCGTAGATCGTGTGCGCGGGGTTGCTCAACTGCAGCTCCCCGGGGCGCACGATGAAGACCACGCGGTGTCGCTTGCCGTCGGCCTGCAGCGCCGTAAGCGGCGCGAGGTCTTCGTTGTCGTAGAAGAAGTAAAGCTTGCCCACGCGCACGTACCGATCCCATTCGGGGGTCGCGCGGATCGTACGCTCCTCCTCGAACCAGCGCTGGGGATCGTAGCCGAGCGCCACCATCATCACGATGTACGGAGAATTCGTCCGGGCGGACCCGATCGCCACCGCGTCCACCTGGTCCAGTTGCGGTCGCAGCCACTCGCACGCCTCCAGCAGCGCGACGTGGAAGTGCCGGTAGACGAAGGGGTGCCGCGTGTGCGGACCAAAGTAGTACCTCCAGAAGGACACATCGAACGGGAGCGCGGCCAGCACCGCCACGATGATCGCGATGGTGCAGCCGGCGCGGCTCCGTCGCCAGAGCCACAGGCCCACCGCCGCCGCACCCACCGCCGCCAGCAGGGCGGGGGCGATGAGCCCCGGCGCGCTGCGCAGCATGTGCAGGCTGTTGTGCAAGCTCCCGTCGGCCGCCTGATAGGGCATGCCCTGGTGGAGGCAGTCGCCGGCGGGGTACAGAATCAGCCAGCAGAGCAGAACGCGTGCCGCCCTCGATCTCCGCAGGTTGCGGAGAATCACCCCCAGCCCGACCAGCATGGGCGGCAGCGTGTACCAGTGGAACAGACCGTAACCCGCCGCGGCATGAATCTCGGATCGGTCGCCGCCGGCAAAAAGGGAATCGGGCGTGAAGTGGTCGGCGTAGCGCGCCAGAACCTTTGTCACGCGGGTCGACACGGGGTCGTTCGGCCCCCAGAGCCACATGAACTCGGCGCGCTTGGCCAACTCCTTGCCGCGCGCCACGTGCTCGTACCCCAGTGGGCCGATCGTCGCGGCCAGGCCCACCAGCAGAGCGACGAGCGAAAGCACGCCCTGCCGCGTCCGCAGCAGCGTCCACCATGCGCGCCAGTTGACCAGGACGCAGGCCGCTACGAAGGGCGGCAAGAACAGCCGCACGGCGGCATAGCCGTAACACGCCAGGCCCGTAAGCAGGCCCGCGCCCAAAGCCCGCCACACGACCGGCCGCACTTCGCCGTCGCACAGCGGCAGTCCGGCCCACAGCAGCGCGGCGAGGGCGAGGGCGACGACGAGCGGGCCGATCGCCGCTTCGTGCCCCCAGCGGCTCAGCGCGACGTTCCACGGACTCAGCGCGACGATGAATGCGGCGACCAGCCCGGCCGGACGGTTAAACAGCCGCGCGCCGAGCCAATACGTGAGGAGGACGGTGAGTATGCCGGCCACGGCCGAGGGCAGGCGCGTGGTCCAGACGTTGAGCCCGCCGATCAGTTGAAACGGCAGGATCGTGTAGAGGTAGAGCGCCGACCGGTTCCCCCCCAGCTCGCGGAAGCAGAAGATCGGCCAGCCGGCCCCGACCTGATCGTGCCCGGTTTTGAGCAGGCACCACGCGTTCCAGGCGTTGGCGGCTTCGTCCTGATTGAGGCCCGGCGGCGCCTGTGTGAGATACACGATGCGCAGCAGGCCCGCGACGAGGAGAATGGCGAGCAGCAGCCCGTATTGTGCGTACAGGCTGCGGGAGGAGGGCGCCTGCGGCACAGCCGGGACGGTCCGTGCAGCGTGTGCCGTAGATCGCCCGCGTGACATGCCGGAATGCTAGACAGACCGCGGGCGCCTTTCAAGTCCGCGTCGGCTGCGAGCTGAAGCGTTTCTACCAGGTGATTATTGCTCGGCGGTGTAGATCAGCCACTCCGGCGCGCCGTTCGGCTCGCGAACCGTATACTCCGGCGGCACCTGCCGCGCCTGGCTCGGTGGAACGATGAACACGACCCGCTCGATACGGCCGTTATCGCGGAGTTCTTTGAGCCACGCCGCGCTCCGCTCGTCGTACACGAAGTGCAGCTTGCCGATGCGCGTGTACGTGTCCCACCCATTGATCTCGCGGATCTCGCGCTCGTCGCGGAACCATTGCTGCGGGTCGTAGCCCAGGGCGACCAGCGCGACCACCCACGGCGTGTTCGTGCCACTGGCCGAAATCCAGACCGCATCCGTCGCATCCAGGCGCGGCCGTAGCCACTGGTAGGCTTCGAACAGCCCGGCCTGAAACCCCTCATAGACCGTCGGACGCGTACGATGCTCCTGGAAATAGTGCCACAGACAGCGCCCATCCAGACCCGCCGCGGCCAGGCCAAACACGGCGAACACCGCCGTAGCCGTCGCGTGGTTCTTCCGCCACAGGGCGCGCCCCGCCGCCGCGCCGCCGACCGCGGCCAACAGGATCGGCCCGCACAACCCCGGGGCACTGCGCAGGGGGTTGCCTTCCTGGTGCCACAGGCCGTCCGGCCCGCGGTACAGATGGCGGTGCAGGCAGTCCCCAGCCGGGTAAAGCAGTACCCAGCACAGCGCGAGACGCGCGGCGTGCGACTTGACGACGTGGGCCAGCGATACGACGAGCCCGATCAGCAGCAGCGGCAGCGTGTACCACTGGTACTCCCCGAAGTGCGGCATGCTGTGCAGGTCCTCGTGGTTCCCGTAGATGAACAGAAAGGCCGGGTCGAAGTGCACGACGTAGCGCTCGGCGACCGCGGCGGCCTTTGTGCGCAGGGGAGCCTGCTTCGGCCACAGCGCCGTGCTTTCGCCGCGCTTCCCGATGATCTCCGGGTGCGTGACATGGCAGTACAGGAGCGGCCCGAACGTCACGCCGACGCCGATGACCAGCCCCGCCGCCGCCAGCGGCGCGCCGCCCTGCCGAAGCCAGCGCCACCAGGCGCGGCATGTCACGAGCACACACGCGACCAGGAAGATCGGAATGAACAGCCGGACCGCTGGATACCCATAGCAGCACATGCCGATGACCAGGCCGGCGACAAGGCCTTTCCAGACGCTGGGGCGCGCCGTCTCGCTGCCGAGTGGGAATCCCGCCCACAGGAGAGACGCGAACGCTAAGCAGGCCAGCAACGGCCCGAGCGCGGCGTCGTGGCCGAACCGGCTGAGCTGCACGTGCCAGGGGGCCAGCGTCAGGAGCGCCGCCGCGACCAGGGCTGTGGACCGGTTGAAGAGGCGGTCGGCGATCCAGTAGAGAAGCAGGATGGTGACCAAGCCGCCGACGGCCGCCGGCAGGCGATTCGTCCAGACGTTCATCCCGCCCAAGATCTGAAACGGGAGTACGGCATAAAGGAACACTGGCGAGCGGTTCTCGCCGAGGGCACGGAAGTAGAAGAACGGCCAACCGGCACCGACCTGGTCGTGTCCGGTCTTGAGCAGGCACCAGGCGTTCCAGGCGTTGACGGCTTCGTCCTGGTGCAGACCCGGCGGCGTACGCGTCAGCGCCGCGATGCGCAGCACGCCCGCGACGAGCAGAATAGCGAGCAGCAGCCCGTACTGCGCGTACAAACTGCGGGCGGAAGGCGCCGGCGGCACAGCCGGGACGGTCCGTGCAGCCTGCGCCGTAGATCGCCCACGTGACATGCCGGGATGCTAGACAGACGGCGGGCGTCGTTCAAGTCTGCGCCCGCCGGCTCGGCACATGCCGGTCCCCGCCGGCCGCCGCATCTGTCTGGCGCTGCTCCTCGTGGTATTCCTGCTCGGTGTTCACCGACCACACGTCATGCCGGGCGCCGGCGACGTTCTGCGCCGCGTAGACGCCGGTCAGCATCGAGTGATCCTGGTTGTTGTAGCGGTGCAGGCCGTTGCGGCCGACCGTCTGCAAGTTGGCGAACGTCTCGAGGTAGCTGCGCAGCGTGGCGACGGCTTCCTGGTAGCCGTGGTCGTAGATCGGATAGGCTTTCTTCATGCGGACCACGGTGCCGTCCGCGACGTCGCGCGGGTCGACCAGGCCGAGTTGGGCACACTCGTGCGTGCCGAGCTCGATCAGCCGCCGGTTGTCCCAACGCCACATCTCGTCGGTTTCCCAGACGAAATACTCGAGGCCGAGTGAGGTGCGCGACGGGTCGGGCACCATCGCCGGACTCCAGTTCTTGTAGTTCTGCATGCGGCCCATGCGGACCTCGGGCGAGTGCACGTACACCCAGTTGTCCGGGAACACCTCCGCCCGCTTCACGATCAAAACCACCGTCAGGTAATCGCGATAGCGCAGGCGGTTGGCGGCGGCCAGCACGTCCGCCGGCGGCGGCGGGTCCAGCGCCCAGATCAGCTCGCGCAGCGGCATCGAGGATACGTAGTGCTGGCTGGCGAATTCGACGGGCTCGCCCGCGGAGGTCTGCCCGTACACGCACTCCACGTGCCCGCGCGCGTGGCGGACGCGTGTGACGGCCATGTCGCAGTGCGTCAAGTTGCCGTGGTCCGCTAGCCGCCGCGCGCACGCCTCCCACATCTGCCCCGGCCCCAAGCGCGGGTACTTGAACTCGTCGATCAGCGTCGTGATGACCTGCCCGTCCTTCGACTTGCCCGAGCCGAACAGCGCGTTACGCACCGCCTCCCACAGCGACAGGTTTTTAATCCGCTGGGCCGCCCAATCCGCGGAGATCTCGCGGCACGGGATGCCCCAGACCTTCTCCGTGTACGTCTTGAAGAAGATGTTGTACAGCCGGTGGCCGAACCGCCCCGCGACCCAGTCCTCGAACGACTTCGCCTCCGCGCTCGGCCGCAGCCGCGCCCGGGCGTAGCTCAGCCCGCAGCGAGCCGCCTCCAGCAGGCCCAGCCCCGCCAGCGCGTTGCCGGCCTTCAGCGGGTAGTCGAAGAACCGGTTCTTGTAGTAGATGCGCGAGAGGCGCGGCCGCAGCAGAAAATCCTCGCCGAGGATCTCGTCCCACAGCTCATTGATGAGCGGCACCTTGGAGAAGAACCGGTGGCCGCCGATGTCAAAGCGGAAGCCGTGGTAATCGACGGTCCGCGAAATCCCCCCGACCTGGTGGTCGGCTTCCAGGACCGCCGACGACAGGCCCAGCTTCTGGAGTTCATAGGCGGTGGTCAATCCGGCCGGGCCGGCGCCAATCACAATCGCATCGGGCATGAGGTCTCTTCCCAAGCCAAAGGCGCGTCTTCCCGCGCCGCGCGCTCCATACATCATAGTCGATAGAGGCCTGCCGCGGATGCCCGCGGCCGCCGCCGGGTTTTGACGGCCGCGCCGCGCGCCACCACAGTCCGGTGCGGTGCTTTGACGCGGAAAACGAGGGGTTGGGAACCTCTTCGCCCCGGACGGTTCGCGGGCGCGCGCCCAGCCGCCCGAAACAAAGACTCCCGACCCCTTTTTCCGACCCTTTTTTCGCGCTCTCTCCTGCTGCAGGGCGTACGAGCTGACCATAGCGTCCGTCTGGCGCGCCGTGACGTCCTGGCGCTGGTCGTGCAGCACGGTGAGCCGGTGCGTCGTGGCACGGTCTGCCGACCTGCGCTAGGCGCTACTGCGCTGTGCCGTACCGGGCTGTCATCTGGGCCAGACGCTCTTCAAACCCGGGGACCTGCCACTCCGGGTATTCGCCGCGGAGCTGGCGGGCGCGCACGTCGGGGGGCAGCGGGGTGCGCTCGTTTTCGGGCTGGTGCAGGGGGCTGATATCGAACAGCAGGACCTGGGACCTGCGGAGCCGGCGGCCGAGGCAGTTCTCCGCGAGCACGCGGCGCGTCTCGAGGCTGTCCGCCCAGGGGAAAAGGACGTAATACTGCAGCGGCCAGTCGGGCGGCAGGTGCCGCTGCAAATCCGTCACGCAGGCCGGAAAGGGCCGGTGTGGCCGCGGGGCTTGCCACGCCGGCCGCTGCAGGAAGTACGCAAAGTCGGCCGACCAGGCGTTGTGCAGCGCCGCCGTGTGCGGCGGCAACGCGTTCGGGCCGAGCGCTGCGAGGATGTTACTCAGGCCGGGCCTTCGGTTGCTCAAGCGCCAGTTGATGGACTGGACCTCGCCCCCAATCAGGGCCAGCAGTGCCGCGACGCCGAGGACGCGCGCGACGATGGGCTGCCGGGAGCCGAAGGCCGAACGCAGGACGAGGGCGACGGTACAGCCCAGTACGGCCGCGAACAGCGGCAGGAGCTGGCCGATCGTGTGCACGTGAGCCCAGGCGTGGCGCGGCATGAACAGATACCAGGCCAGCGGAGCCACCAGCAGGCCGGCCAGCAGACTTCGGGCTTGGCGGCGCGACTCGTCGGTGCCGCGAAACCGGTCGAACAACATGTGTACTGCGGCCAGCAGCCACAGGACCGGCCACGGCCAGCACAGGCCGCGTTGGCTGCGCTCCAGCAGGCACTCGAGAAGCTGCGCGAGCTCGAACCAGCGGCCGTGTCCCTGGTAGTCGCCATAGCCCAGGCCGTCGGTCAGGGCGGCCGTCAGGCCCACGCCCCAGCAGTTCTGGAGGAACTTAAGCGCGAAGGCGAGCAGCGGGGCGGTCGCCAGCAGCAGCAGCACTCGCCAGCGCCGACGCAACTGGCCGGTGGCGAGCACGTAAATCCAGGCGAAGACCTGCGCGTACAGAATGTACTCGAAGCTGACCAGCGCACCGCCCAGCAGGGCCAGCCACGCGCCGAGCCGTGCGCCGCGCGTGGGCCGCTCGCTGTGCACCGCCCGCAGGAAAAACAGCAGGAACAGCCCGAAAAAGAAGAAGTTGTAGCTGTGGTGCAGGCTCACCCCGTACGCGCTGAAGAAGCCCGTGCCGCCCGCCCACACCATCCCGCACAGGGCCGCCAGCGGCCCCACCCGCGGCGCAATCGCCCAGCACGCGCACCACAAACCCCCGACGAACAGCGCGCCGCAGAATAGACGCATGACGAACAGGCTGCGCAGCCCCACCGCCTGAAACACGCCGTTTACGATTGCGTCCAGCGGCGGATAGTGCAAATAGTAGCTCGGGTTGTCCGCGCTGGGCGCGCAGTATTGCACGGGCAGGAAGTGCAGCTTGAAGAAGCCCAGCCGGGCGAAGTTCTCGCCGGCCAACAGGTCATCCATGTCCGTGAACGAGTCGACGCACCACCAAATGTCGGCCGCGCTCATGAAGCCGACGTACACCAGCAGGATCGCGGCCACGACGCCGGCCGCTACGTGCCAGCGGACGCTGATCCCCGCCGGCCCGGCGCGCTGCAACTTCGCCTCCGCCACCGCGGGGCGCGACGCTGAATGCTTGCGGCGACGTGTCGTCAAGGGTTCAGGGCTCCGCGACCGGATCCGCCGCCGACGCGCTCGGGCGCGCCGCGCCGCGCTGCCGGGCGGCGTCCAACAGCCGTTCGGCCGCAGCGAGCACAGCGTCCGGCGCAATGGTCAACATGCACCAGGCTTCGTGGTTGCACCACATGCCCTCAAAGCTCGTAAACATAAGCAGGCACGGGCTGCAAGGGTAGTCGTGGTAGATGATCGAGTGGTTGGGGACTTGCGGAGCGATGAAACCCGGTCGCGCCGGGCCCCATAGGGAAACCACTGGTGTGCCCTGTGCCGCTGCCAGGTGCATCGGGCCCGAGTCGTTCGTGAGGAACAAGTCGAAATCCGACAGCGCAGCGACGAACTCGTTGAGCGTCCACAGTCCCGCCGCGACGATCACGCGGGCCCGCAGCTCTTGCGGCAGTCGCTCAGACAGCGTCAGCACGTAGGCGCGCTCCGATGGGGCGCCGACCAGCACGACGAACCGGTCCGCATGTTGCTCCAGTAGCGCCTGAACGACGACGGCAAACCGCTCCAGCGGCCAGCGCCGCTCGAGAGACATGTCCCCGGCGTTCACGTTTACTCCGACCAGCGGGGCACCCGGCGACCAGCCGTGCCGGGTCAGAAGTGCGCGGGCGGTCTGGCGCCGTGCTGGGCTGACTTCGATTCGCGACAAGCTCGCGTCGGTCACCGGTGCATCTAGCTGTCGTGCGGCCTCCCGATAGACGTCGGTGATGTGGTGGTAGTAGTTGAAGTAGATCGGGTGCGTCACCAGGCTGTACCGCCAAAAATCGTTGAGATGAAACCCGACCCGAATACGCGCGCCGCTGAAGAACGAGAGCAGCGTGGAGAACTTGCTGAAGAACTCCAGGTCGATCACCGCTTCGACCCGCTCGCGCTGCAGCCAGGCGATCTGGCGCAGCACGTCGAGCACGAAGTCCAGCGGCCGCTGCGTCCGGATGACGCGCACATCGGTGCACAGGCCCAGCATCCGCACCAGATGCTCGTTTTCCGCGAACGTGACGAACGCCAGGCGGGCGCGCGGGTAGCGCGCGCGAATGGCGCGCAGCAAAGGGGTAGCTTCGATGATGCTGCCCAGACCGAAGAACTTGAAGACGGCCAGCGTGCGCTGCCCGTCAATGCGGCGCGACCGCTTCAAGCCGGCCGCCCGCAGGAGCGTGACGCACAAGCCAAGCACGAAGCACGTGGGCAGGCCGACCCAGTGGTCGATCCAACGCATCGCCGCCATGGCGCGCCCGGACCGGCTACCGTGCGCTGCCCGGCGTCCCGGACGTGTGACACCAACGTTGTCGGCGGGCAGCAGCATGATCCATCATGGCTTCAACAACGGGCCTGGTCCGGCGGAAAGTCGGTCGGGCTTCTCGATCGTGTTGGCGCAGAACTCGAACTTTGCCCGTCGCGCGCCCGCACGCTTTCCCTGCAAACAACGCATGATAGACACGCGCCGCGCACCCGGCAAGCAGCGCGGCCGCTTTGACACCCGCCGACGGGCGGACTAGCGTGTCCGCTGCGGAGGTGTATCCACACGTGACGATGCGCAGGTGCCCCGTCTGCCAGACCTGTGAGCCCCGTGAGTTCTGCACTCACGCGGGCGTCCCGTTCGTGCGCTGCGCGTCGTGCCAGAGCCTGTACTACGGCGTGGAACCGGATTGGACGCGCATCGCGCAGATCTACCGGGACGACTATCACCGCCTGCGTGGACATTCCGATAATCCGGCCGTCGAAGCGGCGAAACGTGCCACGATGTTGCGGTACTTACGGCTGGTGGGCCGTCTCGGCCCGCCTGGCCACCGGTTCATCGAAGTGGGCTGTTCGGCCGGCGCGGGGCTGGCGACGGCCGCCGCCGCGGGTTGGGACGTCGCGGGCGTCGAGCTGTCGGCGGCCGCGGCGGAAGTGGCGCGGCAGCGGCCCGGCGTCCGCGCGGTCTACACCGGGCGGCTGGAGGAGGCCCCCCTGGCCGACGGCCAGACGGACGTCATCGCGCTCTTCGACGTGCTCGAACACATCGACCCGCCGCAGGGAACCCTGGCGACGATTCACCGGCTCTTGCGGCCCGGCGGTCTCGTGCTGATCGTAACGCCGGACGGCGGCAGCCTCAGCGCGCGGCTCCTCAAGGCACACTGGCCGCACTTGTTCGTCGAGCACGTCGTGTTGTTCAGCCGGCGCGCCCTGCGGCGCTGCCTGGAAACGGCCGGCTTCCAGGTCGCGCGGATGGGGTTCGCGTGGAAGCGGATCAACCTGGACATGCTCGCCCGGCACGCGACCATCCATCCGCACGTCGTCGGTGGCGCGCTCCTGCGCACCTTCCGCCGCGTCTTGCCGGGCCCGCTCCTGCGGCTCGACATTCCGTTCAACATCGGCGAATTCTACGTCATCGCGCGGCGAGGTCGTACTGGTGCACGGCCTCACGAGTGACCGTGCGTTGCCGGAATGGGGCGAACGCTCCTGCCCGCCCCGGCCGGCGCCGCGTTTTGACAGCCGCTGCGGGCGCGCCTACATTCCACACTGGTGCCTGTATGCGCAGCAAAAAGGGCCAGGAACTTCCTTTGCCGCACGGGCCCTCGCGCGCAGACGGGGGGCAGACCCTCAAAGGGGTGGCCGACCCATTGTCTGCGCTCCGCTGGTTGCCCCTGGCGATCGTGCTGATCGGCAGCCTGCTACGCATCGTCTACACCTGGGGCGTGGACGTCCGCAACGTCTACGACGATCACTTCCAGGTAGCGCGCATCATGCTGGAGCAGCACCGCTGGCCGCACCCGGACGACGGCTGGCAGTGTTATCAGCCGCCACTGTATCACGCGTTGAGTGCCCTGACCTACCGTGTGTTCAGCGGCCATGCGCAGGGCCCGCCGCCGCCCCAACCGAGCTACGAGGAGCGTAGTTCCAGCGCGGGGATCCAGTGTCGCCATCCGTGGCACCTCGCGGGGCGCAAGGCGATCCAGTTCATCTCCACCGTCTGCGGGATCGGCACGCTGTGGCTGGTGTGGCAAGCTCTGCGCACGGTTTTCCCCGGCCGGATCTTTGCGCAATCGCTCGGCGTGGCGTTCATCGCCTTTCTGCCCCGCCACATCTACATGAGCGGCATGGCGACCAACGACGCGCTGACCTACCTGTGGGCATCCCTGTGCTTCTGGGCGATCCTGCGTGCCGTAGCGCCCCCGAGCGACGCAGCCGCAAATGACCGCGCCGCCGCCCGCGCGCTGGCCCGCATGCCGCGCAATCCGGCCGCGCCGCACCGCGCGCGGTACGGCTGGTGGCTGCTGGCGGGCCTCGGCGCGGCCTTGGCGATGTGGACCAAGCACTACGGCCTCAGTTGCGCGGTGGTGCTATTCGCCGCCCTCGCGGCGACCGTCCTGGTTCGCCGCCGTGCAACACAGTGGGGCGGCGTCCGCGGGCCGCTGTTGGGTGCGGCGGTGGCGTTGGCCCTGGGCATCTGGCCCTATGTCCGCAACTACGAGTTAACCGGCGACCCGGTCGTGAGCCCGTTCAAGCGCTTACCCAACAACATGGCCAACCAACTGCCCGGCGAGCTGTCCAAGGTCTCGTGGGCCTCGTTCCGGCTGGGGGCCTTGCTGGCGCACCCCTGGCTGCACATCAGCACGGTCGACTCGTTCTGGACCGCGCTGTACGCGGAGTTGTGGTTCGATTACGGCACATCGACGACCGCTTACCAGTATCGACCCTGGCCGGAGTACGTCTGGCCCATCTGGCGCGATCAGAGCCTCAGCGCCCGCGAGCGCGAGCGCCGCGGGCTCATCTGGGATCTGCGCGTCATGCCGCCCGCGATGGTGCCGCAGGCGCAGGCGCTGTACCTGCTCGGGCTGCTGCCCGCGGCGCTGGCCGTGCTCGGCTGCGTGGGAGTCTTCCGGGAGGCGGGGGGCTTCGTTCCGAGCGTCGTCCTGCTGACCGCGCTGGCGCTGGGCGTGGCGACGCCTCTGTTCCAGACCATCCGCCAGCCCTTCCGCTCCTCCATGAAAGCCGCCTTCGCGCTGCACGCGCTCGTGCCGCTCGCCGTCCTGCTGTGCGCAGGGTGCGAGTTTGCGGCCCGCTGGCGTTATGGACGGTGGCTGCGCTGGGCGCTGGCGGCGGATCTGACCCTGCTGGCCATCGTGGCGGCCTGGCATTTCGGCTACGTCAGCCTGGTTTTCCCCGATACGCCCGAGTATTTCGCCCGCCGCGATCTGCTGTGAGCCCCGCCGGACGGCCCGCTCAGCGCGGCCGCTCGGCGACCGCGATCAACGACAGCCCCGGCAGCGGCAGCCAGCGCTCCAGCGGCCGCATCAGCGGCACCAACATATCGTAGAGCTTAAGCTGCCAACGTCGCATTTCGGTCGCCTGCAACCAACAGGAGTTGACCCACCAGCCGGGGATCGACAGGAAGTTGAAGTCCTTGAACCAGGCGCCGGAGAACCCGGCGCTCGTCAGCGCGTCGCCGAGCGTACGCCGGGTGTAGCGGCGGTAGTGCTCGACGTGGCGGTCGTACGAGCCGTAGAGCCACGGGTACTGGGGCACGAGCAGGACCACGCGTCCGCCCGGGACCAGCAACTGTCCGATGCGCCGCAGCGCATCGACGTCGTGCTCGATGTGTTCGAGGACGTTCAGGCACACGACGGTGTCGCAGATCTCGTGGCCGAGGGCGTCGAAGTCCGCCGGGCAGTTCAGGTCGAGCTGGGCGACGTCGACCACCTCGTTGTCCTGAAACGCCTCCTTCAGCAGCGCGAGATACGTCGGATCGATGTCCGTGACGATCAGCTTCTCTTTCTTGGGGAGGTGGCGGCTGATGTTTCCCAGCCCGGCCCCTACCTCGAGGATGCGCGTGCCGAGGTGCGGCTGGATGACCTTGACCATCCAGTCGTTGAAGCGGCGGGCGTGCGAGAGGCTCTGTAAAATCGCCCGCCCGTAGCATTCGTCGAAACAGTCATCCAGAACCCAGTACTTCAGGATGGTGTAGATGGCCGCGAGCCCGTCCTTCCACCCGATTTTCTTGCCTTCCGCGTAGCTCCGTCCGCGATAGTTGATGGGCACCTCGTAGACCGCGCAGCCGCGCTTGGCGACCTTGGCCGTGATCTCCGGCTCGATTCCAAAGCGGTCGGACCGGATCGGAATCGTCTTCAGGACGTCCGCGCGGAACGCCTTGTAGCACGTCTCCATGTCGGTCAGGTTGAGCCCGGTCGTGAGGTTGGACAGGTGCGTCAGGAGCTTGTTCCCGATCGAATGATGATAGGAGAGGACCCGCCGCATCGTGCGCGGTGCGAAGCGCGACCCATACACCACGTCGGCCGAGCCATCGAGCAGCGGCTGAAGTAGCGGGATGTAGTCGTTGGGGTCGTATTCCAGGTCCGCATCCTGAACGACGGCGTACTGGCCGGTCATCTCCGCGACCGCGCGACGGACGGCGGCCCCCTTGCCCTGGTTGACCGGCTGACGAAACGCGCGAATGACGGTGGGGTGCTGCTCTGCCAGCTCGTGCAAGACGTGGTCGGTGCCGTCGGTGGAGCAATCGTCGACGATGACGAGCTCCCTTTGCAGGCCGCCCGGCAGCTCCACCGCCAGCACACGCTCGACGCAGCGGCGCAGGTAGCCCCGTTCGTTGTAGACCGGCATCAGGATGGATAGAACGCCCGTTCGAAACACGGGCACCGGCCGCTTTTCGGACATCGCGTCTCTCCGGCTGCAGCGCGCGGGCTGACCATAGTATCGGTCTGACGTAGCCGTCAAGTGCGATCGCGCCTGCCGTGGCGTTGCAAATTGCGGGCACGCGACCAATACTAGGCCGCTGCACGCTTGCAGGAGGTCGCATGTCGCGCTCGAAAAAGACGCGCTCCGAACGACGCGCCGCGCCGGCGTGGGCCAAACCCGCCGCGCATGAAGCCCCCACGCCCCGCACCGCCGCCTGGGGCTGGCTGGCCATCACCGCCGCCGCGCTGCTCGTGCGCATTATCCTGCTGGTGGCCTTCTCGACCCGCTGGCTCTATCCCGGCGACCACGACGACTTCGTGCGCTGGGGCACCCAGGCGGCGGACCAAGGCGTGCTATCGCTGTACGACCATGCGCCCGCCCGGCAGAATTGGCAGCTCTGGAACGGCCAGAAGTGGGTCATCAGCCAACGCGCGTTCGACCGCGTCTGTAATTACCCGCCGCTGTCCGGCTACCTGCTGTGGGGGTCCGGTCTCGCCTTCACGGCCGTCCGCCCGGACCGGCTGATCAATACGCGCAGCTCGCACGCCTCGTTCTCGTCCTGGAGCATCCTGTGCGACTTCATCACCGCGGCCGGCTGTGCCGCGCTCGTCATGCTCTATCGCGCCCGCTGGGCGGGCTACCTGACGTACGCCCTGGCGCTCTTTCTGCCGCCGTTCTGGTGGGATTCGGTGATCTGGGCCCAAATGGACACGGTTCTGCTGGCCCCGGCCGTCTGGATGCTCTACTTCATGCTGCGCCGCCGCTGGCTGCTGGCCGGCGTCCTGTGGGGCCTCGCATTCTCCCTGAAGCCGCAGGCCATCCTCTTCATCCCACTGTGGGGCTACGCGCTCTGCGCGACGCGGCCGTTCTGGCAGCCGCTGCTCGGCGGTCTCGCCGCCGGCGCGACCCTGCTCGTCACGGCGTTGCCGTTCATGCTGCACAGCGGTTGGGCGTGGTTCGACCTGAGCTACTACAAGAACCTGTTCTCGACGTACACGAACTTCACGACGATGAAGGCGTTCAACATCTGGTACCTGGACCTGCTGATCTGGGATTCGTTGGATGCCAAGGCCACGTGGCTGGGCCTGACCAAGAGCTTGTGGGGCAAGATCTTCCTGCTGCTTGGGCTGCTGGGCGGGTTCGTCTTCGCCCTGTGGCGTTGGCGGAGCGACCGCCGGGGGCTGATTCTGTGGACCACCGTCAGCGTGCTCTTGTTCGTCATGTTGCCGACCGAGGTGCACGAGCGCTACATCGTCCTGGTGCTGCCGTTCCTCGGCGTCCTGGCGGCGCTGGCCTGGCGCGCCGCCCCGGCTCTGCTGGCCCTCATCGTCGTCACGATGCTTCAGATGACCTGGCCGCTGTGGCTGGACACCAAGCCCGGCACGTGGACCGAGATCAAGAGCATCGTCACGCAGCGCTACAACCAGGCCCGGGCCGAGAACCCCGCGCAGGTGCAGGTCACGCTCGAGGAGGCCCTGGCCGCCAACCGGTCGGCCTACCTTCGTGGCCGCAGCCAGACCGCCCCGTTCGAATGGCTGATGACGGTCCTCGCGCTGTCTTCGACCGTGTCGGTCGTCGCCCTGTTTATCAGAATGCGGCCCGAAACGGCGGGGCCGCGGCCGCCGCCGGCCTGCTGACGCCGCGCGCACGGCCAAACGGCGTGCGCTCGTGAGACGTTCGAGAACGTAAGGAGTTCGCCATGGCCACCGCTCCGCAAGAGCCGAAGCCGACGCCTGTGCCGCCGCCGCCCGCGACGGCACCCGCGCCCGCGAAGCAAGAAACGCCCCACCGGGGCCGGCACGTCCACGAGGTCGCCTTTGTCACCTATCCCAAGCTGCTTTTCGTCTGGCCGCTGATCCTCGCGGGCTTCGCCTTCTGGCCGCTCGGCCAACCCGCCCAACCCCAGCCCTCGGCGCCCGCCCCAGCCGCCGCGCTGCACGCTGCCCCCGCCGCCGCCACGCCATCGACGGCGCCCGCGGCGGAGTCATCCGCTGCGCCCGGCTCCCACCGCCTGCATGTCCTCGGCTGGCTCTATCTCTGGGTCGCCGTGCTCGTCTTCCTGACCCTCGGCGTCGACGTGGATCGCAACCAGGCCGCGTTCTGGTTCATTTTCGTTGCCCTCATCTACATCCTCGGCATGTGGCTACACGACGTGAAGCACTTCACCTTCTTCGGCGACGTGTACCGCTGGTTCGTCCGGCTGAACGTGCAATACGACCGCAGCTTCGGCCTGGCGCTGAGCATCCTGCTGCTGGTGCCGTACCTGATCATGATCGCGTGGGGTCGCTTCAACGACCGCTGGCGGATCACGCACAACGAGTTCGAGCACTTCGCGTTCGGCCGGCTGGACGACTCGCTCGGCCGCGGGGCGAAGACGATCCGCAGCAGCTACCCGGACATGTTTGAGCTGCTGATCGGCCTCGCCGGCACGCTCGTCGTGTACAACGCGACGGGCACCCAGGAGCTCCGCCGCATCCCGCATGTGATGTTCCTGCCGTTCGTGCGCAAGCGGCTGAACCGCATCCTAGAGACGACCTCCGTCACGGCGTCACAGGCGGAAGAGGAAGAGGACGACGAGAATCAGCCGTAGCGGCCTGCGCGGGCGCGCGTAGTGTGTAGGGTCCGCTGTGCGGACCATCGAACTGTGCAGACCGCCGCGCCGGTCTACAGCGGCGGGCCGTCGGTGCTCCAGGCGGGGTCGGCGACGTCGGCGCCGCTGCTGGTGCCCAGCGTGCCGTTGGGGGGACTGACGACGTTGTACAGGGTCTGGCCCGCACCCTCGTCGAGCGGCCACGAGCCCACCAGCCCCGTCTGAAACATAATCACGCGGACGCCCTTGAGCGCGGCGATCTGTGTCTGCGTGCGGGCGACGGACCACAGGCGCACCTCGCCGACCTTGCCCCGCAGGCCGTTGCCGAGCGTGATGCGGTCGCCGGAGATGGCGCCGATGACGCTCTGGCTGCCGAGCGGCGCGCCGTCGAGGTACACCGTGCACAGGCCGATCCCGCTGGTGGGTTGATTGGGGTCGGTCGTCGCCGAGCTGGCGGAAAACGTCACGGCCATGTGGCGCCAGGTGTTCGCTAGCGCCGCGGCCGCGAACTCCGTCTGCGTGCCTGCCACACGGATCCGGATGAGATTGCTGCTGGGGGCCAGCTCGACGGAAAACGCGCTGCCGAGCGCGGCCAGCGTCCCGCCGTCGACCTGCGCCTTGATCCAAGCCTCGAACGTCCAGCTCTTCAGGTTCTGCGTGCCGTTCAGCAGCAGCGTTGCGTAGCTCGTGCCGTCGAACTGGAGCGACGCGTTCCGCGCGCCGACCGTAATCTGGGTCGTCGTTCTAGCTTCCACGCCGCCCGCGGTCACGACGCGGAGCTGGACGGTGTACGTGCCGTCGAGCACGAACGTGTGCAGCGGCTTGGACTCCTGCGACTTGGCTCCATCGCCGAAATCCCAGAAGTAGTCGCGGATCGTGTCGGCGCCGATGATCGCGATGGCTCCGCTGCCGCGGACCTGCACGTCCAGCACGGCCATGCCGACCGCCCCGGTTGCGTCCGTGATCTGCAACTTGACGGTGTATAGCCCGGGGTGCGCATAGGTGTGCAGAACCTGGACATCCTGCGACGCCGCGCCGTCCGCCAGGTCCCACGCGTACGTCAGCGGCCCGGCGTTGCTCGACGTCGAGTCCGCCGCCGACAGCACGACCGACAGCGGGGCGTTGCCGCTGGATACGGAGTAGGCGATGACGGCGTGCACGGCGGAACCGCCACTGATGCCGTCCGTCTGCGGCGTCGGACAGCCGCCGACGAGCAGCAGCAGCGCTGCCGCGAGCGCGGGAACGACCAGAACTCTCGTGGGCACCACTCTGCCCGGCGCGGTTTGGAATGTCATAGCGCCGGCATTATACGCGCGCACCGGAGTGTCGGACCAGCGCCCTGCGGCGGACACGGAAGCGCGCCGTGACGCCCCGCTGGTCTGCGACGGTAGCAGGCTGTGCACAACCTCGCCCGGTCAGCCGGCTCATCTGCTCCTGCGTCATTCGTACGGTCCCAGAGACCGCTCGCCGTTGAAATGGATGACGTGCGATGGCGCCTCGGCGATCCACACCTCCGTCTCCCAGGCGATGTCCGCGAGGTACTTCGTCATGGCCCGCCGGGTGAGAAAGGCGGTCACGAACACCAGACCGGCCCGGGCTGCTCCGAAGAGGGCCTTCAGCTCGTTGTGGCGCTTCATTCCAATCGGGCCATGGCTCGTGACGGCCTCGATCAAAACAAGCCAGTTCTTCTCCACAAGATGCACGACGGCGTCGGGCATTTTCCCGTGTTCGTCAATGTGCACGCCGAGTCGCTCAAGGTATCCGGTTTCGACGTGCCGATGCTTGTCGCCGGTGTCGCCCACGTACACGAGGACGCCCCCCGGCGTGAAACGCGGACAGAACTCCTCGATGATCTTCTTCATAAATTCGTTCTGGCCACCCGCGGTCAGTGACAGCCTCTTGCCGTCGGGGAGCGTCACCGGGATCAGAGCCATCTTGCGTTCCCGCGGCTGCAGTCGATGGAGCGCCTCGGCGGTTTCGAGGAAGCGCGTCAAGGAGTAATCCCACGCGGCTGAACCGTAGGTCTGAGCGAGTTTGAGCAACGTCGGGGCGACCTGATACCTGTTGTCGGGGCTGTTCACGGGTCGGAGGGGGTCGTCGGGATTGGCCATGACGAGCCCCATTTGAACGAACTGATGCACGGTGAAGCGGCGCACAGTCTCGCGCGTGTTCGGGGCGTACTTCTTTCCGAACCTGTCCCGAAAGATGGTCATCATCTCCGTGATGCCGAGCAGAGGAGCCCCAGCCTTGCTCCAGGGCGTGCGCGGCGCCAATGCCAGCAGCGCGAGGAGGGTCAGGGCCGAGCGCTCGTTCTGCTGCTCCCGAGGCACATTCAAGGCCTTGAGGATTCCGAGCGCCTCGGCCACGCGCTTTGTCGCCACGCCTCGTCCTCTGGGTCCCCGATCAGCCACGACAGACGACCTCCTCAACGAGACGATCCAGCTCCTCCTGTGGAGGGAAGCTCTTTCCGATCCGGCGCCCAAGTGCGACTAGGCCATTCCAGCTAGGATACCGCAGGGCGCGAAGGTCAGCGGCATTCACTTGAGTGTGCCCGCTGAACTGTCGGAAGTAGCAATCTACGAGCGTCGAGTTCAAGTAGGCGGCGAGCCCCTTGGCTACGGTCGCCGGCAAGCCGGCGCCCCGCGCATGGTAGTAGTTCAGGTGGTTCTCGAACGCGATCCGGTCGGCTGTAACGCGCGACGGGTCGTACAGGGCCGCCACCACGCGCCGCCGCTCCTCCTTGGCCGAGAACCGCTTTGTGACGACATAGTACCCCTCGGGAATGAGCAGCTTGTCGGCCCCGGGGCCAAGTGCGAGGGCGTTCGGTTTTCGCGTGTGGCCATTCGGCCATTCCACGAAGCCCTCGTGCAGGTGACATGGGTAGATGAGAGGGACCGTGTTCCGTCCCGGCTGGGCCCGGAGCAGCCCCTTAGCCCGGAAGTCCACGACCCGTCCAGTGGAGACGGTCAGCCCGAGATCCGAGAGACTCGCATCCAGGCTCCCAACCTGGCGACGGATCGGATCTCCGGCGTTGTCCGGAACAATGTGGATGAAAACATGCGGGCCGACCCGCCGGGCGAGATCGTCGTGTTTCATCGTTCGAGTGCGCATCCCCGACCCGCCTGGGTCGAGGCTCGACGAGACAACGACGTCGGCGCCGGGATCGTGCACCCTTACGGCACGGAACACCACGTTTTCCTGCAGGACCTTGT
>CAIWOY010000201.1 GCA_903914415.1 uncultured Phycisphaerales bacterium | reverse complement strand
TGCCGCTTTCGCCGTAGCCCTCGTGCCGCGAGCCGACCAGGTACGTCAGGTTCACCGTCACCGTCGGCTTCGAATCGTCTGGGAACAGCAGCACCCGCAGCCCGTTGGCCAAGTCGTGCTCCGTGATCCCCGCCACCGTCGTCACCTTCTGCGGGGCCGGCGGCGCGTCGCCCGCCAGTGCCACGGCGGCACACAGAATCAGGACCAGTCCCAACAACGCCCGCGTTGGTGGATCGCTACGCACGGGATGCTCTCCTTCTGTGCTGAGCGCCTCTGGCTGAGGCGCGGACACGGTCGGCGGACGCCGGCCACATAGTTCGCAGATTATATTGCATTGGGCATGGCGCCGCCCGACAAGGCTTGCCCCGGGGGCGGCGAGGGTCGCCCGCGATGCGGAGCGAGCTCGCGCACGCTCCCGGAAATGCACTACCTTTGTGCCACGGGCGTGCGCACCCCGGCGCTGGGGGGCGTAGGCCCGATAAGTCGTTGCCGATCAAGTCGCCGCGAAATCGGCCGCCCGCGTGGTTCATGCGAACGACGACGCCTGTTGCGCGCACGAACGCGGGCATTCCACACGCTTCTTTCCGCCGTAGCGGCGACAAGGCCAGGAAATCACGCTTGTTCAGGGCCTCGTACGAGTCGATTCGGCGCGGTGGGGTGCAGAGTTATCGGGCGGTATAGTGAAAACTCCAGTGTCGCGGGCGCGGTGTCGATAAGACATTGCCACCCCCATCCCAAGGGCTGTGGGAGGACGACGGGTGGTTCTGCGGCACCGGGGCGGCATGGCCCATGTCCCGTGGCCGTTGGTCGGGCGGCCATGCCCTGGGCCGGTCCGGAGCGCCGTCCCGAAGGGATCGTGATGGCAAGCCGACTCGTCAGAACGGTCGCTACCAGTGTACTCGCGCTGGGCGTACTACCTTGCGGCGGATGGCTGCCGGGTGGACCGGGCCTGGCCCGGGCGCAGTGTGTGCCGCATTGGGAGACGCTCGGTGCCGGAGGGGCCGGCAACGTCAATGCCTTGGCGGAATACGATGGGGCGCTGTACGCGGGCGGATGGTTCAGCACGGCCGGCGGGCAGGCCGAACTGCAAGCGGCTCAGACCGCAAGCGAGCCGAGCTTACAGATAAATGCCGTGCTTGCCGTCGCGCACCCGCATGGTCAGGAGGGGGACATTCCTCAGGGGATTATGCCAAGTAAACCTGTTTGTGCACCCTGAAGGAATGCAGATGAGCGGTCTCACGACGAGGCATGTGACTTATTCCGCGCTGGCAACGTGGGCAATCGTTCTTCTCGCAGTTGTGCCGAGCGCGATCGCGTGCGGACCGCCTACCGTGACCACCACGGCCGTCAGCAACGTCACGGCCACTGCGGCGACCTCCGGCGGCAACGTCACCTCTACTTACTCAAGCGTGACGGCGCGCGGCGTCTGCTGGAACACCACCGGCACGCCAACGACCGCGAACAGCAAGACCGTCGACGGCACTGGCCTCGGCGTCTTCACCAGCAGCCTCACTGGCTTGACGCCGGGCACGACCTACTACCTTCGGGCCTATGCGACCGACTCCTGCACCACGGCCTACGGTACCCAAGTCTCCTTCACGACCGTCCCCGCCGCCCCCACGGCCACGGCCGCGACCAGCATCACGGCGACCAGCTTCTCCGCCAACTGGAACGCCTCCACCGGCGCCACCGGCTACCGCCTTGATGTGGCCACGAACAGCGGCTTCACCAGCTTCGTAACCGGCTACAACGACCGCAACGTCAGCAACGTGACCACGTACGCGGTAAGCGGGCTCACCGCCGGCACGACGTATTACTATCGCGTGCGGGCCTACAATGGCACGGGCACCAGCGGCAACTCGGGCACGATCACGGTCACGACGGTTCCGCCCGCCCCGACGGCCACGGCAGCCTCCAGCATCACGGCCAGCAGTTTTTCGGCGAACTGGAACGCCGCGACCGGCGCCACCGGCTACCGGCTGGACGTGGCCACCGACAGCATCTTCACGAACTTCGTAGCCGGCTACAGCAACCTCAACGTGGGCGCCCCGACCACGCAACCGGTCAGCGGCCTCAACCCTGCCACGGTCTACTACTATCGCGTGCGGGCCTGCAATGGCGCCGGCACCAGCGGCAACTCGAACACCGTCACCGTCACGACGCTCCCGGCCTTGCCAACGGTGAGCACCACGCCCGTAACCAGCGCGACGTCCACGACAGCGAATGGCGGCGGCGACATCACGGCGGACGGTGGCGCGACGGTCACCGTGCGCGGGGTCTGTTGGAGCACCTCCGCCAACCCGACGACGGGCGACTCCCAAACGACCGACGGCGGAGGCACCGGCACATTTGGCAGTTCCTTGACCGGGCTCGCGGCCGGCACGACCTACCACGTCCGCGCGTACGCCACGAATACCGCCGGCACGGGATACGGCGACGATCGCACGTTCGCGACGCTCGCCGTCCACACCGTCACGTTTGTCGCCGGCGCGCACGGCTCGCTCAGCGGCACGCCGGGCCAGACCGTCGACCACGGCAGCAATTGCACCGCGGCCACCGCGCTACCCGATCTCGGCTACCACTTCACCGGCTGGACCGGCGACTACGTCGGCAGCGACAACCCGCTCACCGTCAGCAACGTCACGGCGGACCTGACCATTACCGCCAACTTCGCGCTCGACACGCACACGGTGACCTTTGTCGCCGGCGCGCACGGCTCGCTCACCGGCACGCTGAGCCAGACCGTCGAGTACGGCACCAACTGCACGGCGGTGACGGCGACGGCGGATGACGGCTACCACCTCGTGAACTGGACTGGCACGGGCGGGTTCGCGTCCACGGACGATCCCCTGACCATCGCGAGCGTCACGCAGGATCTGACCATCACGGCGAACTTCACGGTCGTGCTGTGCGACGTCACGTTTTCCGCAGAGCAGGGCGGCACCGTGCGAGGCGCCGCGGCTCAGGTCGTGCCGTATGGTGGGTCGACCACGCCTGTGACCGCTGTCGCCGCGGAAGGGTGGCAGTTCGTACGCTGGACGGGCACCAACGCCTCTGAGACGCAGCAGAATCCGCTCACGCTCACGGACGTGCGGCGCAACATGGCGATTGCCGCGACCTTCGCTATCCTCCCGCCCGAGCCCGTCGACACAGGCGAGACGCCGTCTCCGAGTTCCGAGCCGAACACGCCGGCCGGCAACAACATGCCGGATCTGCGGCTAACAATCGCCGTATCCCCGACGGGGCCGGCGGCGGGCGGAACCGTGGCGACGGGCGATGTCGTGTCCTTCGAGCTGGCCGTGGAGAACGTCGGTGCTGGCGGCGCGACGGATGTGCGCGTGGTCGTGCCGATCCCCGACAACATGGAGTACGTATCGGCCCGCGTGCTGGCCGACGAGAGCGCCCAGGCGGCGCAAGTGCACGTGGAGTTCGATGGCCAGAACGTCGTTGTCTACGTGGGCAACGTGGCCCCGGGGCATAAGGTCGGCGCAGAGCTAATGCTGCGCGCCAAGACCAGCGGCCTGGCGGCGGTCGCGGCGCAAGTGCACTCGACCGAGCAGGAGACGCCTGTCGTCGCTCAATCAGCGGCGGAACTCGTCGTGGAAGACGAGTACTACCTGATTCAGAGCACGTCGCGGCCGGGCGGCTGTGGGCTGCCGGGGCTGTTTCCGCTGTTCACGCTGGTCGGGCTACTGGGCCTGCGGCGGTACGGCGGGGGCGGAGTATAGGTCGGCGCAGCCCGAGACGACCGCCGACGCAAAGAGGTTTCGAGATGTCTGGAGAGTGTTCATGCGACGAGCGACAACACGGGTAGTCCTGGCAGGGATGCTGGCGGCGCTGCTGGTCACTGCGACGGGGTGCTGGCCGTTCGACCTCGCCTCGAACGCGACATCCTTCGCGGCGGGCTGGCTCGTACGGGGCTTCGCCACGCAAACGCCGACCACGGAGCTGACCTGCTACCGCAACGGCGTGGCGATCGACTGTGCGGACGTGCCCGCCGAGATGCTGCCCGCCAACCAATGAGCCTGCGGCGCGCACACGCCCTCAAATGCGTGTGCGCGCTCGTACGCGGACGGGGGGCAAGCCAGACCCTGCCCTGCCCACCCCGCAAGCTGAAGCATCCCGGAGAGACCGTCTACGGGTTTACGCAATTCCGCACCTTCCCCGTCTTCTTGAACTCCGCCACGATTCGCACCGTCTCCTCCGCGACCGCCGTCTGCGCCTGGTCCGTCGACGCCCCGATGTGGTGCGTGCCGTACAGGTTGGCCACGTCCGCCAGCGGCGACGTGATCTCCTTCGCATCCGCCGCCGGCTCGTTTTCGTACACATCCACCGCGGCCGCGCGGATCTTCTTCTCCTTCAGCGCCGCGATCAGCGCCGGC
>CAIWOY010000200.1 GCA_903914415.1 uncultured Phycisphaerales bacterium | reverse complement strand
TTTTTCGCAGCCAGCGCGCGATTCCGCGAGCGCGGGGCGGTGCGGTACGCTCCCGGTGCGGAATCGGCGCCGCGCGGCGTAAACATGCCGCGCGCACGTCCGGCACGTTGCTTGCACGCTACAATCCATCTGCGTATATTCAGCGATTCTTGATCGTTGAGCGCGCTGAGCCGGGCTGTGCCGCCGGCGCCACGCATCGCTGGCGGCCCGACCAGCCGTGGAGGAGTTTGATGTCTGCTCCAGCCAAGCACCCTACGCATCCGGAAACGCTCTCCGAACACGTTCAGGATGCCACGGGCGAATCGGTGTTCAACTGCTATCAGTGCGGCAAATGCACCGCCGGCTGCCCGCTGGCCGCCGAAATGGACTACGCGCCCAACCAGATCCTGCGACTGCTTCAGCTCGGGCTGCCCGGGATGGAGGACGAGATCCTCAAGTCGCTGTCGATCTGGCTGTGCCTGACGTGCGAGACGTGCGCCGCCCGCTGCCCGCAGGAAGTCGAGCTGCCGAAGATCATGGACTACCTGCGGCAGCAGTCGCTCAAGCGCGGGCTGGTGCACCCGCAGGCACGCGATATTCTCGCTTTTCACCAGGCGTTCCTGGACTCGATTCGCAAGAACGGCCGCTTGCACGAGGTCGGGCTGATTTCGGCCTATAAATTACGTACATTCCACCTCCTGCAAGACGTGCTGGTCGCCCCGAAGCTGCTCATGCGGGGCAAGCTTAGCCTCCTGCCCCATGCCCTCGCCGGCCAGGCCGACGTCGCACGCATCTTCGAGAAGTGCGCGGTGGCCGACGCGGAGGCGGACCGGCACGAATCCCAGACGGACAAGGCGGAACAGCCATGAAGGTCGGCTTCTTTCCCGGTTGCTCGCTCGAAGGCTCAGCGCGCGAGTACAACGAGTCGCTCCAGGCCATCGCCCCGGTGCTCGGGTTCGAGCTCTCCGAGGTCCCCGACTGGAACTGCTGCGGCGCGACCGCGGCCCACACGCTGAACCACAAGCTCGCGCTGGCGCTGCCCGCCCGCATCCTCGCCCTGGCCGAGAAGGCCGGCCTCACCGAGTTGCTCGTACCCTGCTCGGCGTGCTACACGCGCCTGGCGGCTACGCGCGACGAGTTGATCCACGACGAAGTCCTGCGACGCGAGATCTCGTCCATCATCGAGCTGCCGGTCACCGGCCGCACCAAGGTCCTCAACGTGCTCGACGTGCTGGCCGCTTGTGCAAGCGACGGCCTCAAGGACAAGGTCCGCAAGCCGTTCGCCTACAAGGTCGCGTGCTACTATGGCTGCTACTTGACGCGGCCGGCGAAGCTGGCGACCTGCAAGCGCGCTGAAGACCCGCAGGAAATGGACGACATCCTGCGGCTCATCGGGGCGGATCCGGTGGACTGGGCCTTTAAGGTCGAATGCTGCGGCGCAGGCCTGTCCGTGTCACGGCTCGGCAGCGTCGCCGAGCTGTCCGGGCGCATCGTCGCCGACGCCGCCGACCGCGGGGCCGAGGCGATCATCGTCGCCTGCCCGATGTGCCATACGAATCTTGACTTGCGGCGGGACGCGATCACGCAGAAGCGTCACACGTCGTACTCCATCCCCGTGCTTTACGTCAGCCAGGCGATCGGGCTGGCGCTGGGTCTGAGCCCGCGCAGTCTCGGACTGCATCGGCACCACGTGCCGGTGCGGCTGCCGGAACGTCCGACCCCCAGCCCTGAGCCCGCCGTGCAACCCAGCGGACCGAAGGAAGACTGATTATGCCGCGCATCGGTGTATTCATCTGTCATTGCGGCGAGAACATTGCCGGCACGGTCGACACCGCCGCGGTCGTGCACGCCGCGGCCGATTTCCCCGGCGTCGTGCACAGCATCGACTACAAGTACATGTGCTCCGACCCCGGACAGAATCTCATCAAAGAGGCGATCAAAGAGAAGAAGCTGACCGGCGTGGTCGTGGCGGCGTGCTCGCCACGCATGCACGAGCCGACCTTCCGCCGGGCGTGCGCGGAGGCGGGGCTTAACCCGTTCCTGTGCGAGATGGCGAACGTGCGCGAGCATTGCTCGTGGGTACACGAGAAGGGGGAGGCCACGACGGAGAAGGCCGTCGACCTCGTTCGCATCATGGTGGAGAAGGTCAAGCGCAACCGGCCGCTGTATCCGATTAACGTGCCCGTCACGAAGACCGCGCTGGTCCTCGGCGGCGGCATCGCGGGGATTCAGGCCGCGTTGGATATCGCCAATGCCGGTCACAAGGTCGTGATGGTCGAGCGCGAGGCGTCGATCGGCGGCCACATGGCCCAGCTCTCCGAGACGTTCCCGACGCTCGACTGCTCGCAGTGCATCTTGACGCCGCGGATGGTCGAGGTCGCGCAACACCCGAACATCACGCTCTATACGTATTCCGAATTGGAGAGTCTCGAAGGCTTCATCGGCAACTTCAAGGCGGT
>CAIWOY010000199.1 GCA_903914415.1 uncultured Phycisphaerales bacterium | reverse complement strand
GCGCAAGCAAGGCCTCGTGCTGATGCGCGACGAGGGCTGGCGCATCTGCCGCGCAGGGTTCACCACGCCGCAGGAAGTGCTGCGCGTGACGAAGGCGTAGCGCGGTAGCGTCGGCCTCCCGTCGCCGACGTGGAAGTCGGGGGGCCGGATGGCGCGGCCGTGTTGGCCCCGAGGGAACGCTCCTTCCCTTGACACGCAGCTTACCTCCCGTCCTGGTGCGGTCGTTCCCTCAATCCCTTTGTCTCTCAATCCCTCAATCCCTATGATTAAGCCATGTCCCGCAACGGCAAGGTCCTGGTCGCGATGTCCGGCGGCGTGGATTCGTCGGTCGCCGCCGCCTTGCTGAAGGAGCGGGGCTACGACTGCGTCGGCGTGTTCATGTGGGTGGGGGAAGCGGCCCGGCCATCAGAGCCCGGAGCGCGAGCGACGGGTCCGGCGGGTCCGGCGGCCCAGGCCGTAGGGTCCGCTGTGCGGACCGTCTCCGAAACCGCCCTGCCGCGACTGAAGCAGGGCTGCTGCTCCGTCGGCGACGCGTGCGACGCCCGGGCCGTCGCGGCCAAGCTGGGCATCCCCTTCTATTCCGTGGACTTCCACGCCGAGTTCGAGCGCATCATCGAATACTTCGTGGACGAGTACGCCCGCGCCCGCACGCCGAACCCCTGCGTCGTCTGCAACACGCAGCTCAAGTTCGGCAAGCTGCTGGCCTACGCGGACATGATCGGGGCGGAGTTCGTCGCGACGGGGCACTACGCCCGCGTGCTCCCGGCCGATTTCAGAGCCCCGAGCGCAAGCGAGCGGGTTCCGGGACAACGCGGATTCGCCCGGGAACCCGTCGCTTGCGCTCCGGGCCCCGATCTCACGTCCGGTGTCTGCCTCGCCCGCGCCCTCAACCACGCCAAGGACCAGTCCTACGTCCTCTTTGGCATCCAGCGCCCAAACCTGCCGCGCTGCCGGTTCCCGCTCGGCGACATCGCCGACAAGGCCACGGTCCGGCGGATCGCCGCCGACCTCGGGCTGCCCGTGCACGACAAGCCCGACAGCCAGGAAATCTGCTTCGTGCCGAACAACGACTACACCCAGCTCGTCCGCGCCCGGCGGCCCGAAACCGAGCGCACGGGCGACGTGCTGGATTCGCACGGCCGCGTGCTCGGCACGCACGCCGGTATCGCCAACTACACCGTCGGCCAGCGGCACGGCCTGGGGATCGCGGCCGCCCAGCCGCTGTACGTAACCAGGCTCGACGCGGCGACGAACACGGTCGTCCTCGGCCCGCGCGCGGAGCTGCTGAGCGAAGGGTTGATCGCGGAGCAGGTGAACTGGCTCGTGGACCCGCCGCCGACGGGTGTGCCACGGGCGGCCCAGGTCCAGATTCGGTATCATCACACCGCGGCGTCAGGTGAGATCCGCATCGATCGTGACGGGCATGTAGACGTACCTTTCGCGGAGCCCCAGGCCGCGGTAACGCCCGGCCAGGCCGCGGTCTTCTACGACGGCGAGATCGTCCTCGGCGGCGGCTGGATCGCACGTCCAGTTAAGAGTTATAAGTAGCGAGTTGTCCTGGAGGGCCACATGGCGCGAATGGAAAACCCCCTCTACCTCGGCACCAACGGCATCGTCGCCGCCCTCGACCCCTGGACCGGCGAGGAGTTCTGGCGGGTGAAGCTCCCCAGGTGTAGCGGGGTTGGCGAGCCCGTGTCGATCGTCATCAAGAACCACCTGCTCTTCGCCGGCGCCAACGGTCGGGTCTGGTGCCTCGACAAACGCAACGGCGAGCTGCTGTGGCACAACGGCTTGCCGAAGATGGGCTACCACGCCGTGCTCCTCGCGCTCGAGGGCGCCGACGCATCGACCGGGCTGCAGTCGACGACTGTTGAGACGGTCCGCCGCCGCCGGCAACAGGCCGCGGCCGCGGGCGGTGCGGCGGCGGCGACATAGCCGCCTGCGCGTGACGAGGCGTGCCGCCGGTAGGAGGTCACATGAAGACCAAGGCCAGCTCTGGAATCGAGCTGTTATTGTCCCTGCTCGACGAAGCCTACCACAAGAAATCGTGGCACGGCACCAACCTGCGCGGCAGCATCCGCGGGATGACCGCCGTGCAGGCCGCCTGGCGGACGGGACACCATTCCATCACCGACCTCGTGGTCCACTGCGCCTACTGGAAGTACGCTGCCCGGCGCTGGCTACGCGGCGACAAGCGCGGTTCCTTCCCGCTGAAGGGCAACAATTGGTTTACGTTGCCCGACCTGCCCACGCCGGCCGCGTGGCGGCAATACGTGGCGCTGCTCCAATCTCAGCACGCGGCCCTGCGCGCGGCGGTCGCAGAGCTCTCGCCCGGACAGCTCGACGCTACGCACGCCGGCTCGAAGGTGAGCAAGGCGATGCTGATCCGCGGCGTAGCAATGCACGACGTGTACCACGCCGGGCAAATCCAGACGATCAAGGGCGTGCACAAGGCGTAGGGTCCGCTGTGCGGACCATGTGACTTGTTGATGACCCCACGTCGCGAAGCAGGACTGGTCCGCACAGCGGACCCTACGAAATGACCGACGACTGGCTCATCCTGCACGCCGGCGCGCTCGGCGACCTCGTGCTGACCATCCAGCTCGCGCTGCGCCTCCCCGGTTCGTGTGCCGCGCGTCATCTGCGCCTCATCTCACGCACGAATCCCGGCGATCTGTCCCATTGCCGGCCGAGCATTCGCCGTCAGTCGCCGGAGGGGTTGGGACTGCATTGGCTGTTCGGCGAGGGGGACGACCCGCCGCCGGAGCGGTTGTTGGGCGCGGTCCGCGGGGCGCGCGTGCTCAACGCACTCGGCGGGCCGGACACGGCCGTGCACCGGCGGCTGACCGAGCTGGCCCCCGCCGCGCTCTACAGCTTCGATCCGCGTCCGCGCGACGGCGTGCAGCGCCACATCACCGAGCAGTGGATCACGCAACTGGAGGCCCAGGGCCTCCGTGTGCCAACCCTCAGAGCCCCGAGCGCCAGCGAGCGGGTTGCCGGACTACTCAGGCTCCTCTGGAAACCCGTCGCTCGCGCTCGGGGCTCCGATGCGGTGCGCAACCGCGTGGTGGTGGTCCATCCCGGCAGCGGCGGCCGCGCGAAATGCTGGCCGCTGCGCTGCTTCACGGAAGTCGCGCGCCGCCTGCAACGCGAAAAGCAGCACTCCGTTCACTTTGTCGTCGGCCACGTCGAGCAGGAAACCTGGCCCGCCGATGAGCTTGCGGCCCTCGCCCGCGAGTTCCCGCTTCTTTGCGGCCCGTCACCCGACGAGCTGGTCGCGGTCGTCGCCGGCGCGCGCGTATTCATCGGCAACGATGCGGGGCCCACGCACTTGGCCGCCCTCCTCGGGACACCCACGGTGGCCATTTTCGGCCCGACGTCGCCGATCATCTGGCGGCCCCTGGGGCAAAATGTACGCGTCTTCGCCGGGGACCCGGCGGCCCAACCGGACGACTGGGGTATCGCGCCGGCGGACGTTGTCCACGTGATCGACGAGGACGTGTGAGCGCGGGCACCTACGCTCGAGCGGGCGGCGATCGCGCTGCGGCAGCCGGGAACTCCACGGTTCGTCACTATCCTCGGCGCGGCGGGTGTGTCTAGCCGGGTAGGTTGAGCTATACTGGTACCCGTCCGGTCGTTCCCGGCCGAGGAGTTCGTCTATGAACCCGCGCACGCTCAGCTTTCTGGTGGCCGCTTTCGCCTTGGCGTTCCTCGCCGGCTGCCAGCGGCCCTTCACCCACGACAATTTCGACATGATCCAGGTCGGCGTGGACGGCCGGGAGGACGTGCGGCACATCCTGGGCAAGCCCACCTCCGAACTCGGCGACAAGTGGCTTTACGACGATCTGAAACGTCACTACTCGGCGCTGATCCACTTCGACGAGACCGGCATGGTACGCGGCAAGGAATGGATGGACGCGAAGACCGGGCAGTGGGAAGGCCGCAACCCGGACGCCGACGAGCCGCCCCAGGGCGAAATCCGCGAAATCCACAAGAAAACGACGCGGATCGACGAGGACTGACCCACGGCCGTGACTCCGTTGCCTGCGCCCCGCCGCGCAGGTCACACCGCCGGTATATCCCGCCGGGCGAAGTGCCACCAGCCTGCGAGCCACGCCGCCAGGGCCACGCCCAGCAAGACCCCCACGTCGTGCCACGGCACCTGCCCGCTGCGCACGATGACCAGCGGCCGGAAATAGTGCAGAAAACCCAGGCCGGCGATCGGCCGCACGACCTCCCAGAACGGGACCAGCAAGTTGATGAGGTCGGACACCAGCAGCGCGGCCACAACGATCCCGACCGCCATGCCACGCCGCGCCACCAGGCTCGACACGCACATCGCCACGCTGGCGATGCACCAATTCAGCGCGCAGAAGTTCACCGACACCTGCCACAGCCGGCCGAACTCGAGCGGCTCCGGCAGCGGGAACACCTGCTGGCCCAGCCACAGACCCAATAGCGGCGCGAAGCTCGCGGGGACCACCGCGGCAATCCACACCGCCGACGTGCTCAGATAGACCCGCGCGCGTGAGAGCGGCAGCGTAAGCAGCAGATCCGCCGTCCCGCGTCCGATCTCCCCCGACAGCACGCCGGTGGGGATCGTCACTACGAGGATCCAGCACAGCGCCCATAGCAGCGGGTGCGCGAGCGCCACCGTGGACAGTGTGGTGGCCGTCAGGTCGCCGACGAGATCGGCCCCGAAAACCAGCCGCACCAGCGTCTTGATGAGCGGGCGATCCAGCCAGATCCGGACCATTCCCAGGTCGCGAATGCCCTCCAGCAACATGCGGACCGCCAGCAGCTCAAAGACCACGATCGCCAGGATGAGGATCGTCACCAGCAGCCGATAGTCGCGGAGCGTCTTCCAGAACACCGCGCGATTCACGCTTTGTCCCCCCCTTTCGGACCCCGGTAGTACGCCAGGAACAGCTCCTCCAGGTCCGGCGGCGCCAGCGTCATGTCCTGCACGGAACACTGTGACAGCCACGCCAGCAGCCGATCGGGCAGCCCCTGCCACGTGCCGCGCAGCGACCCCGGCGACTGCTCGAGCACCTGCAACCCATCGGGCAACGGCGTCGCTAACCGCCGGCCGGCGTCGAAGTGAATCTCGACGTGCCGCAGGGCCCGCGCCTTGAGCAACTCCATGCGCTGCTGCTCCGCCAGCCGGCCGTCACGCAGGATGGCCACCTCGTCGCACAGCTCCTCCACTTCCGCCAGCGTATGACTGGAGAAAAGCACCGTGCGCCCCTCCGCCGCCGCGGCCCGCAGCTCCCCGTAGAGCGTGGCGCGGATCAGCGGATCCAGCCCCGTCGTCGGCTCGTCGAGAATCAGCAGCCGCGGCCGATGCATCATCGCGGCGATCAGGCCGAGCTTCTGCTTCATGCCGCGGGAGTAGTTGCGCACGCGTTTGTCGAGATTGAGGTCGAGGCGCTCCGTGAGTCGGCGGATTTCCGGCCCGCAGCGCCCGCCGCGAATCGCGTCGACGAACGCCAGCGTCGCCCGGCCGGTCAGCGCGTCATAAAAGCGGACGTCACCGGGCAGATAGCCAACCTCGGTCCGCAGCGTCGGCCCGTCGCGCCACGCGTCGCGCCCCAGGACCTCCGCCCGCCCGGCCGTCGGCCGCAACAGTCCCAACAGAATCCGCAGCGCCGTGGTTTTCCCCGCTCCATTTGGCCCGAGGAACCCGAACAGCCGTCCCGCCCCCACGCGCAGGTCGAGCGCGCACAGCGCCACACAGGCCCCGTAACGCTTGCTCAGGCCGTGCGTGGCAACCGCGTCCATAGCCGGCCGGCGTCAGTCCGTCACAACGCCACATGCTGGCCGCGGACGCCGATCACGACTTCGCGCACCCCGAGCCCGCGCGCCTTGTCCGCCAGCGCCGTGGTCTGCTCCGGCTCGCCGTGCACGAGCAGCAGACGCCTGGCCGTCGCGGCCCGCGGCGCGAGCAGCGCCAGCAACTCGCGCTGGTCGGCATGCCCGCTGAAGCCGTGAATCTGCGCGACCTCCGCTTTCACGTCGAATTCCTCGTGGAAGAGCGTGATTCTCTTGACGCCATCCGCGATCCGCCGCCCAAGCGTGTTCTGGGCCTGATACCCGACGATGAGAATCGTGTTCTTCGGGTCCTCGATGTTGTTCTTGAGGTGGTGCCGGATGCGGCCCGCCTCGCACATCCCGCTGGCGGAAATGATGATGCACGGCTCGCGCCGCTCGTGCAGCGCCTTGCTCTCCTCCAGCGTCCGAATGTACGTGCAGCAGCCGCTGCCCAGAATGTCCCCGGTGACCTGGTGAAAGGCCCGCGCCTCGGCGTCATAACACTCCGGGTGCAGCTTGAACACCTCGGTCGCATTGACCTCCAGCGGGCTGTCGACGTACACCGGCACGCGCGGAATCCCGCCCGCCACCTGCTCCTCGTGCAGGAAGTACACGATCGTCTGCGTCCGGCCGACGGCGAACGACGGGATGATCACCTTGCCTCCGCGCGCCACCGTGCGGGTCACGACGGCGCGCAGCGCCGCCCGCGCCTCCTCCACCGGCTCGTGCAGCCGCCCGCCGTAGGTGCTCTCGCACACGATCGTCTCGTCCTCCGGCAGCGGCGCCGGGTCGCGAATGATCGGCTGACCCGGGCGCCCCACGTCGCCGCTGAAGAACAGCGACGGCGTGTGGCCGTTGCGCTTGGCGAACGCCAGCCGGACGCCCGCCGACCCGAGCATGTGCCCGACCTCGTGAAAAGACGCCAGCAGCCCCGGCACAACCGGGAAAAACCGGCCGTACGAGATGCTCTGGATCTGACGCACCGCCGCCAGCGCGTCGTCATACGTGTACAGCGGCTCGATCGGCGGCAACCCCTTGCGTTTCCGCCGCTTGCTCACGTAGTAAACGTCTTCCTCCTGCACGTGCGCCGAGTCCGGCAGCATGATCGCGCACAGGTCGCGGGTCGCCGGTGTCGCGTAGATCGGCCCCTCAAAGCCCTCTTTGACCAGCAACGGCAGCCGCCCGGAATGGTCGATGTGGGCATGGGACAGCACGACGGCGGCGATCTCTTTCGCCGGCATCGGCCACACGCGGTTCTTCTCTTCCGCCTCCGCGCGCCGGCCCTGGTACAGTCCGCAGTCCAGCGCGACCCATTGGCCGTCGACGTGCACCATGTGCATCGACCCGGTGACCTCGCCGGCCGCACCGTGGAACAGAATCTCGGCCATAGACCTACCTCCGCTCGGAATCCGGGCATGGTAGGGAGTCGCCCGGGGCGCCGCAAACGTCCCTCGACCTCCGGCCGGTCTCAGGCGCGCCGCACTCTCGGCGAGTGTGCCACGATCCGCTGTCGCCGGGCACCGTTTGCAGCGCCAAGGTAGTGCCCGCGACGCTCGACCGTGCTCGCGCCGCGATGGCCTGACCGACGCTCACACCGTTGCGCGTCCGACATCGACCGCGGCCAGCGCGAGACATGGAGCCCGGCCGTCCGCGCGCAACGGGAACTCGATCGCGCGCGCCGCGCGACCGCCATTCGTCGCTCCGGCTTCGTCGCGTTGGGCCATCGCCGGCGCGGTTATCGGACCACGCGCCCCTGGCGTTGCGGCGGCGTCGCGGCCCGCGCCAGGCACCGTCCAGAGGCGCCCGATCCCGCCGGCACGCCGGCACTTGAATATTTGCAATTCGGTTGATTTTCGAGCGGCTTCGTGTTACTCTTCAGGGTTAGGCGTCGGCCCGGCGGCGGAACACCGTCGGACACGGAGCAGGTCTCAGTCGGGCGTATCGAGCAGCACAGTCCGCGGCGTTACTGCGCCGCGCGGCAAGTTCGCGGTGAGAGCGGAGGAAGCTCGAGTTCCGGGGCACGTCGGATTGGTTCCAAACACAGGAGGAGGACGAGCACGTTCGAATGTCGGGTGGCTGCCAGAACGGTGGCCTGTTGGCTAGCGCACAAACCACCGCGTGGTGGTTGTGGTGTATTCGGGCAAACATCGCGAGGAGGCAGTGAGAATGAATCGCTTCAAGATGGGTTGTATTCTGGGCGTCGTGCTCCTGGTCACGGGCATGACGCTGGCCCAAACGGCGGGGGCGTCAAACGTGGCCCAGGTGGCACCGATCGAGCTCACTCCCGAGCTCGTCATGGAATCCATGTCCGACAGCCGGACCATCGACGGTGGGACTCCGGCGCTGATCTCCGAGGTCAGAATCGGGGACACCGGCGGGGGAGGCCTGCGCACCGTGACGGCGGGCGCGGTGTACTCGGACGTCACGACGTTTACGGGCTATGGGGTTGTGGCAGGCGGGGCCACGGGCACCACCACGATCCGGGTCACGAAACTGCTGGCGGACGACATTCAGTGCATGACGGGCGGTGGCGGCGACAAGCTGACGGCCTTCACCTTCAGCGTCGGCAACCTCAACGCCGCGGCCGCGGCCTGCCAATCGTTAGTCCGCATCTATGCGGACAACACCACCACGCCCAACACGCCCGGGAACTACCTCTTCGGCGTGAATTTTAGCTGCACCTCGTTCACGGCCGGCACAGTCGGGCTGTACGGCTACGCGATCCCGACGGCGAGCCAACCTACGATCCCCGCCAACGGGAAGCTGTGGATGGGGATCGCTTTTGCCAGGAATGGGACCTCGCCCTGCAACATTACGAACGCCGTGCTAAACAACTTCGGCGTGGGCCTTTACGGCCCGGTGGACGTGGGCTCCAGCATTGACGAGGATTACCTGAGCACCGCGAACGGCGGGGCCGTCTTGACCGCGTTTCAGGCAAACAATCCCGCGGGCAGCGTTCGTGCTGCCCCGTATACGACTCCAGCGCGCCACGGTTACGAGGTCATATCCACCCTCGGCGCCTGCTGCGTCTCGTCGCCGACCCACTACTGCTCGGTCATGCTGCAGAACGCCTGCACGACCGCCGGCGGCATGTACCTCGGCGCCGCCAGCACGTGTAGCGGTCTGGACTGCAACAGCAACGGCATCGACGACAAGTGCGACATCGCCGCCGGGACCAGCCAGGACTGCAACGGAAACGGCATCCCGGACGAGTGCGACATCGCCGGCGGAACCAGCCTGGATTGTCAGCCGGACGGCATCCCCGATGAATGCCAGCTTGACATTCCCCCCTTCGTGAGTGAAGGCTTCCTGGACATCACCACCTTGACGGGCGCCGGCTGGAACATGCAGAACCTCAGCAGTCCGTTGGGGACGACCAACTGGTTCCAGGGCGATCCCTCAATTCTCCCCGCCCAGGCTGGCCCGACTAATTCGTACATCGGCGCCAACTTCAACAACACCGGCAGCACCGGCACGATCAGCAACTGGTTGCTCACCCCGGTCGTGACGTTGCAGAATGGCGTGAAGCTCACCTTCTACACCCGGGGCCCGACCTGCACGACGTGCTACGCGGACCGCATGCAGGTCCGCATGAGCCTGAACGGGAGCAGCACGAATGTCGGTGCGACGGCGACCAGTGTGGGCGACTTCACCACGCTGCTCCTGGACATCAATCCGACGTATGTTGCGAACGGCTATCCGCAGACCTGGGCCGCCGGCTACTACACGCTCACGATCAGCGGCGTGGCCACGCCGACTGCGGGTCGGTTGGCATTCCGCTATTTCGTCGAGAGCGGCGGCTCCGCCGGTGCGAACTCGAACTACATCGGGATCGACACCGTCAAGGTGGTCCATGCCGGACTCCCGACCTACGACCAGAACCAGAACGGCATCCCGGATGCGTGCGATCCCGGCGCCTGTTGCTATCCGGACGGGCACTGCACGTCCGTGCGCCAGTCGCAGTGCAGCGGTAGCTGGCTCGGCCTCGGCACCACCTGCGCCCCGACGAACCCCTGCCCGCAGCCGCAGGGCGCTTGCTGCTTCGCGGACGGACACTGTGAGTATCTGACGCAGGTGCTGTGCGGCACCAACAACTGGCTTGGCTATGGCACAGCCTGCACCCCCACGAATCCCTGCCCGCAACCGCAGGGCGCTTGCTGCTTCGCGGACGGGCACTGCGAGTATCTGACGCAGGCGCTATGCGGCACCAACAACTGGCTCGGCTATGGCACGGCGTGCCTGCCGAACAACCCCTGCCCGCAGCCGCCGGGCGCTTGCTGCTTCGCGGACGGGCACTGTGAGTATCTGACGCAGGCGCAGTGCGGCACCAACAACTGGCTCGGCTATGGCACAGCCTGCACCCCCACGAATCCCTGCCCGCAGCCACAGGGCGCTTGCTGCTTCGCGGACGGGCACTGCGAGTATCTGACGCAGGCGCTGTGCGGCACCAACAACTGGCTCGGCTATGGGACGGCGTGCCTGCCGGACAATCCCTGCCCGCAGCCGCCGACCGGGGCGTGCTGCGTCGGCAGCGTCTGCCACGAGAACCTGACGGCGGCCGCGTGCCTGGCGATGAGCGGGATCTGGAAAGGCGCCGGCACCGATTGCTTCCCGAACCCGTGTGTCCCGATCGACTATTACTGGGACATCACCACCGGCGAGCAGGGCGGCACCGGCTACAACGGGCAGTGGATCTACTACCCGATCACGAACTGGTACAACATGTGGTGGCCGAACGAGTTCGCGCTGGACCGCGAGAAGGAGATCACGTTCACGTTCAGCACCGGGTTCCCCAGCCCCGGCCACCTCGACGTGGCCCTGGTCTGGGCGACGCCAGCTTGGGAACTGACCTCGCGTCCGCCGCTGGCGGATGAGGAGCTGTACATTCAGCGTCTGCCGCTGGACACGATCACGATGCCGGGCACTTACACGTACACCCATCGGCTGCCATTCTGTCCGTCGTGGGTGTCGATTGACGTGCGTGGCTACGGATATGTGCTCCAGGGCACCATCCAGCACGTGTGCCTGCCGCCAGTGTTCGGCGCGTGCTGCTTTGCGGACGGGCACTGCGCGGAGTTGACGCAGTATGCCTGCACGCAGGCCGGCGGCACCGAGTGGCATCTGGGCGTTCCGTGTTTGCCGACAAACCCGTGCCCGCAGGCGCCGCCCACCGGCGCGTGCTGCTTTGCCGACGGCCATTGTGCGCCGTTGACCGAGGCGGACTGCCTCGCGCAGGGCGGCACCGAGTGGCATGTGGGCGTGCCGTGCGAGCCGACAAACCCCTGCCCGCAGCCGCCGCCAGTCGGCGCTTGCTGCTTCCTGGATGGGCACTGCGAGCAATTGATCGAGACGGAGTGCCTGGCGCAGGGCGGCACCGAATGGCATGTAGGCGTGCCGTGCCTGCCGACCAACCCTTGCCCGCAGCCGCCACCAGTCGGCGCCTGCTGCTTCGCCGACGGTCACTGTGACCAGTCGATCGAGGCCGACTGCCTCGCGCAGGGCGGCACCGAGTGGCATGTAGGCGTGCCGTGCCTGCCGACCAACCCCTGCCCGCAGCCGAACCCCACCGGCGCCTGCTGCCTGCCGGACGGGACGTGCTCGGTGATCACGGAGGCGGCCTGCACAGGCGCCGGCGGTCACTACTACGGCAATAACACCACTTGCCGCCCCGGGAACAAGTGCCCGGCGACGTGCAGGGGCGACATGAACTGCGACGGAAGCGTCACGTTCGCGGACATCGACCTGTTCGTCGCCGCGCTGGCGGGCGAGCCGGCCTGGACGCACTGGCCGTGCCCGTGGATCAACGGCGACATC
>CAIWOY010000198.1 GCA_903914415.1 uncultured Phycisphaerales bacterium | reverse complement strand
GGAGGCCGACGCACGCGTGCGCCTGGTCGAGGAAGGCGCCGAGTTCCGCTCCTTTCTGGCGAGTCTCGGCCTGGCCCTGGGCCGCGCCAACGCGCAGGCCGCCGCCCGTCGCCTTTCCGAAGACCTGGCGGAGACCAACCGACGGCTGCAACAGATGCAGGCCGAGCTACTCCGCTCGCGCACGCTGTCGATGATCGCCGAAATGGCGGCAGGCGCCGGGCACGAGCTAAACAGCCCGCTGACGGTGATCTCCGGCCGGGCCCAGATGCTGGCTTCGACTGTGGACGACCCCGAGGTCCGCCGCACGCTCCAGACCATCTCGGACAAGGCGCACGAGTGCAGCGGGATCGTGCGCGAGCTGATGGACTTCGCCCGTCCGCCGTCGGCGCAGTTCGCTCCGGTCGATCTTGTCGATCTGCTCGCCGAGGTGCGCGCCGACTGGCTCCAGCGGGCCGGTCTGGCTTCATCGCAACTGCGGCTCGAGCACGAGCGCGGAGCCCGTGGGACCGAGAGGGCCGGCGACGAGCCCGCCTTCGTCGTACTGGCGAATCGCGAACAGCTTGCGACCGTGTTTCGCGAGCTGGTCAGCAACGCCCACGATGCACTGGGCGAAGACGGCGGGAGCATCGTGCTGCGCTGCCAGGCCGCGGTCGAACCGGGCACGTTGGAGGTCGTCGTCCAGGACAACGGGTGCGGTATGGCGCCCGTCGTGCTGCAGCGCGCGTTCGACCCGTTCTACTCCCATCGCAAAGCGGGCAGGGGACGCGGGCTCGGCCTGCCGCGGGCGTATCGCATCGTCGAAGCGCACGGCGGGCGCATCTGGCTGGAGAGCCGCGTGGATGAGGGCACCACGGCCCACGTGCTCCTGCCGCGGGCCTCCGCGTAGCGCTCGTCGCCCCGCACCGTTCCGTTCCGATACTCGGCGCCCCATTTTGCGCGCTGGTCAGGTACCCGGGACGCCGCTATGCTGCCCACATGATCCGGATGCGAGGCGGCATTTCAGGCTGGATCAGCGGCGCGATCGGCGGGGGAGCCCTGCTGGTCTCGCTCGCCGGCTGTCAGCGGCAGGCGGACGTGACCATCCATCAGCGCTTCGCTCCGCGGGCCCAGCAGGAACTGAAGCTCATCGGCGACGAGGCCTATGTCCTGACGAGCGGCGACGAGCAGACCTGCCTGCTCACGTCTTCGTTGCCCAATGCCTTGCGCGGCCCGCGCGCGTTCGTACTGTACTTTCGCGGGCCGAACGTCAGCGGCCGAGTTTTGATTGACCCGAACCAGTCCGTCGCGGTGCGCGGATTCCTGGTTCAGGAGGTCGGGGCGCTCGCCGGACGGACCGATTTCGCCACCGGCAGCGTGACGTATCGTGACGTGCCGTTCCGGCCGGGCTGGCGCGAGCTGGTCCTGGACGTGCGCTGCGAGGACGGGTCGGAAATCCGTGGCAAGCTCGTCGCGGAAAGCGGCCCGGCCGAGGTCCGCGCATACGAACGGCGACACGCCCCCGACGTCGCGACCCTCGCGCCCACGACGCAGCCGGTCGAAGGCCAACCGACGCGCACACGCGCCTCGACGTCCCCCTGACCGGCCAACCCGCGGCGTCGGTCCTGCGCGCACCCCAGCAATCCGGGAGGAATCGCGCGGGGACCCACCTCCGGTCCCGGAAATCACCCGGCCCGGACTCCCGGCTCGAGCGGAACCGGTGGCCGCCTACCTGCCGCGGTACTTGCGCACGACGCCCACCACCACCCCCTGAATCTGGAGATGCTTGGTTCGAATGGGCTGGTAGTTGGGGTTGGCGGCCTCCAGGCGGACGCCGTCCCGTTCGCGATAGAAGCGCTTCAGCGTCGCTTCACCGTTATCGAGCAGCGCCACGACCGTCTCGCCGTCGCGGGCCGTCTGCCGCTTCTCCGCCACCACGTAGTCTCCGTCGCAGATGCGATCGTCGATCATGCTGTCGCCCCGCACGCGCAGCACGAACGTCTCGTGCGGCGAGACGAACAGCTCTTCGAGATCGAGGACCTCGCGCTCCTCGATGGCTTCGATCGGGCGGCCGGCGGCAATCGTGCCGACCAGCGGCAACCGGGTCGGCCGCTCATCCGGGAATGTGATATCGTCGCTAAGTCGCAAAGAGCGTGCCTTGTGCCGGGCACGCCGCAGAAAACCCTTCTTCTGCAAAGTGGTGATATGCTCGAACACGGTGACCTTGCTGACGCCGAACGCGTTCGCGAGCTCCTGCATCGTGGGCGCGTACCCGCGGGCGTTGCGGTAATCGCGGATGTAGGTGAGTACGCGAAGCTGTTTGGGTGTCAGTAACCCCGGCCGTCTCCTCAAGTTGCGCGCCATCGTATTCCTCCGCCAGGTAGGCACTGAGAGATCCGAACACCACGGGTGGCAGAGGGCGGCCGGCGGCGGCCCAGACGCGCGCGTCGGCCGGCCGGAGCGCCGGCTGCGTGACCTCGGCCGCGCGGAACGCGGCAAGCTGCTCATAGAGGCAATGGGTGAGGCTGCGCAACTGATCGCTGGTGAGGGGCTGCAACTCCAGGTCCGACATGCCCGGCCCCGAGTCATACACCGCGTCGCGATAGTCCCCGCCCGGCCCCAGGACACACAGCAATTGCCCTTCCGAACGATGCCTCGTGGACACCACGCACTCCTTTGCGTTGCCACTCTGCCGCATTCGCACCCGTGTTAGCGTCCTATTCGTGCTAATAATAACCTAACTTCGGGCCGAAGTCAAGCAGGGTGGACATTTCGCGAGTCCCTGCGCCATGCCCAACATGATGGTAGTCGTCATCATGGTAGTAACTATAGCTTGTATTCCGACCAGGAGAAGGGCGTGCGGGAACAATCCCGACTTTTTTCCAGGTTGAGCGAGGGAGTTCTGAGCAGCGCTGCGTCGCAACTCGTTTTTTGACAAACGCTTACGAGCTCGTGCCCGCTCCCGGGCGCCAAGCCACGCTGCCTGCGGCCTGTCGCTACACCCCGCGCGTGTACGACGTCCCACGCCAGTGCGTCGCGGCGCCCGCATAGCGCCGCATGGCGTTGAGCGTGATCGCAAGGCACATGGCCGCCCCGATCGGATAGGTCAGCGCCCACGCCGGCGGGGTTCGCCCGAGCACGTAAAAGCGCCATAGGACCGACTGCTGCGCCAGCACGGCCAACCCGGCGGCGGCGGCAATCCCGGCCCACACCGAAGGCGCCGCGGTCAAAGCCGCCAGCCCCAGCGACGCCAATAGGCTTGCCATCGGCAGCAGGCTGAACACCGACAGAAAGACGACGCTTGCGAGCAGGCGCGGGAGCGTCCCGAAGCAGCAGTAGAAAATCCGCGTCCACCCGTTCCAAATCTGCCGCAGGCCCACGTACATCCGCACGCTGTACATCCCGCCCCCGCGAATGACGCGCAGCCGCAGCCCGCCGCGCTTCGCCCGCCGGGCAAAATGCATGTCTTCGTTCAACGCGTTCTTCGCCGCCGCGTGGCCCCCCAACGTCTCGTACGAACGCCGCGACATGAGCATGAACGCCCCGTTGGCGTACGCCCGGGGGGACTTGGGATCGTTGACCTTCTCCGGCGGGAACCAGAAGACCATAATGGCCCCGGCCGGCGGCTGGACGACGCGCTCCCAGAACGTGTATGCCTCCAGGTCCGGAAGCACGGACAGGAAATCGATCTTCTCGCGTAGCGCGAAGCACACCGCCGCCGCCAGCAGCTCCGGCGCGTGAAACTGGCAGTCGGCGTCCGTAAAGCAGAAGTAATCGCCTGTCGCCAGCCCGATGGCCTGGTGCAAAGCGTGGTTTTTGCCCGTCCAGCCGGCCGGAAGGTGCGCTACGTGCACGGGCTTCAGGCGGGCGTCGCGGGCGGCCATGTCGTCCATGATCTGCCCGGTCCGGTCGGAGCTGCGGTCGTTGGCCGCGATGACTTCCAGGTCCGGATACTGCTGCGCCAGCAGGCCGCTCAGGCAGCGTCCGATGTTGGGCTCCTCGTCCTTGGCCGCGACCAGGACCGACAGCTTCGGCAGCGCCGCCGCCGCGGAGGCATCTGCGGGCGAGAGGATCGCGTCCCGGTCGGCGCGGTTGAGGGCCAGATGCCGCCGCGCCCAAACAAACCCGATCAGCAGCAGCGCCCAGAACCACGCCGCGGCCCAGGAAACGTGGAACGCGAAATCGAGCAGCGCCAGCGACACCGGGAACTCCGTTTTACAGGTTGAGCAGCGTAGCGAAACTGCGACAATGACGCCAACCTTCGGATGTGAGGTCCTGCGGATGACTCCCGAAATGTCACGCTGGTGTGCTGCGCTCCTGAACCTGGTGCCGGTCCTTGGCATGGCGGCCGCGGACGGCCCATCCTCCCAACCAGCCTCCACGAGCCTGCCGACCGTCAACTACACCGACGCGGCGTACGGCTTCGAGCTGCAACTGCCGGCCGGCTGGGACTTCGACCGCTCGCGGTTCCAGGAATACAAGGGCTCGATCGGCCTGCTGCGTGGCCGAGGGCCCGGCGGTCAGCAGGCCCTGCAAGTCGTCGTCTTTCGCATCCAGCCGCTCGTCACGCCGCGCGCCGGCGACGCGGACCGCCCGACGGTGAAGATCCCGCCGTTCGAAGATTGGGTGGCGCAGTTTGGGCGCGAGCTGGCCGAGAGCGCCAACGCCGCCAAGCTGCAATGGGAGACCTGGAGCTTGCCCCCGCGGGTCGGCGCGCTGCTCACCTATTCCTCCAAGCTCGGGGCGACGATGACACACACGCACACGCTGTGCGTCCCATTCGACCCCGGCACGGTCTGGGTGCTCGTCTACACCGGCGCGGTCTTCAGCGAGGAGGACGAGCATCGGCTGCGCCGGGATTTCGACCAGGTCGTCGGCACGCTGCGCGTGCATTACGACCCCGGCGAGGTCGAGCAGATGGCGTCTGCGTTCGGCCGCGGCGAGGCCCTTCTGACGCGGCTGCGCAAGCAGGCGAACCAGGTGAAGCTCGACGAGACCGAGTACTACTACGACATCGCGATCGGCGGAAAGCCGATCGGCTACCTGAGCCGCCGCGTGGCGCGCGAGGACCAGGTCCTTACGGCGCCGGGTGCCAGACACCAGGTGAGTGCGCCCGGGCTGCGGGTGCGCGAGCGCTCGTGGCGGTTCGCCGACGACGGGACCGTGCGACGCACGCGGCTCGACCTGTTCGCCAGCTTCGACCTGCAGAACGCGTTGATCGAGAGCCAGCAGACACAGCTTCCGGCCCCCGACATGCAGCCGCAGAAGGCGCTGGTGAAGACCGACCAGGTCGTGCGCAAGGAGGACGTGCTCGTCTCCAGCTATACCACCAGCCTGGACCGGACGCTGCCGGAGCCCAGCAAGCCGCTGAGCGTCGGTCCGGTCTACCTCGATCTGGCGTGGGTCCGCGTGCTGCCCGGGCTTCTGCTCGCGGCCCCGCAGGAAGCCCACGCGTTCGCCATTTATAACACGGACACGCGCGCGCTGATCTCGCTGATCGTCACGCCGCTCGGCGAGCGCCCGCTGGAAGGTCACGACGGTCCGACGTACGCGTTCGAGACGCGGGAGGGGTTAATCGACCGCCCGAACCTGGTGTACACGGATGCGCGCGGCAACCTGCTGCGCCTCGTCGCGGGCGACCTGGTGGTCAAGCGCGTGTCGCGCGACGAGGTCGAGCGGACGTACGGCCCGCGCCGCGACGATGCCCGCCGGCGCTTCTCCGTCGCGGATGACTAGGATGTCACGCGCCCCACACCGCCGCCCGCCTCCCACGCAGCCCCCCAAGCTGCCCGGCGACGTCGTCGCGAACGTCGGCCCGCTGTGGGCCCGGCTCGCCGTCGTCGCCGCGCTGCTCATGGTCGTCATTCTGGCGTTCGTCCCGGCGCTGCGGGGCGGGTTCCTGGATTGGGACGACAAAGGCAATTTCCTGCAGAACCCGCACTACCGCGGGCTCGGGTTCACGCAACTCCGCTGGATGTTCACCACGTTCCACATGGGCCACTACCAGCCGCTGAGCTGGGTGACCCTGGGGCTCGACTACCTGTGGAGTCAGGCGCTCTTCGGCGACGGGATGAACCCGTTCGGCTACCACCTCACCAATATCCTGTTTCACGCCGGCAGCACGGCGCTTGTGTATCTGCTTGGGTTGCAGCTTCTCGGGGCCGCCGTGCGCCGCGAAACGCCGCGCCGCGCGCTAGTCGTTCATGCGGCGGCCGTCCTCGCCGCGCTCCTGTTCGCGCTGCACCCGCTGCGCGTCGAATCGGTGGCCTGGGCCACGGAGCGTCGCGATGTGCAAAGCTCGCTTTTCCTGCTCGCAACGGTGGTCTGTTACGTGCGGGCGGCGCGGCCCGGCGCGGCCCGCCGGGGGCCCTGGCTGGGCTTTGCCTTGCTCCTGTTCACGATTTCGCTCCTCAGCCGGGCGATGGGCATGACGCTCCCCGTCATCTTGCTCCTGCTGGATTGGTATCCCCTGCGGCGGTTCGGGCGCGCGGCGACCGGCGCGACCCGCTGGCCGCTGGGCGCGCTGCTGCTCGAGAAAGTCCCGTTTGGCCTGCTGGCCGGGGGTGCCGCGGTGCTGGCCGTGACCGCCCAGCGGAGCGTGGGTGCGGCGATGCTGCTTACGACGCACAGCATTCCCGCCCGCTTCGCGCAGGCGTGCTTCGGCCTCGTGTTTTACATCGAGAAAACGCTCGTCCCGCTGCATCTCTCCCCGATCTATGAGATCAAGCTCCCGCTGGACCCCACCGCGCCGCGCTACCTGATTGCGGCCGCGCTCGTCGCGGCCGCACTGGTCGGGCTAACCATGTTGGCGCTGCGCGGGCGGGCACAGGCCGTCGTGGCGGCGTTCGCCTGCTACGCGATCCTGCTGCTGCCCGTCCTCGGCTTCGTGCAAAGCGGTAGCCAGTTGGCCGCGGACCGTTACAGCTATTTGCCGTCGGTCCCGCTGATGCTGCTCCTGGCGGCCGGCCTGGCACGGGTGGCCCAAGCTCCGAGCGCACCATTCCGCGGCAGGCTCCTCGGCCTCGGATCGCTCGTCGGAGCGGCGTGCCTCACCCTCGCCATCCTGACCGGGCGGCAGTGCGGCGTGTGGCGGAGCACGGGCACGCTGTGGACCTACGCCGTCCGTGTCTGCCCCGACAGCTCCATCGCGGTGAACAGCCACGGCTGGGTGTTGTGGCGGGAACAAGGGCGTGCGGACGAGGCACTTGCCGCGTTCCGGCGTGCGATCCAGCTCCAGCCGGCGAACGAGCAGGCCCACAAGAACATCTGGGTCGTGTATCGCGAGCTCGGCCGGACCGACGAGCTGATCCAGGCCTACCGCGACTCGATCCGCATCTTCCCGACCCTGGTCGACGCGCACCTCGGCCTCGCCAACGCCCTGCTGCGCCGCGGCGAAACGGCCGAAGCGCGCCGTGAATACGAGCGGGTGCTCCAGGCCGACCCCCGCAACGCCCCCGCGCGCCACGGGCTGGCCGGGATCCTGAAGCAGCAGCATCAGGACGCCGAGGCGCTCGCCCAGCTCCGCCTGGCGGTCGCGGCCGACCCCAACTACGCCCCCGCGCGCCGCCTGCTGGAGCAGTGGACGACGCCACCCGCCGCCTCGGCGCCGCGGCCACCGTGACGCAGGGCCGCCTCGATGCCAGCGCACGGCTCCGGAGGCGATCCGCGCACGCCCAGCACGTGGTAACCGGCTATCGCCCCGCGCGCGTCCGCAGCGTCACCGTCCAGAAGAACGGCCGGTCCGTGTCGATCCGCAGCCCCTCGACCACCACGCGCTCCCCCGCTTGCGTCTGCTCCAGCGCCAGGCCGACATCCTGGAGCGCGGTGACGGGCGTGCGGCGCAGGCGGAGAATCAGGTCCGAGGGGATGATCCCCGCCCGGTCCGCCGGGCTGCCGCGCACCACGGATGCGACCATCAGCCCGGCGTAATCGGGCAGGTCGTACTTGTGACGCAGGTCATTCGAGATTTCGTCCAGCTCCACGCCGAGCAGCTCGCGCGCCAGTTTCGCCCCGTCGGGCAGCGGGACGGATTCCAGCGGGACGGCGACGTCGAGCGTCTTGTCGCCCCGCCGAACTTCCATCTTTACCGTGCTGCCCGGCTTCTGGGCCAGCAGCCGCACGTTGTAATCGATGCCGTCGCGCACCGGCGTCCCGTCGAACTTGACCACGCGGTCGCCGACCATCAGCTTCGCCACGGCTGCCGGCGTGTCCTGGCGCACATCGAGCACTTTGGCCTCCGGTCCCGCGACCCGCATACCGAACCGCACGCGCGCGCGGCTCTCAATGTCGAGCATTGCCGGCAGCAACTCCCACAACCGGTCGACCGGGATCGCGAAGCCGATGTTCTGCGCATCCCCGCGGATCGCCGTGTTGATCCCAATCAGCTCGCCGTTGACGTTCAGCAGCGGCCCGCCCGAGTTCCCCGGATTGATCGGGGCGTCCGTCTGGATCAGCCCGCGGTAGACCGCGTCCTCGCTGAACTTCAGGTCGCGATCGAGGGCGCTGACGATGCCGGACGTCACGGTGTGCTGGAGCCCGAGCGGGTTGCCGATCGCCACCACCGTCTCGCCGATCATGATGTCGTCGCTGCGGCCGAGCTTCTGATATGGCAGCGGCGCGGGGGCCTTCACCTTGAGCACCGCCATGTCGTGCTCGCGGTCGACGGCGACCACCTCCGCGGGCAGCGTCTTCTTGTCCGCAAACGTGACCTGCACGTCGGAGGCCTGGTACACGACGTGGGCGTTCGTGACGATGTACCCGTTCTCGTGCACCACGACGCCCGACCCGAGGCTCTGCACGCGCTGATCCCGTACGGGCGGCGCTCCAAAGTCGAAGATGTTGTCCCACAGCCACTCCGGACCCAGCGAGCGCATCCGCACGATCCGCGTCGTGCTGATGTTCACCACCGCGTCGCGGCAGTGCTCGAATACTTCCACCACCGGCGTCCGCCGCGCCGCGCGTGCGGGCGGTTTGCCACCCACGGCCAAGCCGGAGAGCAACAGAGTTGTGCCAATGACGATGGTCAGAGCGTGCTTTGGCATTCGTACACCTTCCGCATGGCCAATCGAAGACCCTGCATCAGCAGACGCCGCATTGTACGCACACCCGTCAGAAAAGTGCCCGCCCAACACTCGGGCGACGGGTGGCCCGGCCCGGCGAAGGCCGCCATGGCGTACGAAGCCAGGGCGTGGCGACGCGGGAAAGGTGCGGGGCGCGCAGCGGGAGCGCAAAGGGCGGCCAGAACCGGTTATTTGGGCGACATGCGCGCCGTGGATTGACGGTTTCTGACCGGCGCGGACCGGATGGCCGCTTCCTCACGGGGGCGGTTCGGGTCCGTAATCGGAATGTGTTTTGGTGTTCCCCGTCCACATGGTGGGCGGCGTTGTGCAGGCGACGACGACGTGTCACCAGGCAATGGCCAATCGTCGGCCGCTTGGGCCGAACGAATCGCGTCGCGGACAGCGCGGGCAACATGAGGGTGGCAAGAAGCGGTCAGCTTTCAGCTATCAGCTTTCAGCCGGAGGCGGGCAGAACATGCCGACACGAACAGCCGTCGGCATGGCACCCGGCGAGAAGCCGTCAGCTCTCAGCTATCCGCTTTG
>CAIWOY010000197.1 GCA_903914415.1 uncultured Phycisphaerales bacterium | reverse complement strand
CACATCTTCGAGCCTTTCTTCACTACGAAGGCCGCGGGCCGAGGAACCGGCCTCGGGCTCTCCATCGTCAAGAACGTGATCGAGGAGCACGGCGGCCGCATCAGTGTGGAGTCAGGTGTGGGGCAGGGCACGACGTTCACCATCCGGCTGCCGCGCGTCGCGCCCGTCGACCCCGCCGCCGGCGAACAAGAACCCCGGGAACCGGCCCGCGGGCGCGGCGAGCTGGTGCTCGTGGCCGAGGACAACCGGCAGGTCCTCCAGGTGCTTACTATGGGGATGCAGCGCGCGGGGTACGAGGTCGCGCAGGCCACGGATGCCCAGGAGCTCCTCACGCAATGCGCCCGCTGGCAGCAGCGGGTCCGACTGCTCGTCGTCGACATCGATCTGCCCAAGGGCGACGGCATTCAGACCTTGCGGCAGATTCGCCGCACCGCGCCGACGATGCCGGCCATTGTGATCACCGCCAAGATCGACTTCGATCTGGATACGGTCACGGACGAGCACACGCGTGCGCTGCGCAAGCCGTTTCGGCTGGGAGATTTCCTGCGCGCGGTCGCCGAGCTTTCGGCCAGGCCACAGGACGCCAAACTGGCCAAGTAGGCCGGATCTGGGCCCCCGCCCAGCCCGAGTCCGATAAACGCAGCCGTTGACGGCGGGCGTGACTGGCCGTGCGGGGGTGCGCGCGCTTGTGCTTCGCGTTCTGATCCGGGTGGCGCCAATTGGCGCGCTCTGGTAGACCCGTGCGCACTCCGATGGGGTACCCTCAAACCGAGCCGCGCGGAGTTCCGATAGCCACAGAGGAAGGACTGCGGCTCGCAGACGACCCGCGCTCCGCGCGCCGGCGAGCACGCGATTGGCTCGGCATGGGTGAAGTCCTAGATCAAAGCGAGATCGACGCCCTGCTGGCGTCCGTCGCCGGAGAGACCGATGAAGTGGCGGCACCGGCCGCGACAGCGACGGCGGCCCCGGCTGGCGGCCCGCCGCGCGCCGACGTCAGCTCGTACGATTTCAAGCGCCCCGAGCGCGTCAGCAAGGATCACATCCGCGCGCTCGGGTCGATCCACGACGGCTTCGCCCGCAACTTCGGGGCGACGCTCTCGGGGTTCCTGCGGACGATCATCGAAGTACGCGTCGTCGGGGTCGAGCAACTCACCTACAGCGAGTTCATTCACTCGCTGCCCAATCCCACCTGCTTCGTCATCGTCCAGGCCCCGCCGCTCGAGGGCCAGATGTGCGTCGAGGTCAGCCCGCTGATCGTCTACCCGATCATCGACCGGCTGCTGGGCGGCAACAAGTCCGACATGTTCATCCCGCAGCGTCCGCTCACGGCGATCGAGTGGCGGCTCATGTCGCGGCTCATCACCCGGGCGCTCGACCACCTGTCCGAGGTGTGGCGCAACCTGGTGAACGCGAAGTTCGAGATCGTCGACACCGAGAGCAACCCGCAACTGGTGCACATCGTCGCCCCGTCGGAGGTGGTCGTCTTCATCACGTTCGAGATCAAGATGAACCAGTCCGCCGGCACCATGAGCATTTGCATCCCGTTCAACACCATCGAGTCGGTGCTGAGCAAGCTCACCACGCAGTCGTGGTTCGGCTATCGCAGCAAAGGGGCCACCGAGATCGAACGCAAACGCATCCACCGCAACCTGACCAAGTCCAAGGTGAACCTGACCACCTTCCTCGGCCGCGCCCACGTGCGCGTCAGCGAGCTGCGCGCCCTGCGCCCCGGCGACATCATCCAGCTCGATAAAGCCGTTGGCGGCGAGCTCGTCCTCCAGATCGAGGGCCGCAACAAGTACGCCGGCCTCCCCGGCCAACTCCACGGCCGCCGCGCCCTCCACATCACGCGTACGGCGGCCATCGACGAGCCGTTGTAGCATCATCCCACGTGCCGTCCGCCCCCGTAGCCGATGAAGAGCACGGCCCGCCGGACTGCGCGGCGGGGTATACTCTTGACGCATGGACCTTTTCGCCGAACAGCGCGACGCCGCCTTTCGGCGCGTGCAGCCGCTGGCCGTGCGGATGCGGCCGCGGACGCTCGCCGAGTTCGTCGGGCAGGAGCACTTCGTCGGCCCGGGCAAGCTGCTGCGGCGACTGCTGGAAGCGGACCGCGTGACGAGCGCGATCCTCTACGGCCCGCCGGGCACCGGCAAGACCACGTTGGCGCAGTTGGTGGCGGCGTACACGAAAGCCGCGTTTGTCACGCTGCACGCGGCCGAGGCGGGGGTCAAAGAAGTGCGGGCGGTCATCGACGCGGCCCACGAGCGGCTGGCGGGCAGCGGGCAGCGGACGGTGCTGTTTCTGGACGAGATTCATCGTTTCAACCGCGCCCAGCAGGACGTGCTGCTGCGGGACGTCGAGGAAGGCACGCTCATCCTGATCGGAGCGACGACCGAGAACCCGTTCTTCTCGGTCAACAGTCCGCTGATCTCGCGCAGCCAGATTTTTGAGCTGCATCCGCTCACGCCGCCGCAAATCGAGCAGTTGCTCCGGCGCGCGTTGGCCGACGGCGAGCGTGGATTGGGGAAATGCAACGCGATCTGCGACGACGACGCATTTCGCTTCATCGCCGAACGGGCGGACGGCGACGCACGGCGGGCGCTGGCGGCGCTGGAGGTGGCGGTGCTGTCCATCAGAGCCCCGAGCGCAAGCGAGAGGGTTCCGGAAAGCGCAGCGGCGGCCCGCGAACCCGTCGCTGGCGCTCCGGGCTCTGATATGGGCGCGCGACCACATGTGACGATGGACGTCGCCGCCGAGTCGCTCCAGCGCAAGGTCATCCCCTACGACGCGACCGGCGACATCCACTACGACGTGGCCTCAGCGTTCATCAAGAGCATGCGCGGCAGCGATCCGGACGCGGCTCTGTACTGGCTGGCACGGATGCTCGAAGGCGGCGAAGACCCGCGCTTCATCGCCCGCCGCGTTGCGATCTGCGCCTCGGAAGATGTAGGGAACGCGGACCCGCAGGCCGCGATTCTGGCGGCCGCCGCGGTACAGATCACTTCCGCGGTTGGGCTACCCGAGTGTCAATTCGCGCTGGCGCAGGCGGCGGTCTACGTGGCCTGCGCCCCGAAGTCGAACGCGGTCACGACGGCGATCGCCGCGGCGCGTCAGGACGTGCGGGAAGGCCTCACGCTGCCAGTCCCGACACACCTGCGGGACGCGAGTTATCCGGGCGCCGCGCGACTCGGTCGTGGAGCGGGCTACCAATATCCGCACGACGACCCCCGCGGTTTTGTCGACCAGGACTACCTCGGCGTGGCCAAGACGTACTACAATCCCACCAATCGTGGCGACGAAGCCCGCTTGGCGGCGCGCCTGCGCGACCTCCGGCAGGCCCGGCCAACGCCGCCGGCCGACGAACGCGAGGATTGAGCGTGCCGAAGAGAGCCCTGCGCCAGCAAGTCCGGCAGCGCTTGGCAGCCGTACCGGCGGACGAGTTGCGGCGGCGGAGCGCGCTCGTCTGTGGGCTGCTGTGCCAGCAGCCGGAGTATCAGCGGGGCGAGGTCCTGATGCTGTTTTTGTCGACGCCGCAGGAGATCGACACGTCGCAGTTGGCGATTCAGGCCTGGGCCGACCTGAAGCGCGTGCTGGCGCCGCGCGTGACGTGGGATCAGCGTCGGATGCTCCCGATCGAGATTCAGTCGCTGGCGACAGACGTCGAGGTGGGCTACATGGGCATCCGCGAGCCGGTTGAGGGTCCACCAGTGCCGACGGCCGATATCGACCTGGTCGTTGTGCCCGGGCTGGCGTTCGACGAGCACGGCAACCGCCTGGGCCGCGGGCGGGGCTTCTACGATCGGTTTCTTTCGCACCCGGAGTTTCGCGGCGTGTCGTGCGCCGTCGCACTGGAAGAGCAGGTTTTCCCAACCATCCCCACCGACCCGACGGACGCCCGCATGAACATGCTGGTCACGGACGTGAAGGTCCGGCGGTTCGGGCGCTAGACTCCAATTATGAGCACTGCCATCGGCCGTCGCCGCTATCTGACCAACTTCCAGCAGCAGCGGCTGCCGCATCTCTTCACCGACGTGCTCGTGCTGGGCTCGGGCGTGGCCGGCCTCCAGGCGGCGCTGCATGCCGGCCAGGCGAGCGACGTGCTGGTCGTGACCAAGGACCGTCTGGAGCAATCGGCCACCGCGTATGCGCAGGGGGGCATCGCAGCGGCCACCGATCCCGCGGACTCGCCGGCCAAACACGCCGAGGACACCCTGGCGGTGGCGTGCGGACTGGGGCACGAGGACGTGATTCGGCAGGTCGTCGGCGAGGCCCCCGAGATCATCGCGCTGCTCCAACGAGCCGGGGCCCGCTTCGATCAGCGCGGGACAACCCTGGAAACCGGCCGCGAGGGCGGCCATTCATTGCCGCGGATCGTGCACGCCCGGGACGCCACCGGGCGCGAAATCCTCCGCGCGCTCGTGGAGCAGACTCGCGCCCAGCCGCGCATCCGGATCTTCGAGCGGTGCTTCGTAATCGACTTGCTCACGCACGACGGCCAGGTCGTCGGGGCCGTGACGTACCATCCGAAATACGGCCACCAGATCTTCTGGGCGACCACGACTATCCTGGCCACGGGCGGCTGCGGCCGCGCGTACCGCGAAACGACCAACCCGCCGATCGCCACCGGCGACGGCCTCGCGATGGCGTTTCGTGCCGGGGCGACGCTGCGCGACATGGAGATGATCCAGTTCCACCCGACGACGCTGTACGTGGCCGGGGCCGCCCGCGAGCTGATCAGCGAGGCGGTGCGCGGGGACGGGGCGTATCTGGTGGATCGCTCCGGGCACCGTTTCATGGCCGCGTATGACGAGCGGGGCGAGTTGGCGTCCCGGGACATCGTGAGCCGGGCGATCGCCGCCGAGATGAAGCGCCAGAACGCCCCGTGCGTGTACCTGGACGTGCGGCACTTCCCGCCCGGCCGTTTCGCCACACGCTTCCCGAACCTGGACCGCCTCTGCCGCGATTTCGACGTGCAGCCCGAGCGCGACCTGATTCCGGTGCGGCCGAGCGCCCACTATTGCGTCGGCGGCGTGGTGGTCGACGAACAGGGGCAAACCGGCCTCGCGGGCTTGCTGGCCTGCGGCGAGGTCGCGTCGAGCGGGCTGCACGGCGCAAACCGCCTGGCCAGTAACTCCCTGCTCGAAGGTCTCGTCTACGGCCGCCGCACCGGTCGGCGCGCGGCCGAACGCACCGCCTCCAGCAATCGCATCGACCGCCCGCTGCCCGTGAGTCACCTGCTGCCGCACTCCTCCCGCACCGAGCTCGACCTCGCCGACGTGCTCAACAGCCTGACGAGCCTGATGTCGCGGAACGTCGCGGTCGAACGGAGCGGCGATCGGCTGCGGGAGACGCTCGAGATCATCGACTTCTGGTCGCGCTACGTGATGGACAAGGTCTTCGACGACCCCCAGGCCTGGGAGACGCAGAACATGCTCACCGTCGCGCTCGCCATCGCGACCGGTGCGGCCACGCGCTGCGAATCCCGCGGCGTACACTACCGCACGGACTTCCCCCACCCGGCCGACCCGTGGCGCTGCCACATCGACCTCGTCCGCGCGGACGACGCGGTACAGGTCTCGACCAGCCCCGTTCCGTCACCCACACCGGCCCGCTGACGACGTGGGCCGCCGGCGCGGCACGGTGCTTACCGCCGGCTGCGCGGCTTGATGCGCACCAGCTTCATGTCGCCGGTGGGCTCCTGGATCTTCAGCACGATCTCGCGGCTCTTGGGGATGTGCGTGAGGGCCTCTTCGAGATCGTGCACGGTCTTTACCGGATACTCGTTGCAGCCCACCACCAACTCGCGTGGGGTGACGTCCGGGGCGTTCTTGGACTCCTCGTCGCGCTCGACCACGACCACACCGCGCGCGTGCTCGTCGAACGCGGGCAACATCCCGACGCGCAGCGTGCGCACCCGCAGACCCAGGCGTGCGATCGCGCGCCCAAGCTGCGTCGACACCGCGGCGGTCCGGCGCAGATCCTCGGGCTGGACCCCGATCCGCACGGTGAGGGGCGTCTCGCGGCCGTCCCGGATCACGCGGAGACGCACACGCTCATCCGGCCGCAGATCGGCAACCAGCCGCCGAAACTGCTCCCGACCGGCGATCTCCACTTCGTTAATGCTGACGACGACGTCGTCCACTTGCAGGCCGGCGTGGTCGGCCGGCGACTTCCGCACGACGTCGCCGACCAGGATCCCGCCAGCCGAGGGCAACCCGAAGATCTCGACGTCGGTCTTCTCCACCGCCAGCGGCACAATGCCCAGGTATCCACGGGTCACGCTCCCGTTGGTCTTGAGTTGCTCGGCGACCCGCAGCGCCATGTTCGAGGGAATCGCAAACGCGATGCCGGCGTTCACGCCGTCGCCGTGCGTCGCGATCGCCGTGTTCACCCCGACCACCTCGCCGCGGAGGTTCAGCAGCGGGCCGCCGGAATTCCCGGGGTTGATCGCCGCGTCGGTCTGGATGAAGTTCTGGTAATCGATGCCGACGCCCATGATGTCGGCCCGGCCTACGGCGCTAACGATGCCGTGCGTGACGGTGTGTTGCAGGCCGAAGGGCGACCCGACGGCGATCACCCAGTCGCCGACCTCCATTTCATCCGAATTGCCGAGCTTGAGCGGATGCAGGTCGGGCGCGTCGATCTTGACGACGGCGAGGTCCGTCTTCGGGTCGGTGCCGACAACCTTAGCCGGGAACTCGCGCTCGTCGTGCAGAATCACGGTGATGTCGTTGCGTCCCGCCACGACGTGGTTGTTCGTCAGGATGTGCCCCGCCGTGTCGAGAATGATCCCGCTGCCCGCGCCGGGCGGCGGCTGCATGCGCTGGAGCCAACGTCGCATCTGCTCGCGCAGGTCTTCCCGCTTCTTGCCGGACTCGGGATCGTTCGGGTCGGATTGCTCTTCGTTCGGGCGGTCCTTCAGCCGCTCGCGCAGGTATTCCTCGATCTCGTCTTCCGACATCGCGCCGCGCTCGCCGCCGCTGACGCGGATGTGCACCACGCCCGGGCGGGCGATCTTGGCGACCAGCTTGAACGCCCGCGAGATCGACTGCACGTCGGGCAACTGGGCCTGGAGCTGCGCGAGGTCCTCCGACGCCGGCTGATCCCGCCCGCGCTCCGCCGCGAGCAGCCGTTCGGCGCTGATCCCGCTGAGCAAGCCCGACCACACCCAGACCAGCGCCGCGACGACCGGCCAGCGCGCCCGCAAACCCGATCGCAACACGTCCATACGCCTCGCCACTCCTGCGACCGCCGAAAAGCGGCGGCCGCCGTTCGACCACCACGCCGCTCCGGACCGCAGCGCCGCACGGCGCGTCCGCTGCCGCCCCGGTGTTAATGCCGCATCGTATTCTATCCTTTTCTTCGCCGGAAACCGGAGGGCGGTGGCACAGGCTTGCGGAGTTCGCCGCGACGGGCGGAGCCGGGCGGCGGAATTCCACTCCCGGCCCGCGGAGCGTATCGTGTAGCGATGGACTCAGGCGTTCTCAGACCCGCTCAGCCCGCCGAGCCGCGCTCCGTCGTGTGCCGCGACCTCCTCGCGATCACCGGCTGCTTCCTGGTCCTGACGCTGGCCTACTGGCTCGGCGTACGCCTCGTCGCCGGGCAGGTCGGGTTTCCGCTCGACGATGCGTACATCCACCTCCAGTTTGCCCGCAACCTGTTCGAAGACGGCCAGATGGCGTTTAACCGGGGCGTGCCCAGCAGCGGCTGCACCGCTCCGCTCTATCCGGTGCTCCTCGCGGGCGTCTACGCGCTGGTCCGCGACTGGTATCTGGCCTCCGCCGTGCTGGGCGGTCTCTGCGGCGTCGCAACGGCGTGGGTTGTGTATGCCCTGCTGCACGCCTGGACCGGGCGCCGAAACCTGGCCCGCGCCGGCGGCCTGCTGGCCGTTCTCATCAACCCCACCGTGCTCGGCGCCTACAGCGGCATGGAGACCCCCGTCTACACGCTGCTCTTGCTCGTTGGGCTGTGGTGGTACGCCGCGCCGCGGCGGCGTGTCTGGGCGACCGTTGCGCTGGCGCTGTGCGTCTGGGTGCGGCCGGAGTTCGTCATCCTGCTGCCGCTGGTTGCACTTGAGCGGGCCGTGGCGGCGTATCGTGCGCCCCGCCGGCGCCTCGTCCGGTTCGCGGCCGACTTCTGGCCTCACGCGTGCATCTGGGCGCTGGTTCTGGCGGCGTACTGCGCCTATCACTGGCACCAGGACCGGCACTTGCTCCCGACGACATTCGGGGCCAAGGCCGTCGCCCTCGGCGGGCTCCCGATCGCGTATTTCAACGGCTTGCCGGCGGCCATCGCGCGCGGCGGGGTCGTCCGCGTCCTGCTGGCGCTCACCGTGTGGCCCCTGCTGCTGCTGCTGAGCGTGGGCATCGGCCTGGCGCTCAACTGTGCGCCCCTGGCATTCGGGCTGCGGGAGGCAGCGCTGGCCGCCTGGCGCGACACGAGCCCGAGCGCCGCCGGCCGGCGCCTCGCGCTCATCGTGTTTCTGGCCTACCCGCCGGCCCGCGCCCTGGTCGACCCGGGCACGTTGTTCTGGTACCAGTTCCAGCGCTACTACGCGCATCTGAGCTTCGTGCTCATCGTATTGGTGCTGGCCGCGGTTCCGGTCACCGGGGCCCTCGTCTGCCGGCCGTTCTGGAATTGGACCGGCGTGCCGCTGCCGGTTCAGCTTCGCCGGGCGCTGGCGTGGGCCTGCCCCGCCCTGGTGATCCGCTTGGCGTTCGCCGTCGTCGCCGTCTCGAACATCAACACGATGCAGGTGCACCTCGGCGAGTGGGTTCGCGACCACACGGCGCCGGGCGAGCTGGTGGCCACGAACGACATCGGCGCGATCGCCTTCATCAGCCGGCGGCCAGTGCTCGACACGGTCGGACTGGTCGAGCCGCAGCTCGTCAGCCACTACCTGCACGGCGGCAACCTGCTGGATTACCTCCGGCAGCGCAACCCGGCCTACGTGATCCTCTTTCCAAACTGGTACACGGAACTGACCCAGCGCACCGACGTGCTCGAACGCGTCTCCTCCGTGGCCTTGAAGTGGAACGTGATCTGCGGCGGCCCCGAACTGGTCGTCTACCGCCCGCGCTGGGGCACGCCGCCGAAGCCGTGATCGAGCCCCGCCCCCCCCCCGCTTACTTGCGGCGCAGCCAGCCCGCGATCTTTGGAAACACGTCCCGCTCGGCCAACTCCCGCGCGTGCTCGGCGCGGAAGCGGGCGGTCTCCGCAGTCAGGGCAGCCGCGTCGAAGGCCGGGTCGAATCGCAGCCGGTACGCGGGCCGCTCGGGGGTTGACACGTAGAAGTAGTAGTCGCTGCGGTCGAGCGGCTCGTGAAACGTGAATTTCAGCTTGGTGACGCCGTCACCGGCCATCTCGAGCACGGTGGTGTCGAAGAGTCGACCGGGCACGGTCATCCCAGGCTCGAAATGCGCGCCAGCCCCGGTGATCTTGAGCGACCAGCGCTCGGACACCGTCGTGAAGTACCCGGGCGGCTCCGCGGAGACGACCAGCTCGTACGGGCTGATGCGCTCCACCGTGCTGGGCCGGTCCATGCGATGGGGCTGCGAGGCCACCGTCAGCGTGTACCCGACGATGTCGTCCACACCCCACGCTTCCCGCAGCGCGAACGTCGTGAAGCTCGCCGGCAGCGGCAGATTGATGAAGAAGAGCTTGCTCCCGGGCTTGGGCGGCGGAGTCGTGAACTGAACATCCGCCGCGATCAACTGCTCGGCACGGCACGAAGCCCGGTTGACCAGGCGGTGACCGCCGAACGCCACCAGCACGACCGCCACCGTCCCCACGGCCGCCCGGCGCTGCCGCGACCGGGGCTGCACCGCGAGGAACGCCGCGATGCTGAGCGCGTAACCGACGAACGGGAGGTACGCGAAGTGCGGCATCGAGGCGATGGGCACGACCGGGGCAAAGCACACGAATAGCCATAGCGGCCCGAACCAGCGCCCCCGCACGCCGCGGGTCGCCCGGGCAAAGCCGACCAGCGTGGCCACGACCACCGCGAGCAGGACGAAATGGACCACGAGCACAGGAGCCGTCTGGCTGGACATGTAGTCGAGGGGCGAATGGAGCGGCAGGTGTATGAGCAGCAGCCCGGCGAGCTCGGCCCACTTGCCGATCGCCCAAAGCACGTACCCGGCGCTGGCCGGCGTGTCGAGATACCCGCCGGGAAATTGCCCGGTCGGGAAGAGCCAGAACCGCCAGGCCAGGTAGAGCAGCGCCAGCAGGACGTGCGTCACGTGCACGCCGCGGCGGCGCCAGGCAGTCCCGCGCCCGCCGAAGCACAGGTCCAGCCCCAGCGCCAACGCGGGGAAGACGATCGTCGACTCGCGGGCGAACAACGACGCAACCCACAGCAGCACGGCGAGCAGCCACGGCCGCCAGCGCAATGCCGTCGGCGCACGCTGTTCATCGAACGACGCCCGCGCGTACGCATAGACCGCGGCCACCAGCAGGAACGTGCTGATGAGCGTGTCGTGCGCCGCGGTCCAGCTTACCGCCAGCGCCCCGTTCGGGTTGATCACGAACAGGAACGTGACCAGCAGCCCCCAACGCCACGACGCCAACACCCACCGGCACAGCCGGTAGACGACCAGCGTGCAGAGCCAATGCCATATCAGGCTGAAGGCGTGCATCCCGATCGGCCGGCCATCGACCAGGACGAACTCGGCCTTCATGATGAGCATCTTGAGCGGGCGGGGGTATCGCCACTGGGCTGGCTCCTGCTGCCACCAGAAGGACATCTGCCGACCCGGAAAGTCGAAGGTCGTCGATTCGATCAGGTCGTGCCAGCCCCAGCCGAGCGTGCGCAGCTTGTAGCGGTGCAGATGGTCATCGTGGCGCACGCCGTCCCACAACGACGCGCCCTGAAACACGAGCACGGCCAGGGCCAGAAGCGCGCCGACGGCGAGCTCGTGTCGAAGGCTGGTCTTTGGGGCGGGCGCGTTAACCGCACAAGACATAGTCGTCGTGATCCCTCATGGCACCGGGGGCGGCATGATAGGGCCGGTTGGACCCGGCGACAACCGGGCTCGCCCGGACGGATACACGCCGGCGCGGACATGTCGCACCCACGCGCGCCCCGCGACCAGCATGGACACTCCTGCCGCGAGCACGGCCGCAGCCAACAGCCCGGCCCCAGCCATGATCGCGGCGGTCCAGATGAGCCAACCCCTGGCAGGGAGCGCGGCGAGCAACACCGCCAGCATGGGCATGGTCACGATGGCCAGCCACGCGGCCACATTCTGGCGGCGCTCCCAGTTGTCAGAGCCCGGAGCGCCAGCGACGGGTTCGCCGTGCGCCGCTGCGTTTCCCGGGAACCCCTCGCTGGCGCTCCGGGCTCTGATCGGCAGCGCCCAGACGCATGGTCCCGCCGGGCCGCCGCGGGCCGCTGCGCGGAGCTGGTTGCCCCCGCCGACCAGCCAGAGCAGCGCCACGTGCCCGGTCCACAGCCCGCACAGCAACCGCCAGGTCGGTCCTGAATCGAGGACGTGCAGACCGCCGGCCAGCGCGACGAGCAGGGCGAGGGCCTGAGCGCAGACCACGCCGTACACCGGCAGTCCGCGCCGCGCCGCGCGGCTCAGCAGCAGCCAGACGCCAGTCACGAACGCGCCGACATACAGACCGGCACAGCGCTGGCACACCGGCAGCGGCACGCCGTCGATCACGAAACAACGTGCCTGGCCGCACACGTACGCGAAAGCGGCCGTCAGCGTTTCCATAGTCGGTCTCGCCGCAGGGCCGGTAAATCACCCGCCCTACTTCTGGCCGCCGGCCGCCTGCGTGGTCGCCGGATCGATCTTCGGGATCGGTACGCGCGACACCTCCTCGCCGACGGGCGTGCAGAACACGATCGCGGCGGCCCGCGGATACCCCTCCTCCTCCTTTTGCATCAGCTTGAAGGCCACGCGCTGCGAGTCCGGCGAGAAGGTGGGCTGCACAAGTTGCTCGTCGTCGCCGTGCCAGTGCTTGAGCGACGTCCCGTCGGCTTTCAGGAAGAAAACGTCGTGCTCAAACGCGAGCACCACGTGCTGGCCGTCGGGCGCCAGCGCCAGGGCGCCGGTGTTGACGCCCTCCTGTTTGCCGTGCTCCGGCAGCCGGATCGCAACGGATTTCCGCAGCGTCCCGTCGGGCTCCACGTAGTGCAACACGAGATTTGAGCTGTCCTCCGCCGCCTCCAGCACCGCCACCGTGTGCTTGTCCGCCCACGTCAGCCCACCGAGCGAGATGTTCTTCTCCCACCGCCTGTAGAACGCAGACTCGCCGGTCGTGTCGATGAAGCCCAGCGCGGACTTCTGGAGGATCGCGAGCGTCTTGCCGTCCGGCGACAGCGCTGCGACCGTCGCCGGCGCGCCCAGGATGCGAGCTTCGTTCTTGGCCGGATTGACGGCGACGGCCACGTTGCCGGCACACAGGTATACAGATTGGCCGTCGGGGCTGAACTGTGGCCGAAGCGTCAGATAGGTCATCACGAGGCCGGCCTCCGAGCCCAGGAGCGACAGCTCGAAGTGCGTCGTGGACGCGATGTTCCCGGAGGCCGCGTCGCGCACGACCACCATGATGGGGACAGCCGGGCTCCGCTCCAGACTGTCGCAGAACTCGACGATGCCCTCCAGCGCGGGCAGCGCATGGTCAGTCGTCTCGACCGCCGCGGGTCCGGTCGTCGGAGCACTCGCAGCCGGCGCGCTGCTCGGCTGCTCCCACATCGGCTTCGGCCGCGACTTCTTCGCCTCGTAGTAGTTCTTGACCTGCTCCTCGACGCGTGCGGCCTGCGCGGCGGATAGCAGCGGGATGCGCACGTAGCAGAGCTGTTTGCCGTCCGGGCTGTAGGCGGGCGCCGTCAACATGCTCGCGGTCGTCTCCTCGACCGTGCGCAACTGCTTCCCCTCGGACAGCACGAGCAGCCGGTAGGCGTGCGTGCCGGCCACGAGCAAGTCCTGGTCGTCGTACGGCTCCATCGTGACGAACGCCAGGTCTTTGCCGCTGGGCGAGTGGGCCATCGGACTCTCGATGCACGCCAGGATGTGCCAGAGCAGAGCCGCACCGCCGATCACGATTGCCAACACCGCCGTGCCCGCCACCGGTTTGCTTGTAATCACGTGTCGTACCATGCTGGTCTCCTCGAATAGCAGTTCGTCCGTGCCGACCTGGTTTGCAGCAAAGCCCCCAAAAGACACTCGGTCGCGATGCCCGTGCTGTGGCGGAGCAACGACAGGCTGACCCGGCGTTTGCGGGCGTCGCGCTCCAGCACCGTCGTGCGGAGCGCCCAGCTCACCCGTCGCCAGCTCGGCCGCAGCAGCGTCCGCCAGTACATCCCCCGCAGCGCCGGCAAATCCAACGCCTCCGTCGCGCACACCGGCGTGTGGAAGTTGTAGTGCGCCAAGTCGCCGTCGATTCCGTGCCCCCGCAGCGGCGCCAGCGTGCGCGCCATCACCGTCCCCGGGTTCGGCGTCAGCGGCATGATGAGACAGTAGTCCGGCCCGAGCCGGTCCTGCCAGGCCAT
>CAIWOY010000196.1 GCA_903914415.1 uncultured Phycisphaerales bacterium | reverse complement strand
CTCGTGCAGCCGCGGCCCCTGGTGTTCCGCGGCGATTTGCTGCGAGAGCGCCTGGAGCTTCTCTTCCAGCGCTGCCAGGTCCGCGAAGGCCGCCGCGACCGCTGCCCGCAGCGTCGTGTCCACGGCGACGTCGGGCTCCTGCGGCAGGTAGCCAACCGCGAGCCCGCGGGAGGTCGTGACCGTGCCGATGTCCGGGGTGAGCTCCCCGGCGATCAGACGAAACAGCGTCGTCTTGCCCACGCCGTTCGCGCCGACGAGGGCGGCGATCTGGCCGCTGTGCAGGTCGAGCGAGACGTCGGCGAGCACGACCTGTCCGCCGAACTGCTTCATCACGTTCTGGAGCCGGATCGAACTCATGCTACCATCCTATAGGAGCGGCGCCAGATTGTGCATGCGCGCCGGGGCGCGGTCCGGCCGGGATACATCGGGCTTCGTCGCGGGCCGCAGGAACAGCACCATGAGCACAGAGACCGAGAACGTGCCGTTGCGCTTCGATCACGTGGCCCAGCAGGTGCCGGACATCGGTGCGGCGGTGGCGTGGTATCTCCGCACGATCCCCGGAGCCCGCGTGCTCAACCAGGACGCGACCTGGGCGTTCGTGGAGTTGGGCAGGGCCGCTTCGGCAAATGCTGCGTTTCCGCCTCCCACGTCGGCCACGGGGGGCCGGCGCTACTTTTTCTGCCCGTACCCGTAGGGCGGCTACCGGGCTTCGCGCCGGCGTTCGAGGGCGGGGAGCACCTCGGCGGAGCGCATTGCGGGCGGCAGCTCGCCGAGCATCGTCAGCGCGAAGGTGGTCGAGTTCATCCGGTTCAGCGAGCCGTGGGTGCTGGCGACCTTGCCGACCATGGCGTTGAAGAAGCGCGAGCCGTGGCAGGCGCCGTCGCGCAGGTTCGCGATCACATCCGGCGTGTTCTCGACCTCTCCGTGAAACGCTTGCCAGAGGCGGACGAGCGGGTCGGGGTAGTCGTGTTCGAGCGTCGCCTGGAACAGCGCCGCCGCGTCGATCTCGCCTGCCGCGGACACTTTCCCGTCGCGGCGCAGCGGCTCCAGGATCGGCGACAGGCGCAGCGGGTCGCCGGCGCTGGCGTCGTAGCGGAATCCGGTCGCGCCGCGGGTAATGCGTGCGCAGCCGTTGCGGTCGGCGACGATGACCGCGTCGCCGTCCGGGTAGCAGACGAACTCCACGTCGTCGTGCCCGAGCAGGCACCGCGCCACGCCGGCCGGATCGCGCGTGAAGAACTCCGCGTACGTGACGAGGCCGTACGCGATCGTGACCACGTCGCGCGGGCCGCGGAGCGTGCTGGTCGGCCGATAGCCCGCCTGCTTGAGCAGGTCGTCGAAGGACACCAGCTTGTTTTCCACGAGGTTATGCCCGTGGTCGGCGGTGAGCGTGATCTTCACGCGGCCGCGGCGCTCGAAGACGAGGCGTTCGCAGAGGTCGTCGACCGCGCGCAGGTAGGTCAAGATCGCGTCCCGCCCGCCGCGCGTGCCGAGGCCGGCCGTCCCGACGGAGTAGGCGTACGCGTCGCCGGCGTCGATCCGTGCGAACTGCTGGCGGATGCCGTTCATCTCGTGGTTGAAGACGGGCTGCGGGTTGAGGTACACGAGCACGTCCCACCAGAAGGAGCAACGGTAGCTCAGCTTGCTGACCCATGGCGAGTTGCTGGCACTGAGGTAGGACGTGCTGCCGTTCGTGAGGCGGTTGGCCGACCGGTCGTAGTGCATGGCTTGGAAGCCGAGCGAGTGGCCGGCGTCGAACAGGTCGTTCAGCGCGAGGTCGGTCATCGCCGGGTAGCCGCAGATCACGCGGGCGGGCGGATAGAAGAGGCGGAAGCGGCCTGCGCGATAGAGCTGGTCGACCAGCTCGAACGGTACGCCGTCCAGCGCGATGAGGAAGTGCGGGCAGTCCGCGGCGTTGATTTCGTCCAGCTCAATTCGCGCACCGGGGGCGCCGCCGGCATGGTCGGCGTAGGCCAGGGCGTGCTTGCGTCCGTCCGGGCCGGCGTACTGCCAATAGTCCGCGTGCTTGTCGCCGTCCGTGTCGAATGTGAGCACCGTATCGTCTCCTAGCCGGTCCACCTGCAGCGCGGTCGGGAAGCGCGGCGCCGACGCACAGCCGCCGCCGAGCGCAAGGGCGAGCAGGCCCGCGAGCCACAGCGGGAAGTGCGACAGCGGGAGTCGATGCTGGTAGTACCAGGACGACGGTCGCGGGGTATGGGTGTAGATAGCCGAACCCGCCGAACGGACGAACTTATCCATGCAGCCAGTCTCCTGCTGGGGGCTCATGCGGTGCGACGCCTCGCGCAGCGGTCGAGCGCCGCAGTCACCAAGTGTAGCGCCTCGAAGGCGAAGCTACGGCTTCTCGCCCGCCTCGGCGTACACGCCGGGGAGGTTGCCGCCGTCGGGCGACCGGAAGCGGGCGCACGCCGCCCACGCGCCGCCGTCGTTGGTCACTTTCAACAACAGCGTGTTCCAGCCCTCGTGCAGGCTCACCGGCACCTTGTCGTCGCCGGGCACCATGCCGCGGAGGGCATTGTTCGTGTGGACGACCTTGCCGGTCAGCCACACCTTGATTCCGTCGTCGCTGCCGACCTCGAGCCGGGCCTTCTGGGCCTGCGGGCTGTACACGCGCGTGAGCAGATAGCCCGCACGGTTGTCGCCGCGCATCGTGGCGTGCAGATCGACCGCCCAGGCGGCCTCTGTTTCCTGCCCCACCGGCTGTTTCCGCCATTGGACCCCGGTTGCGTCCGGTTCCTCCGGCGGGAACGGCTGGTCCATAAGCTCGCGTCCCGGCTTGTCCTGCTCTACGTACGGGCCGGCGACCCACCAGTCGGTGATATACCCTTCGTACTGCTCCAGTCGTTTCAGCGTCGCCTCCGCCCGGCCGCGAAGCTCCGGCGTCGGCGCCGCGGCGACGAGTTTCTCCAGCGGCGACCGCAGGTCTTTGGCGTGCGCCGAAAGCAGCGCCTCGACGATGCTGAGCGACGCCGCGACGGCTTCCGCCCCCAGTGCCTCATCGCCGACGTACGGCTCGAGCCGCTGGAGGCTGTCGAGCTCCTTGATTTGGCCGAGTTGGGCCAGCACGAGCTTCTTTTCCTCAGGCCGACGGGCCGTTTGCAGGGCCGTGACATACAGCTCCAGCCGCTCGGCCGGCGGGCGGTCCGTCATCAGGCCGATCATCCGGATGTACGCCCGCACGGCCAGCACTTGCAGCCGGGGATCGTCGGTCTGGCGGGCGAAGTCGAGCACGGCGGGTGCGGGCTCGGCGTCCGGCCATTCCGACCACGCCCGCACGCCGGCCTCACGGAGCGTCGGGTCCTTGCTTCCCAGCGCGGCGCGGACCGCCTCCAGCGCCCAATGCCCGCCGAGCTGCCCGAGCGCATGCAGCAACGCGGCGCGTACAGGCACGGATCGGCCTTCCATTGCATTAATGACCTGCGCCGTCGCCCGCTCGCGGTTGGCGAACCGCCGGCCGATGGCGGCCACGGCTTGTGCGGCGGCCGTGCGGTCCTCTTCGGTCTCGGTTGTGACGAGCAATTCCAACACGCGGGCCAGCGCGGGCTCGTCACCGAGCGCCGCCAGCGCCCGCAGAGCCGCGGCACGGACCGCGACATCTCCATCCTGTGCGGCGGCGAAGATGGCCGCCAAATCGCCGGTGCGCGGCCGCGCGGCCAGCACGTCCAGCAGCAGCGCGCGGGCCTGCGGCGGCGCAGCGGCGACCGCGTCCGCGATCACCTGCGTGGCCTGCGGTCCCGGCACGCGAACCAAGGCGTCTTGTGCCGCCTGGCGCTCGTCGGCCTCGGCCGTGTCCAGTACGCCGATGAGCGGAGTGACGGCGCCGTCACCGCCGAGCCTGGCCGCGGCGGCGATCGCCGCCAGGCGCACCTCGTGGTCGGGGTCCTGCAGCGCGCTCGCGGCGGTGGCGAAGGCCGACGTGTCGTTTCGCCGCGCCAGCACGTCCAGGATTCCCGCGCGTCCGCGGGGATTCGCTTGCGCCAAGGCCCCGAGCAGGGCGGCGGTTGTCTGCGGCCCGGGCAGCGCGGCGGCTGCATTGGCCGCCGCCGCCCGCACCTGCGTGTTTTCGTCTTCCAGCCCGGCGACAAGGTCGCCGAGGGCCTGAACGCCCAGATGCCGGGCGAGCCCGTGCAGGGTCGCACAGCGTACGTGGGTTTCGCCCGGCGCAGTACGTGTGCGCAGCAGGTCGCGCAGGATCTCGGCCCCTTGATCGGCATGGTTCAACTCGGCCAGCCGGTCTGCGTAGGTCAGCAGGGCGTCGGTGGCCTGCGACCGCTCGTACCACGAATCCGTTTCGGCTGTCTGCCGGAGCGTGTCCAGCGCCTGCGGGTCGCCGCTGCGGGCGAGAGCGTGCAGCGTGAGCAGCCGCACGGCGCGGTCACCACTGCGTGCGTCCTTCAGCAGCTCCGTCGCCGACGCCGGATCGCCCAGTTCGCCGAGGGCCGCGATGACGGCCGGCCGGCAGTCGGCGCCGACCGATGGCAGCGCCGCGTGCAGCACCTGCAATGCCTGCTCGCCGCCGACTGCGGCCAGTCCGCGTGCCGCGTCCGCGCACCAGCGTTCGTGCGTCAGCGTCCGCCCCAGCGCGTTGACCGCGCTCCGCCCGCCGCCCAGTTGCAGTTGCTCAATGACGAACGGGCCGTCGCGCGGCGGCGACTCGCCGTTCAGTACTTCGCCGAGCGTCTGCACGAACGTCGCCCGCCGGGCGGCCTGCCCCGGGTCGCCGAGCGCCAGGGCCAAGCCGTGCAGGGCCAGCCGCGCCGGGTTGTCGTCGGCCGTCCCGGGCTCGACCAGCATCCCGCACAGCGCGCGGATGTCCGCCGGCTCCAGCGCGAGCAGCTCGCCCCGAACGTCGAGACGCTCCGCCGGCAGCTTGGCCAGCAGCGCTTTGAGCTGCGGCGACGGCTCGTCAGCCCGGCTTGCCAGCGCCGCGCCACAGATGAGAGCAAGCGTGGCTGCGCGAAGAACGCCGGAATGCAGCACGATCATGGCAGAGGCTCCTATAGATGCCACGGCGCCCGCATGGGCTGGTGGATGAACGCGCTGGCCTGCTCGTCGCCCACGAATTCCTCCCCGGCCGGGTCCCAGCGCAGCTTGCGGCCGGTCCGGATCGCGATGTTCGCGAGGTTCACGAGCGTGCACGAGCGGTGCGCCGCTTCCGCGTGGCCACCCGGCTGCCGCCGCGTGCGGACGGCGGTCTCAAAGTCAAGCAGCGGCTCGGGGTCCGGGAGCTGGCTTAGTTGCTCGAACAGCCCGGGCGGATCGGTGCGGTAATTGTCGAACACCTTGCCGTTGGGTCCCGCCAGGTACGGCTGCCCGGGCGCGTCCGCCTGCCCCCACTCGGCGCTTTGCAGGATCAGCGTCGTGCCGTCCGCGTACTTCAGCGTGATCGTCCCCCACAGCCCGACGGCGTCCGGGTGCGGCGGCCAGGGGGCGTCGGTCTCGATCTCGACCGGCCCCGTATCGTCCTTGTTCAGAAAGTACTGCACGGGATCGAGGTAGTGCTGGCCCATGTCCGCCAATCCGCCGCCATCGTAGTCCCAGTATCCGCGGAAGCTCTGGTGGACGCGGTGCGGATGGTACGGCTTCCGCGGGGCCGGCCCGAGCCACAGCTCGTAGTCGAGCACGTCCGGGACCGGCTGCGGCGTCAGGTCCGTTCGCCCGGACCACATTTTCACCTTCCAGTTGAAGTCCAGCGCCGGCGTCAGGCGCACGGTGAGCGGCGTGCCCAGCAAACCGCTGTCCACGAGCTTGCGCAGCCGTTTCGTCGCGCCAAACTGGTAGTCGTTCTCGAAGCGCGAATGCGTGTTGACCTGATACACGCGGCCATAGCGGCGAATCGCCTCCACCAGCGCCCGCCCCTCGCCGATCGTGCGCGTCGTCGGCTTTTCCCCCAGGACGTCCTTGCCCGCTTGAGCCGCCGCAATCGCGATCACCGCGTGCCAGTGCGGCGGCGTCGCAATATGGACCGTGTCGATGTCCCGGCGGTCGAGCACGCGCCGGAAGTCGGTGTAGCCTTCGCAGCTTCGGCCGGCCTTCTTCAAGCCCGCTTCCAGGTGTTTACGGTCCACGTCGCAGACGGCAAGCGTGACGGGGGGCTGGTCCTCCGCGTTCTCGACGACGTGCGTGAGCCCCTGCCCGCCGGTGCCGATCACCGCCCGCGTGATGACCTCGCTGGGCGGCGTATGACCGGGGCCGCCGAGCACGTGCCGCGGGACGATGTAGAATGCGGCGACCGTCGTGGCCGCGCTCCGCACAAAGGCTCGTCGCGAGATCGTTTGCTTCCGGGTCATGCTGCGCTTCCTGGTGCATGCAGGCGCTAGTTCACCCCCGTACCGCGCTGCACGAGGCCGCCTTGCGTCGAAAAACAGAGTAACTCGCCGTCTTGGGCGGCGGGAGACCAGAGTATAGCCGAGATATCGGGGTGCTGCGCGCAGAACGCCTGCACTTCGGCCGGGCTCAGCACCATGAACGCCGTCGAGAGTGCGTCGGCCAGCGCCGCGGTCGACGCGACGGCCCAGGCGGCGATCGAAGTACCCACAGGGTTGCCGGTGCGCGGGTCGATGATGTGCGGGCCGTGCAGGAGCTGGCCGGAGCCGCCCAAAGCCTGGTCGCGCAGCTCGATCGTACCGAGCAGCGTGTCCTGTTGGCCTGGCCGACGCAGGCCCACCCGCCATGCTTCCGCGTCGCGCGGGTGTCCCAACGCGTGCACGGTGCTCTGGCCGGAGTCGACGAGCGCCGCGTGGATTTCCCAGTCGCGCAGCACGGCGACGGCGCGATCGACGGCGTAGCCCTTCCCGAGGGCGCCCAGGTCCAGCATCAGCCCCGCCACTTGTACCCCGATCGCGTGCGCGGCGGGGTCAAGGACGAGCGGCGGCACGTCTGGGTCGAGCGTGCGCCGGCTGCGAAAAGCGATGTCGAACGCACCGTTGGTATCCGTGTGCACCTGCGTCGCCAGTTGCAGGCACTCGAGAGTCTCGGTGCTGACGCGCACCAACTCGCCGGGCTGGGCTGAATGGAGGCAGCTAATGTCGCTAGAGGGGACGAAGCGGCTCAGGAGTTGTTCGAGTCGATCGATCTCCGCACACGCGGCCCACGCGGCCTGACGGGCGTAATCCTGGCGGGCGTGCACGATTTGCAGGCCGAACGTGCACGCCATGGCGTCAAATGCGAATCGCCAACCGCGCGCGTCGTCGCCGCCGGGACGGTCGCGGAGCCGGTCAGTTTCGGCGTGGGTCATGGGCTGGTCGCCGTCGTCGTGCCGGCTCGCGTCTGTCGTGCGCGAAACGCATCCCATAGGTCGCGGCGGACGTAGACCGCGAGCACCTCGTCCCGCCGGAGGCCGCGGTAGGTCACCTCGTAGTCACCGTGTAAACGCAGCGCAAGCTCTGGCTGCAGCGTTGTGGATGCAAGGACTACGTCCGCGTCGGCGTCGTCCGGAATGTCTTCGTAGTAGCCCACATGCCCAAAGCGCCGCAGGTACCAAGGCAGCGGCCAGCAGTTCTCGGTCACGACGCGGATGAGCAGGTCGTGTCCCAAGGGAGAGGCCGCGGCCAGCCGCTCCACGTCGGCTTCCAGGGCCTCGACGTCGCGGACGGGGTGGGCGTAGACACAGGGGTTGCGCGGGTCGGCGCAGAACACATAGTCGTGGCTGCCCCGCCAGGCTTGCCAGCCCAGTTGGCCCGCCGCCGCGAGCAGAACGACGCCCACGCAGACTTGGGCGCCCCGCACGCGTACAACACGCAAAAGCCACGCCGCGCCCACCCCCGCCAGCAGAATCAGGCCGTGCAAGAATCCCAGTGCACACCACGGCGTCTTGTACGGGATAGCCGAGTACACACATAACATCAGTAGTGTATAGACGGCAAGGAAGCGGACCAGATTCAGATCCACGCCCGTCGGCGCGCGGCCGCGCGAGGCTACAAACACGCCGACGGCGCCGAGCACGACGATAAGCGCTTCGCTCCAGGTTGGCCCGGGCGCATAGTGGGCGAAGAGCAAGACCTGAAGGTAGTAATACCACGGATGATAGTGAGTCGTGCCGGCGGCGCGCCGGAAGTAGGTCGCGTACCCGCACACGGAGTCCAGAGTACACCCCAGGTGGCCCGACAACCCCGCGAATAGGAGTGCAGAGACCAGAATTGCGACCGGCAGCGCGACTGCCACCGCCCGCACCAGGACCCGCCACGACCAGCTTCGTGACCACAGCGCGACGAGCGCCAGTGCGGCCGCGAGGCAGGCCCACGCGATGACGCACGTTTCCTTCGTCGCGTGCATCAGCCCGATGGCGGCACCGAGTAAGACGGCCCAGCTCCAGTGGCCCGACATGCGCCCCGCGCGCGTCAATCGCCAGCCCGCGGCCATCACCAGAAACGTGAAGAAGACCAGCAGAGTCTCCTGGATGTAGTACCGACTGTAGAACACCATTGCCGAGGAGATGGCCGTCAGCACGGCGGCGCAGATCGTCGCCGGCCGGCCCAGGCCGTCGGCCACAAGGAAGAGCAGCAGAATCAGGCCAACGCCGAAGCAGACGGGCACGATGCGATAGGCGGCCGCGCTCGTCTGCGCCCACCCCTTGACGCCGCTTAGCCAAAAAACCGGCAGGGTGCCGTAGTACAGCGTGGGTCCGTGGTATTCCTCCGGATCGTAGACGTACTGCCCAGATTGCCAGAGCTCGTTGCACTTGTAGGCGTGGACGGCTTCGTCGCCGTGCATCGGTCGCAGGTTCAGTTGTGGCAGGCGAAACGCGAGCGCCAGAGCAACGCTGGCAAGCAGTAGCGCGACGAGGACCAGAGTGCGGCTCATTTCGCCGGCACGCCGTAGACCTCCACCTCGGTGTAGTGGTTTTGGTCGTCGGCGGTACTTCCCTTGCTGTAGAGTCGGACGTAGCGGCCCACGACGCCCTTGGCGTCGATCAGCTTGCCTTCGTACGTCTCCCAGTATTCCTTGTCCTGGCCGAGGCCGAGCCCGGAGGTGTTGTCATGGTCGTTGTTGAAGATCGTCGCGACCTTGTCGATGAAGTCGGGGTCGTTGGAAATCTGCACGACCACGTCATGGTAGACCCGCGCGCTGGCGTGGAAATGCCAGAGCACGACGGCATAGACGGCGTACTTGTCCTTGAGGTCGATCTGTACCCATTGCAGCCGGGGGCCCAACTCCACATACGTCCCCTCGGACGCCTCCTTGTTCCCGTCCGTCACCATCTTGACATTGCCGATGATCGGATCGGTGTCGCTGCTCGTGACGGGCTTCTTCGGGGCGACGTTCTTCGTCTCTGGCGGCGCGAGCACCGGTGGGCGCGGGCCCTTGCGCGGCGGCTCGAGATTCGTGCCGGGCGGCACGTTCGTCGGCGTACCTTTGAACGCGGGCTTGGGCAGCTTCAGCTCGACGGGCACGAAGCCGCGTTCGTCCGGTTTCTTGGCGTCGACCTTTTCATCCGGTTTCGCCGGTTGCGTCGCGGCGGCAGGCTTGGATTCCTGCGCGCCCGCCGGACGCGCGAAGACCAGACCCAGCGTGACCACCATTCCGATCAATAGAATCTGGCGCATTATGCAGCCTTCCTTCTTGCCCGCCGGGCGATCCAGGACACGATCGTATGCACGACCAGTGCACCCACAAGCACCCAAGCGGCGTCTTCGTGGAGTTCCTTCAGCAGCACTTGCCCCTTGTAGCCGGCCAGCGGCAGCATGGCGACGAGCATGGTCATCATGACGGCCCAGCCGGCCGCGATGTAAACCCAGAACATGAGCCGTTGCGGCGTGTTCAGCGACAATTGGAGGCCGCCGGCGCGAATTCGGCGACAACGGCCGGCCCACTGGAGCGTCGTGCCGGTCAGGCCAAGGATGAACAGCGGTGCGCCGGCCATGTGGATGAGAAGCCGCCAGCCCTCGGTCTGTACGCCCGCGAGCTTGGAGCCGAAGGCGGTCACGGCCTGGATCAACAGGCCGATGATCGCGAGCCAGTGGAAGAGATGCTCCCAGCCGGTCAGGGCGGCCGGCTTTTGCGGGGAAATCGGCATTTCCGCGCTACATGTGCTCACGTCCGCGACGAAGCGCAGCAGCAGGACTGCGATTAGCCCGGCGCAGGCGAAGCCGAACCACTTGAAAGCGTCACGGCCCTGGAATCCGAGCGCCCAGGCCTTTCGCAAGGTCGCGTCGTCGCCGCGCAGGGCGAGCATTGTGCCCGCCGGGCGCGGAGGTTCGGCGCTGCCGGCTGTGAGGACCGTGTGGCCGTAGTCGATCGGTGCGTTGATCGCATGGCAATCGGTGCAGCCGCGCACGCCGAGCGCCTGCGTCGCCGGCCGTACGTCGTGCGCAAGCGGCCATAAGTAGGGCGTCGTCTGCTCCGACTTGCCTTTGGACCAGACCATCCTGTGAGGCACGAGCTTGCGATTGCCGTCGCGAGCGAAGATCGGGCCGAGAATCTGCGGCGGATCGGCATCCCTTCGGTCGCGGGTCGGCAGGCCCAACCGGTGCGCCATGGCCGTTTGGAACTGTTTCGGCTCCAACTCCGGCCACGGGCCGCTGTGGCACGCCGTGCAGGTCAGCTTTTCGAAGTGCAGTGGCGGCAGGCCGCGATGCTGGGGGCGCGGGGCGGCGTAGCGGCCGCCGAGAACGAGCAGAAAGTCACTCTCCTCGGCCTCGTCGCGGCCAGTTGTCTCGCGGTCCTCTTCTTCGAGATACTCGCGGCCGGTGCCGAGGTGGCAGCCCTCGCAGGTGAACGCCGCGAGCTCGGGCTTTCCGCGGAGCGCCGCCTCG
>CAIWOY010000195.1 GCA_903914415.1 uncultured Phycisphaerales bacterium | reverse complement strand
TTGATGAGCGTTTACCGCACGCTGCGCCTCCGCGGCCACGACCCGCTCCAGACGATCGCCGACGCCCTGCGCACCTACCTGCAAACCGGCCAACTCCCGCCGCTACCCGCCGCAAGCACTGCAAACGGGTGAACTCTTACTGACGTTCTTGGTTCAACTGTTGCCGCCGTGGTTCAGCAATCGGGGGCTGCGGCTCGTGAAATCGCCGAAGATGTACCTGTGCGACACGGGGCTGCTCGTCTACCTCCTGAAGTCCAACCGCGCGCGTCTGGCCGCCGATCCGGCGGCGTTCGGTCACGTGCTGGAGAACTTCCTCGTGGCCGAGCTGCGCAAGGACGCCACGTGGAGCCGAGCGCACCCGCACATGTTCCACTACCGCACGCACACCGGGGTTGAAGTGGACGTCGTGCTAGAAGGGGGCGGCGGTCGCATCGTTGGCATCGAGGTCAAGTCGAGCGCGGCGATCACCGCTGACGATTTCAAGGGGCTAAGACACTTGGCGGAAGCAGTGGGCGATCGTTTCCATCGCGGCGTGTTGCTCTATGGCGGGACCGAGCTCTTGCCGTTCGGCCCCGGCATGTATGCGATTCCCATTCCAGCCGTATGGCAACTGAGCGAAGCGCAGGCGGGCTGAGCGGCCCGAAAACGCGCCAGCATGTATGGACGAATGGACTGCCGCGAATGTCTCGTTCGTCGCCGAGGTTGATCCGGTCACGTCGGCACTGGAGGAAGAAACGCCGGCATGCGGAGCATTGGCTGGAAGCCGCGCGCGCAGCTCTAAACCGGATCGGCCCTGTGAAAGCCGAAAGTGGCCTGCGTTGGTGGACACGCTCGAAACGAAGGCGGGGACCCGTAATCCCGCAGGTTTCCGGCGCGAACTCGGGGTTCTTGCAGCGACACGGGCGAATGCGAATGCCGACGCTGTTGCCCAGCGCCTCCAAGTGCGCCAGGCGTTTGGCACGCTCTTCCCGCGCCAGCATTGCGCCGCCGCCAGACCCGTCCGCGAACTCTTGATACGGCCAGAGCGCGCGGTCGGCGCCAGCCAACTCGCCCGCGCGGATCAGCGCTTGAACGCGGCCTGCAAACTGCGGGCGCAAGAAAAGGTAGCTTGCCGCCGCGTCGCGAACGCCCGCCTGCGAAAGCGCGCGCAAGAGGGGCGGGAGGTTGTCGTCCGAATCCGTGAGTCCCGGGATCAATGGATCGAGCCGAACGGTTGTATGGATGCCGAGCCGCACAAGCGCCTCGATTGCCGCCACACGCATGTGCGGCGGGGCCGTGCGGGGCTCGAAGCGGCGCCACAGGCCCCGATCGAGTGTCGTGATGCCGATCTGCGCGAATACCCGCTCGGCGTGGGCAGCAAAAAGTCCGAGGAACGCCTGCGCGATGAAGCCCTTCGTCAGGAATGCGATTTCGATTCCCGCTCCAAGGAGCACAGCCATCGTGCGCAGCGATACGTCTTGGACTTGCGGCAAGTACTGAAAAGCATCGCTTGATGGACTGAAGTACACTCGCTGCGGCTTTTTGCGCTTGCGCTGCAGCTCCTGGGCCACTACTTCTGGCGTATTGACGTACAGGGTTAACTCGGTTCGCACCGGGGTAGTGTGAGTACCCCTGAATGTAGCAATAGTGGCAGCCCAGGGCACAGCCTTCCGTCACGTTGATCGTCGCGACGTTTCGAAGACAGGGTAGCGACGAGGGCGTCAGAATCGGCGGCTTGCGCGCTCGAGTGATGAGTTCTACCACAGGCGTTCCCCAGGTAGATGCTCGGCAAGATCAACTTGCGCGCAGCTTACATACGAGGACCTGCGGTTTCAACGACCGCTGGTCAATCGGTCTTGATTTGCCGACCATCGCCGCAGGCTGCCTCGGCCAAGTCAACGGCCTTGCGGCTGGGCAGCCCGTAGAGGCGCATGACCAGCCGATCAATCCTGCGCAAGAGTATGCGGCGTCGTGACGGCGGTGCCTCTCAGCAGCCGAGGATTCGGGCGTCATGGCTGCAGCACCCGCGTTCAAAAGAAAGGCCTTGTAGACGAGTGCCCATGAAGCAAGTGCCGCCCGACCGGGCGTTCAACCCCCTGCCTTCGGCTGCGCCCTAAGTGATACACGTCGCTGTCGCGGCTGGTCGGACAGGCCGGAGTGGCGCTTGCATTCCGTGCTCCCTTTGGTTTATCATGACGGTCGAACGTCAGTTTCTAAGTTCTCGCAACCGGAGAGATCGTCATGACCCATACTTGCCCCTCGTACCTTACCCGATTCATTCTCGGCCTGCTCCCGGCCTTCGCCCTGGCCCTGCCCGGCTGCGACACCGGCGTCCCGTCGCTGGGGCCGACCGGCTCCTACTCGATCGTGGCCTCGGGAAACAACGACTACGGCCAATGCAACGTGCCCGCGCCCAACAGCGGCTTTAGCGACTTGGCGGCGGGTGGGTACCACAGCCTGGGCCTGAAGTCCGACGGCTCGATCGTGGCCTGGGGAGCCAACGACTACGGCCAATGCAACGTGCCCGCGCCCAACAGCGGCTTCGTCGCCGTAGCGGCGGGCGACGACCACAGCCTGGGGCTGAAGTCCGACGGCTCGATCGTGGCCTGGGGAGACAACGCCGACGGCCAATGCAACGTGCCCGCGCCCAACAGCGGCTTTAGCGACTTGGCGGCGGGCGGGGACCACAGCCTGGGTCTGAAGTCCGGCGGCTCGATCGTGGCCTGGGGATACAACGGCTACGGCCAATGCAACGTGCCCGCGCCCAACAGCGGCTTTGTCGGCTTGGCGGCGGGCAACTCGCACAGCCTGGGGCTGAAGTCCGACGACTCGATCGCGGCCTGGGGAAACAACGTTCAAGGCCAATGCAACGTGCCCGCGCCCAACAGCGACTTCGTCGGCTTGGCGGCGGGCGGGTTCCACAGCCTGGGGCTGAAGTCCGACAGCTCGAGCGGTTCCTGCTGCGCCGCGGACGGCACCTGCTCGGTCACGACGCAGGCGGATTGCACGGGCACCTGGACCAGCGGCGGAACGTGTACCCCCAATCCGTGCCCACAGCCGACCGGTTCCTGCTGCGCCGTGGACGGCACCTGCTCGGTCACGACGCAGGCGAACTGCACGGGCACCTGGACCAGCGGCGGCTCCTGCTCCCCCAACCCCTGCTCGTCGCCGACCGTCTCGATCGTGGCCTGGGGATCGAACTACGACGGCCAAGGCAACGTGCCCGCGCCCAACAGCGGCTTTGTCGGCCTGGCGGCGGGCGATTCCCACAGCCTGGGGCTGAAGTCCAACGGCTCGATCGTGGCCTGGGGAGACAACGGCTACGGCCAAGGCAACGTGCCCGCGCCCAACAGCGGCTTCGTCGGCCTGGCGGCGGGCAGGTTGCACAGCCTGGGGCTGAAGTCCGACGGCTCGATCGTGGCCTGGGGATGGAACGATGACGGTCAATGCAACGTGCCCGCGCCCAACAGCGGCTTCGTCGGCTTGGCGGCGCGCGGGAACTACAGCCTGGGGCTGAAGTCCGACGGCTCGATCGTGGCCTGGGGAAACAACGGCTGGGGCCAATGCAACGTGCCCGCGCCCAACAGCGGCTTCGTCGGCTTGGCGGCGGGCTCGGAGCACAGCCTGGGACTGAAGTCCGGCGGCTCCATCGTGGCCTGGGGAAGAAACGACGACGGCCAATGCAACGTGCCCACGCTCAACAGCGGCTTTGTCGGCTTGGCGGCGGGCTATTACTACAGCCTAGGGCTGAAGTCCGACGGCTCGATCGTGGGCTGGGGCCAGAACGACTCCGGCCAATGCAACGTGCCCGCGCCCAACAGCGGCTTCGTCGGCCTGGCGGGGGGCGGGTTCCACAGCCTGGGGCTGAAGTAGAATTGATCGCCGCGGGCGTTTCGCGTCCACGGCGGCAGTGCGTCCCCCTGGCTCTCGGCCGACCGGCGGCACGTGGCGTTCGAGAGTGACGCCGATCCACCTCGTGCCGGGCGACACGAACGGCACCTGGGGCGTGTTCGTCCGCGACCGCGGCCCGTAGTGTTCCGTCGCCGGTGATTCGACGGGGGTGACGCCGTCCGGGGCCTCACCCATTCGGGCGGGGTGGCCTGCGCCGTCGCGCAGCACGGGGTGGGGTCTCGATGATTCGATCGTGGAAGGATTGTGCGTGGATTATGCCCTTGGAAACGGCTCACATCTGGGTTTTGTCAGGCGCTCTAAGTAGTGCAGAATCGACCCGGAACGCCGTGCGCTAACACAATGCGAACATCGTTCGCGGAAAAGAGGGGCATCCGCACCTCGGCAGAACGCGCAACTGAACAAGCTGGCCGTCGTGGATGGCGCACACACAACCATCGAGCACGTGACCCGGCTGGCCACGTGCCGCTCCCCTGCGTGACTGAGCGAACTCAAATCAAAGCGCGTCCGGCGGCAAGACGCCCTCAGGTGTCGATGGACTTGAAGCTTCCGGCGCCGAGCTCTCGGCCGTTTTGTCGCGCTTCGCCGCGGCCCGTTCGGCTTTCTTCTGTTGCCGCTGGCTCTTCCGCGCCTCGCGCTCACGCTTGTGCATGGAGGGTCGCGTTTTCTTTGACACTCTGCCTCCGTTCTGCGGCCGGCGCGCCGGAGCGAGCTGGCCGATCATGTCACGGGATCGATGCTCGAGGGCAACGCGATTGCGGGCGGCTCGACCGCTGCGCCCGCGGCGGCGCCCGCGGCGCGCGTGCGCTCCCATCTACCAGGGCCGGCGATCGGGTGGGCCACGCGGTCCGGCCGGCGCTGTCCCCCGGCGGACGCTGACCGCAGAGCGTGGCTGGCAGGTTGACCGCCAATGCCACGCATGGGCAACGGGCTGTCGGGAACGTTTGTGCGCCGCCGGATTCCCCCGAATAGAAGCCGCACGGCCCAGCCGAACGTGCGGCGGATCGTTTGCACGAGGCCATACATGCCGACGATTTGCCAGACGGCGTCGACGAAACGAGCCCCGGTCTTGGGCCGCACCAACGCGACGACAAACCGCACGGGGTTATAGAAGTACAGGTACGCGGCCATGATGTTGAGCTGTTTTCGCCACGGCTGCGGGTGCCGCGACGCGACCACGTAGTTTCCGTCGAGCATGTGGGATTCAACCCGTCGGCCGCCGACGCTCTCGTACGCCAGCCCCGAGGTAAAGGCTTCCACATACAGCTTTGAGCCGGTCGACGGTGTCATCATCAGAACCTGAAGGCTCACGGCCCCCGCTTTGCGCAGCAGCCGCACCTGGTTCAGCAGCCCGTACGGTTTTCCCGCCGTATACAGCGGCTGGCTGTCGTGGTGCATCATCATCGGCATCGGGCAGATGCGCTGGCTGCGTAACGCGCGAAAGGCCTCGGAGGTGCGATCCACGCTCTGGCCTTTCTTGATCAGCGTCGCGGTCATGTCCTCCACGCCCAGCCATAGCCAGCGGATGCCCGCCAGATTCGCCAGCGGCAGATGCTCTTTCAGCTGGAGCGTGTCGTGCACGGTCACTTCGGTGCCCCAGCGGATCGATTTACGAAAACCGCGGCCGCGGACCGTCGTTCCGGCCAGGGTCTCCAGGATGCCCAGCGTCCGTTGCTTGTGGTTGAAGAAGTTGTCGTCCGCCCCGAGGAAATACGGTATCCCGTACTCCTCATGCAGGCGAACCATCTCGTCCGCGATGCGCGGCCCGCTCTTGACCCGGTGTTGCCGCTGGTTGTACGCCGGAATCGGGCAATAGGGGCAAGTGAACTTGCAGCCGAACGTCAGCACCAGCGACGCGATCGGGCTGTATTTGCGCACGAGGCTGGCTGGCAGCGCCTGCGCCCCGAGCGTGGGCTTGTGGCTGGGCGGCTCCAGCAGGCGATACCCGAGCACGGGGTGCGGCAGCTCGTCCAGATCGCCGACCAGCCGCTGGATGCCCGTGTCGATCAACTCCTCCGGCACGCCGTGGCGATCGGTGCGGGCGTAAACCAAGCCGGGAATGTCGTCGAGCAGGCCGCTGTCGCGGGCGCGCAGGAAAGTTGTCCGCATCGATTCGCCGGCGGCGCGAACCGACAGCAGCGCCTCCAGCAGGCTCAACAGCACGAATTCCTCGCCGGTAACCACGACGTCCGCGCCCCACGGGTCCTGCGGGTCGGCGCTGAAGAAGGTCCAGGGCTCGTAAATGGCGCGCGGCCCGCCGGCGACGATCAGCGGTCGGTGGGCCGGGTCGATCTGGCAGGCGTCGCGGAGCAGGGCGTCGGCCGGCGCCGAGTGCATCTGCATACTCGACACCAGGAAGAGGTCCGGGATGCGGCCGTCCAGGCGCATCTGGGCGGGACGGAAGTTCGGGTTCCACTGCTGGAGGACGATGCGGGTCTTCGCGAAGCCGGCGTCGACCAGGGCCGATCCGATCGCACGCACGCCGGCCGGCGCCATGCGCGTATCCGCATAGATGAACGGCAACATGCGTGTGCGCTGATCGAAGGCGCAGGCGATCACGCTGACCAATTCGTGGCGACGCGAGAGCGCCCGCAGCCGCGCGCGCACGGCGGTCAGCTCGCCCGGCCGGCACAACTCGTCGCCACGTTCGCGGCGAGGAAGTTCCATTCCTGCCTTTCTGGCGCGCTCCACACGCAGGGGTGTTGCCTGGGAGAGCCGCACGGTGAGAGCGCGGGATGCACGTCGCGAGCCCGCGCAGCCTGCGTCCGATCAGCCTGCTAGGCCGAACACAAGCGTATTTTAGGTTGAGGATCGGCCCCCGTCGACCATGCCGCGAAGATCTTCTTTGCACACAGCGCTTTGAGGAGCGCCAACGCCTGACGCGGCATGCGGGGCCGCCGGCTGCTGTCGTTCCGGAAGCCGCGGGATCATCGAGCGGCTGGGAGCCTTCGCGGCGCTTGAATGCGCCGGGCAGGGCAGCTCAGTCCGAAGGGAATGCAGCGGCTGACCTACTTGGTCTTTTTCTCCCGGAACAGCGGCGACTCAGCGAGCGTGACGAGCACGACCTCTTCGCCGGTGATGGTGCTGATGTCGTGGTGCATGCTCAGCGCCTGGCTGCCGGTCACTTCCAGCACCATCGCTTCCAGGACCGGCCGGGCCGTTTCGATCAACTGGGTGCGTACTTGCTTGAGGAGGTCCCGTCCCCTCTCCGCCGGGAGTGACCCAACCAGTTGCTGTTCGGCCGCGGTCAGCACGCCCTGAAGACGGACCACGAGCAAATCGCCGATCAGGTAGGCGTGAATGTCCTTGGGCCCCCGCCCCATGTATTCATGCTCAAAGCGACTGATCCGCTCGCAAACGGCGGCTTCGATTTCGCCCTGCGTATTCATCGCGACCTCCTACGCGCGTGGTCTCAACTCGGCGGTTCTTGCACGGACGATCGCCGGGACCAAGCAAAAACGCGCGGGGCATCGGTTTCCGGGCGATTTCCGCGGCATTGTACAAAAGCCCCCCGGGCGGGGGAAAGGTTGCCGGTGGGAAAAAACTCACTTGTTTTCACTGATCCGCCCGATTATGATAATCGTAGCGCGGAGCCTGTGCGGGCCCCGGTCTGGCTCGCCAGGACAACCGCGTCGAAGTTGTCGGATGACTAAATAAAGGGCAGCCCGGCCGGGCCGGGTGGCTCGCTAACGAGTACGCCGACGTGATCGAACACCTCCGGGTGTTCGATCACGTCGGCTTTTTTTGTTTTTCTGGCGTGCCGCGGCGCAGTCGTCGCGACCACAAAGGACGGACCCGATGGACAAGTCCAAATCGACCATGGCCCAGCAGATCGCCCAGGCGGCCAGCGTTTTTGAGCAGCAGCGGACGGGCGTCGTCCCCAAGTCGGTAACCGTGGTCCAGAGCGAAGGCACGCTGGTGGTCACGGTGCACGGGGCCTTGTCGCAGGCCGAGAAGGCCCTGGCTAAGAGCCCGGCCGGCGCCGCTCAGGTGCAGGAGTTTCACCGGGAACTGTTCGCCAGCGCCTCCGACGCGCTGCGGCAGGAGATCAAGCGCATCACCGGCGTGGAGGTGCACGAGGCGGCCGCGGAAGTCGAGCTGGCCACGGGAACGGTGGTGGCGGTGTTCACGACCGGCACCGTGGTGCACGTATACCTGCTCGCCCGCACCATTCCCGCGGAAACCTGGAACGCGAGCGGACCCGGTGATCGGCAGGATAACAAGCTGAACTTCGAAGCAAGACCTCCGGAAGTCCCGGTCTAGGGAGCCAACCGGCTCCCGGAGGTCCTTCCCTCCTGGGAATGAGAGTGCGCTGGACGGCGCCAGGACCAGGCTCGGCGGTAAGACGGCACACGAACTCGTGAAAGGAACATCTATGGATACCATCAATGAATCTGTCGCTATGAA